>LUYZ01000046.1 GCA_001603425.1 Bacteroidales bacterium Bact_08
AGCATCTGTTAACCCATATATTACAATATTGGGTCCAATGGAGAGTGCTGCTAAGAGGATGTCTATAATGGGTATTTGCAATAAGTTGGCTTGGCCTGTATCTCCTATATTTTTGGCATATGTTATTGGTAAAAATACAGACGATACAGTTATATCAGATCTATTTTTACCATTCTACATTATTATTGGGGTTTTTCTCCTTTTAGGAGTGATTTCTCTATTGGCTCCTCTGCCAGAGGTTAAGGCTGCTGGAGAAGATGAAGAGGAGGATACTAAAGATAGCGGTAAATCTATCTTAGATTTTCCACATCTTTTGTTGGGTGCGTTAGCTCTCTTCTTTTATGTTGGAGTTGAGACAGTTGCTCTTGGGACTTTGGTAGATTATGCTTCATGGTTGAGTTTGCCAAATGCGTCCTCTTATGCATTAATATCTCCTATTGGAATGGTGGTTGGATATATTTGTGGTATTCTATTTATTCCTAAATATATCTCTCAATCCAAAGCTCTAATAATCTGCTCAATTCTTGGAATTGTTGGGTCATTATTAGTTGTTTTTACTCCAGCTAATATATCTATATGGTTTATAGCTATTGTCGCGTTAGGATGCTCATTAATGTGGCCAGCACTTTGGCCTTTGGCTATATCAGATTTAGGAAAGTTCACCAAAACTGGTTCCTCTTTTTTAGTAATGGCAATTGCTGGAGGGGCTGTAATTCCTGTTATATACGGATTTATGAAAGATGTTGTGGGTGCTCAAAATTCTTACTGGATTGCTCCACCTCTTTTTATATATATTCTTTACTACGGCCTTAAAGGTCATAAGATACGTAAAAATCGCGCTAAATAAATTAGAAAGGATAACCTACGCCAAATTGAATGGCGTAGGTATTCTTTTTAAACCAATCTTTTGGTCCAATCCACTGTTTTAAATGTGGTTCTCTTAATACCATTCCAAGATCTAATCTAAGAATAACAAACTCCAAGTTAAGTCTTGTTCCAACACCCCAATTGCAGGCAATGCTCTTATAAAAGTCCTTAATCTTAAAGAGACCTCCCTCTCGGCCTATCTCACTTTTTAAAGTCCAAATATTACCAATATCTGCAAAAAGTGCTCCTTCCATTCTCCAGAATAGTTTAAACCGATATTCACTATTTATCTCTAGTTTTAAGTCTCCAGTCTGGTTTGGAATAGAGAAAGTTGAGTCAATAGCAGATGAGCCAGGGCCTAACGACCTAGCCTGCCACCCTCTCATGCTATTTGCACCTCCTGCATAGAATAGTTTTTCAAAAGGAAGAACATTAGAGTTTCCATATGCATATCCAATACCAATATTTATTCTATTTGCCCACGATTGAGAAGGTGATATTACTTTTGTATATCCAGCTGTCAGATCGGTTCTAAAATATTGTGCATATGGAGTATTCCATATTAGTCGTGCTCCTGTGGTATCCCGACTTAGAGAGGAGTTAAAAAGGGATATTAAATTTCCAGCAAGATCATTGGCCATTCTTATATAAAAGAAACTCTTTTTTGGAATAGCAGATGCATCTGTTGTATAATATATTACGCTACCCATACCCAAATCAAAGTGGTTTCTGTATGAATATTTAAGGAATGGGTCTTTTAAACTCTCATAAAATCCAGGGTTAAGATTATAGAGCTTAATTATATTTAACTGTAATGGATTTATTGTATAAAATAGTCGCTCTCCCATTCTCCAATTATATCCATAATTAAATGAGATAAGATTTCTAGTAAATTCTGGTCTATCTTGGTAGCTGTACCTTATATTTATGTCTGTTCTGGGTACATAGTGTTTAAACCTAGAGTCTTTTACAAAAAGAAATGTTGGTAAAGAGAGCCCAGTTGATATTCCAAACTCTGTAGATTTAGTGGGGTCATTTATCTTAAATTGAAAATTACCCATAAATCCTAAGCTAAACCACTCCCCTCCTTTAAATAGATTTTTATGATAGTAAGAGATGGCAGGTGAGATGCCATAAAGATCATTAGAGTTACTAGAAGCTTCTAAGTTAATTTTATATCCTTGACTTTTAGAGGGTGTTAGTCTAATCTGACAATCTACTTGTTTATATCCGTCTTCTGTATCTTCTCCAATTACCTGGTCAAATTGAAGGTTGACACCAGAAAAAAACCTTAAGGCCACTAGCCTATCATATGATATTGTTGCAGTACGTTCGTTATAAAGATCTCCTCTTTTTATTAGATTCATTTTATCTATAACAGATGTTCTTATTGTTCTATCTCCTCTGCTTAGTAGTGTAAAATTTGGATGATTTAGGGTATCATATTTTACATCTGATTGAGAAAAAAGAATGGAGGGGTCGTGATCTGGATATATGGTTATATCTCTTATCTTATATTTGTTATGATCTCTAGCATCTGCTGGAGACTCGTTACGGGTATAATTTTTTATCTTTATATATAAGTTAGCCTTACCTCCAAAACTAATAGTATCGGCCTCAAAGAAGAAAAAATTATTGCTAAATGAGTAAAATCCGTTATTACGTAGTATGGCAGTTATTCTATTGCTCTCTCTTTCTAATGAGTTTTCTGACAATATATTACCTTTTTTTATTGCGCTCCTGTGAATGTGATTTTTAACTATACTATCAATAACTGGATTATCTATTTTGTAACTTATACTATCTATAATAAATGATTTGCCAGGGTTAACAATATAGAAGACTCTACTTTTTTTATTTGAGATAACAATGCTGTCTCTTACCTGATTATTATAAAAGCCTAAAGAGGTCAGCCTATTGTCTATATTTGTAATTGAGCGTTTTACTAAAAATGTGTCAAGAATAACAGGTGGTTGGCCGATCCTTTTAAAAAGCCGATATATTCCGCGATCTCTCTCCCCTCCCCAATTGTATATAGATACAAAAGGATTCCAACCAGGAATTAGTGAACTATTTGGGTGTTGTCTAATAAATGGAGCTAACTCAGATGATTTTAGAGCTTTGTTTTCTACAATGATTTTGTTTTCTATAAGGTGACTCTCTCCTGGAGGTACTGTCTTTACAGTGCTACAAGAGCTATATGCTGTTATTAGCAGTATGCTAATTATGTATTTGAGTTTCATTAACCACTTATTTTGAGCAAAAATACAAAATATCTTAAAAAGATAGGGTATTTGTAATAAAATACAAAATATTGAAATATCTTTGCAAAAAATAGATGTAACTTATTTACATTGTATAAAAATGGATGAACTAACTTACTTACATTATTAAGATGAAGAATAAATACATAGATTTAGTTGAGCAATCTTTTGACTTTCCTCAAGATGAGTTTAGAGTAGAAGATGGCGAATTGTATTTTCACGATATTCCAATTATGGATATAATTGAGCAATATGGCACTCCCCTTAAAATAACATATTTACCAAAGATATCGTCTCAAATTCAGAGAGCTAAAAGAATGTTTAATGTTGCAATGGCAAAGGTAGATTATAACGCAGATTATAACTATTGTTATTGTACAAAGAGTTCACACTTCTCTTTTGTTTTAGAAGAGGCTTTAAAGAATGATATTCATATAGAGACTTCATCTGCATTTGATCTTAATCTTATTGGGTCACTTCACGAGAAGGGGGTAATTGATAATAATCTATATATTATTTGTAATGGATTCAAAAAGCCATTGTATATAGAGAATATTGCTAATTTAATAAATAGTGGTTGGAAAAATACCATTCCTGTATTAGATAATATGCAGGAGTTTGAGGAGTTAAATGATGCAATAACAGAGAGTTGTAAAATTGGAATTAGAATTGCGGCAGAGGAGGAGCCAAAATTTGAGTTCTATACCTCTCGTTTGGGAATTCGTTATAGCGATATCATTCCGTTCTATGAGAATAAAATTAAACAGAATAAAAAGTTCTCTCTTAAGATGCTCCATTTTTTCATAAATACTGGTATTAGAGATAATGCATACTATTGGAATGAGTTATCTAAATGTGTATCGGTATATTGTGATCTTAAGAATATTTGTCCTGAGTTAGACTCATTGAATATTGGAGGTGGTTTCCCAATTAAAAATTCTTTGGCTTTCGATTATGATTATGAGTATATGGCAGAAGAGGTTATTGCTCAAATTAAGAGTATCTGTTCTCAGAGGGGAGTACAGGAGCCAAATATTTTTACCGAGTTTGGTAGTTTTACTGTTGGTGAGAGTGGTGCTGTAATTTATCAGGTTTTAGATCAGAAACAACAGAATGATAGAGAGCGTTGGTATATGGTGGATAGTTCTTTTATGACCACATTACCAGATACTTGGGGTATAAAACAGAGGTTTATCTTATTGCCGATTAATAAATGGAATAGTGAATACCAGAGAGTCTTTCTGGGAGGTTTAACGTGCGATAGTCAAGATTACTATAATGCAGAGGCGCATGCAAATGCTGTCTTTTTGCCGACTTTAAATAGTCCATCAGTTGATGAGGAGGAGCAAGAGCCTCTCTATATCGGCTTTTTCCATACAGGTGCTTATCAAGAGTCTGTTGGAGGGTATGGTGGAATTCAGCACTGTTTACAACCAGCACCAAAACATATCACTATTGATGTAGATGAAAATGGCGATTATGTTACAAGGTTATTCAGTAAAGAGCAGACATATAAATCTATGCTAAAAATACTTGGATATTAGTATCAATATCTGATTTGATAAATATGTCTATATCAAAATCTCAGATTAAGCTTATTAGATCTCTGAATTCCAAAAAATTTAGAGATCTAAATAATCTATTTGTTGTAGAGGGAGATAAACTACTTCAAGAGGCGATAGATTCTGGATGGGAGATAGATTCAGTTTATAGAAAAGAGGATATTGGAGAGGAGTTAATGTCAAAAATTACTCATTTATCTTCTCCTTCTCCAGTTTTGGCTGTAGTAAAGCAGAGAGAGTTTCTGATAGACTCCACACCAAGCAAGTCTGAGCTTTTTCTTGTTTTAGATTCTGTTAGAGATCCAGGTAATTTGGGAACTATTATTAGAATTGCAGATTGGTTTGGTATAAAACAAATTATATGCTCATTAGATTCTGTAGATCTATATAATAGTAAAGTGGTTCAATCTTCTATGGGCGCTATTTTTAGAGTACCGGTTATTTATACAGATATTCACAACTTTATTAAGGCCTATCCATATAAAGATAGTATTTATGGAACTTTTTTAGATGGCCAGAGTATTTACTCAGAGAGTCTCTCAGATGGGGGCATAATTATTATGGGTAGTGAATCGTTTGGAATATCACAGAGTGTAGAGAGTCTAGTAAAAAAGAGACTCAACATTCCCTCTTTTGCAATTAGTAATGGAGGTAGTGAGTCTCTAAATGTTGCTGTGGCCACAGCTATAGTATGTTCGGAGTTTAGAAGATTACAGATTCCCCTGTCTAACGCTCTCAAATAGAACAACAGCCGCTGCAGCAGATACGTTCAACGAACCGATCTCTCCCATCATTGGGATTTTCACCATTTGATCGGAAATAGCCAACGCAGATTTTGATACTCCCTTATCTTCCGAACCCATTATAATTGCGGTTGGTTTAGAAAAGTCAATATTGTATATTGTATCATCTGCTTTTTCTGTACACGATACAATCTGAACATCATGATCTTTTAAGAAGTATAGAGCCTCTCTAATATTTCCAACTCTACATACGGGAATTTTCATCAATGCTCCTGCCGATGTTTTAATGGAATCGGCATTAATTGTAGCACTCCCTTTTGATGGTAGGATAATTGCCGATACTCCAGAGCATTCAGCAGATCTTGCAATCGCACCAAAATTTCTAACATCGCTAACTCCATCTAAAATAAGAAAAAGTGGAGACTCTCTCTTGGCGTTTTTGATGGTAATAATTTGATCTAATGAAAAATATTCAACAGAAGAGATATATGCAATTGCTCCTTGATGGTTTGATTTGGTTACTTTATTTAGTTTTTCATATGGAACAAATTGTGTTCTAATGTCCATAGCTTGAAGTCTTTCTAAAAGGAGTCTAAACTGATGGCCCTCTAAGCCCTGTTTAAACATCACTTTTTCTATTTTTTTTCCGCTCTCTATAGCTTCGAATATTGGTTGTATACCAAATATATATTTTTCATTTTCCATATTATCTCTAGTTATTTTTTTCTTTTTATACTCTATGTTTTACTTAAATTTTCCCACTCAGTCATAAGTGTGTCAATCTCTTTTTTGATTTTGTCGTAATCCTCTACTAATTTAGTTATTTTATCGACATCGGACTCATTAGATAATTTTTCTTCTATGCTCTCCTTTAATATCTCTAGTTGGTATATCTTCTCCTCACATTTATTAATTTTGTTTTGAATCTTTTTTTGCTCTTTTTCTCTCTCTTTTTGTTGTTGATACTCAAGCTTAGAACTATTTTGAGAATTAGAGGTAATAGAGTTTGTAAACTCCTCTTTTTTTGTTGGTGATTGTAGCTGATCTAAACTATCTATTTTTTTAGATGCTAAAAATGAATCTAATCCTCCCAAGTGCTCTTTTACCTTTCTATCTTTGAATTCATATATTTTTGTTACCAAACCGTCTAAAAAATCTCTGTCGTGAGAAACCAGAACAATTGTACCACTATAATTGATTAGTGCTTGCTTTAAAATCTCCTTAGATTTTATATCCATGTGATTTGTTGGCTCATCTAGAATAAGAAGATTATAAGGTTTTAGGAGAAGTTTTGCCATGGCCAATCGAGCTCTCTCTCCCCCACTTAAAACTTCTACTTTTTTATCTATGTCCTCTCCAGAGAAAAGAAAGGATCCTAGAATATCTCTAAGCTTTGTGCGTACGTCGCCAACAGCTATTTTATCTAAAGTATCAAAAACAGTATCGGCCTTGTTTAGTATGTCTTCTTGGTTTTGAGCAAAGTATCCAGCTAAAACATTATGTCCGAGTTCAATAGAACCTTTGGTTGGGGTTAACTCACTATTTATTAGTCTAACAAAAGTGGTTTTACCTTGACCATTTTTACCTAAAAGAGCAATCTTCTCTCCTCTTTCAATAGTAAGATCTATAGAGTCAAGAACACAATCAGGACCACCATATGAGAAGGTTAGGTTTTTTGATTTTACGACTATATTACCAGATCTTGGAGCAGTAGGAAATTTAAGGTTTAGAGAGGAGTTATCTTCTTGCTCTATTTCTATAACATCTATCTTCTCTAGCTGCTTTATTCTTGATTGGACTTGATTAGATTTTGTGGCTTTGTATCTAAAACGTTCAATAAAGTCTTCTGTCTTTTCAATTAATTTACGTTGGTTTTGGTAGGCTGCTCTCTGTTGTTCAATTCTCTCTTTTCTTAATATTAAGTATTGCGAATATGGGACTTTATAGTCATTTATTTTTCCTAAGACAATCTCTACTGTTCTATTGGTGATTGAATCTAAAAATCTTCTATCGTGAGAAATTAGAACCACCGACCCTTTAAAAGTTACTAGGTAGGACTCTAGCCATGAGATAGACTCAATATCCAGATGGTTTGTTGGTTCATCAAGAAGAAGTATGTCTGGTTTTGTTAATAGAATTTTAGCTAACTCTATTCTCATATTCCAACCTTGACTAAATTCTCTACGATTTCTATTGAAATCTTCTCTAGAAAAACCAAGCCCAAGCAGAACTCTATCGATATTTGACCTAGGGTTATCGGCCATTAAAATGTTATACTTATCGGTCAGATCATTAAGCTGTATAACAATATTGTTATACTCATTGGAGTCATAATCTGTTCTAATATGTAGTTGGTTTGTTATGTGGTTTATCTGGGCTTCGATCTCTTTAATTGTATTAAAAACAGATTCTACAGCCTCAATGACACTAGTCTCTTTGCAGAACTCCATCTCTTGAGGTAGGTAGCCAATTTTAATGTTAGATGGAATTTGAACATCTCCCTCCGATGGAGAGATTATCCCGTTTATTATTTTTAAAAGTGTTGTTTTTCCAGATCCGTTTCTACCAGTTAGGCCAATTTTTTCACCAGAACTAATGTGAAAATTTACATTGTCAAATAGAGAGACGCCACCAAAAGATATAGAGAGATTATTAATCGAAATCACGGCAAATTAATATGCTAAATTCATATAATAGATAGAGAGGTGTTCCCACAATAAAGAGTGTAAAGGCATCTCCTGTTGGTGTGATAATGGCAGCTATTATTATTAAGGTTATAAAAGCATGTTTTCTATATTTCTTAAGCATGCTTTTGCTAACTATATTTAATCTAGATAAAATTAAAGCTAATGCGGGTAATTCAAATACTACTCCCATTATCAATATTAACCATGTAAACATGGATATATATGATTTAAGAGAAATTTGATTTACAACCCACTCACTCACTTGATAAGTTCCAAGGAATCTTACTGTGAGAGGGAAGACAAAGAAATATCCAACAAGAACACCAATAAAAAATAGAATCGATGCAAATCCAAATGCTTTCTGAACACTTTTTCTCTCGTGATCGTATAGTCCAGGCTTTACAAATAACCATAATTGATATAGTATATATGGTATAGAGAGAATAAATGCGATTGATAATGAAACGCTTACATGTGTGAAAAATTGAGATGCTAACTCTATATTAATTAGGTCTAGTTTAAAATCGGAGGGGGCCATTTGTGGAATATTCAAAAATCTAGATAAACTAGTAAACCATTTGAATAGAATAAAATCTGAGTCTATTGGAGCAAATATTATAGTATCAAAAACAAAAGATTTGTTGAAGAATACTACAATCCCCAATATAAACAAAACCACTGCCGAACGGAAAAGTAAACCTCTCAATTCGTCTAGATGATCCCAGAATGTCATCTCGTCTTTCAAACCAGTACTATTTATTGTCTTCTTTTTTAGAGTCTTGAGAAGAGTCACTTATCTCATCTTCAATTCCCTTCATTCCATCTTTAAAGCTTTTTACACCTTTTCCAATTCCTTTCATTAGCTCAGGAATTTTTTTACCACCAAATAATAGAAGTACAAGAAATGCAATAATTACAATTTCTGATGCACCTAATGTTCCAAAAAGTAAAAGAGTTTTCATTATAATTTAACGTTTTATTTAAAATAAGGGGCAAAAAGATCCGATATAAATGCTGGAACTCGAGTTGGCCTTCTGTTTTCTGCATGAATAAAGCCCAAAGTTACACTTCCTGTGCATATAATATCACCATTTGTATTATAAATTGTGCTATCAATTTTGATTTTTACCTTAGGCATCTCATTTACAGTACTTACAATTTTGAGGGTATCTCCTCTTGTTGCAGGCATTTTGTAATGACACTCAACTGAGACTACAGGCATCATAATTCCCATATGCTCTATTTTGCATATTGGAAGGCCAAGATCAACTAGAGCTTGGTGTCTAGCACACTCAAAATATCTAATGTAATTTGAGTGGTGAACAATACCCATCAAGTCTGTTTCGTAATATCTTACTTCTAGATATGTCTCGGATCTATACATTTCTATCTTTTTTTAAGTAGCTCCTCTTTAATTTGAGAAAGGTTAGCTATTTTACTCTCTGAATCAGATTTTTTCTTCAACTCCAGATCAATTACCTGTTTTGGAGCGTTGGAGATAAACTTCTCATTAGATAGTTTTTTATCTATCGAATTCAGGAAGTTTGTTAAATGGGTAATTTCTGAATCAATTTTTGCGATCTCTTGCTCTATATCAATCATTCCTGCAAGTGGTACAAAAAACTCTGTAGTGTTTACTAAGAATGAGCTGCCACTCTCCTCTTTTTCTAAGTTCTCTAAGAGATCTATTTTAGAGATATTTGCCATTTTATAAATAACAGGTAATAGTGCTATATTTATCTGGCCTTTGTAGTATAGCTCTAGCTCCTCTTTTGGAGAGATGTTCTTACTTTGTCTAATATTTCTGATCTCTACAATAGCTCCTCTTATAAGGTTAAAATCGGCAAGTAAAACGGTATCTATCTCCTCTTCTACTGTTGGAGAGTTTGCAATCATTATACTATCTCCATCTCTTCTCTCCTCTAGATTGCTCCATAGCTCTTCTGTTATAAAAGGCATGAATGGATGCAATAGCTTTAATAATTTATCAAAAATTCTAAGTGTAGATGAGTATGTATTTGAGTCTATGCCTTTGCCAAATGATGGTTTAATTATCTCTAAATACCATGCGCAGAAGTCGTCCCAGAATAGTTTATATGTGGTCATCAATGCGTCTGATAGTCTAAATTTGTCAAAATGGTCTTCAATAGTATTTATTGATGAGTTTAGAAGAGATTCAAACCACTTAACTGCCTCTTTGGACTCTGCTGGTTGTTCTGCATTAGCATCTACTTGCCATCCTCTAACTAATCTGTATGCGTTCCAAATTTTATTTGAGAAGTTTCTACCTTGTTCAACTTGGCTTTGATCAAAGAGAATGTCGTTTCCTGCACTGCTACAAAGAAGCATTCCCACTCTAACACCATCGGCACCAAACTCTTCTATTAGATTTAATGGGTCAGGAGAGTTTCCTAGAGATTTTGACATTTTTCTTCCAAGCTTATCTCTCACTATTCCAGTTAAATAAACGTTTTTAAATGGAACATCATTGCAAAATTCATGACCTGCCATTATCATTCTGGCAACCCAGAAGAATAGAATTTCTGGGGCTGTAACTAAATCGTTTGTAGGATAGTAATATGATAGATCTCTGTTTGGTTTTGCATCTTTATTGCCTGGTACATTTGTGTCAAATACAGAGATTGGCCATAACCATGATGAGAACCAGGTATCTAATACATCTGGGTCTTGTGTGAGTTGCTCTTTTGTAATATTTGAGTCTTTAGTTTTTGCAATTTCTAAGGCCTCATCTATATTACTTGCAACAATATAAGTTCCATCGGCAAGGTACCATGCAGGTATCTGTTGGCCCCACCAAAGTTGTCTGGAGATACACCAATCTTTGACATTCTCCATCCAGTGTCTATATGTGTTTTTATATTTTTCTGGGATTAGCTTTATTGTGTCGTTCATTACATACTCCAAAGCTGGTTCTGCAGCCTCTTTCATCTTCAAAAACCATTGTAGAGATAGTTTGGGTTCTATAACTGCATTTGTTCTCTCTGAGTAGCTAACTTGAGATTTGTAGCCCTCCTCTTTTATAAAATTGCCAGACTCTTTTAACATCTCAACAATTTTATCTCTTGCAATGAATCTATCTTCTCCTATTAGTATCTCTGCTTTTGAGTTTAGCTTACCAAAATCATCTAAAATGTCAATTACTGGCAAATTGTGTCTAATACCAATTTCGTAGTCGTTAATGTCATGAGCAGGAGTTATTTTTAGACATCCAGTACCAAACTCCATGTCTACATATTCATCTTCAATTATTGGAATCTCGCGATTAATAAGTGGGATTAAAACTTTTTTACCTTTTAAAGAGTGATATCTACTATCTGCAGGGTTAACACAAATTGCGGTATCGGCCATAATGGTCTCTGGCCTTGTGGTTGCAATTGTTACATATTCAGATTTGTTATCACTTACGTAATACTTAATATAGTATAATTTAGACTGGGTCTCTTTATGAATAACCTCTTCGTCGCTAACAGCTGTTTGGCCGATAGGATCCCAGTTTACCATCCTTATACCTCTGTATATCCACCCTTTTTTATAGTAGTGTACAAAAGTATTTATAACAGCTTGACTTAGATCTGGATCCATAGTAAATTTGGTTCTCTCCCAATCGCATGAAGCTCCTAGCTTTTTTAATTGCTCTAAAATAATTCCTCCATGTTTCTCTTTCCACTCCCATGCGTGTTCTAAAAACTCTTCTCTTGTTAGAGAGGATTTATCTATGCCCTCTTTTTTAAGTTTCTCTACAACTTTGGCTTCGGTGGCAATTGATGCATGATCTGTTCCTGGTACCCAGCATGCATTTTTGCCTTTCATTCTGGCTCTTCTGACCAATACATCCTGAATAGTATTGTTTAACATATGACCCATATGTAAAACACCAGTAACATTTGGAGGAGGTATGACAATTGTATAGGGCTCTTTCTCATTTGGTTCTGAGTGAAAAAAGCGATTGTCTAACCAATACTTATACCATTTTGCTTCTATTTGAGCAGGAGTGTATTTTGCAGAAATTTCCATAAATTGCTTTAATATTCTAAATTTACTAAGCTACAAAGTTAATCAAATTTAAAATATAGGTGCCAAAATTTGTAATTAAGAAAAAATCCTATCTTTGCGTAGATGTATTAAAAAGTAGATATTATGGATCTAGATAAAGAGCTAAATATAGAGCTAAGGGACAATGTTGCTCAAGGGTCTTATTCAAATTTGGCAATAATTACTCACTCTAGCAGTGAATTTATTTTAGATTTTATACGTATGATGCCTGGAGTTCCCAAGGCTCAAGTTACTAATAGAATCATAATGAATCCAGAGCATATTAAAAGATTTTATATGGCTCTTAAAGATAATCTCTTAAAATATGAGTCTCAGTTTGGAGAGATAGAGATTCACAATTCACAACCAAACAAAGTACCCATAAACTTTGGCAATAGTTCTGCTGAAGCTTAAATTACCATTAACTATATGAATAAAAATTTCAAGATTGTAGTATTGGCCAAACAGGTGCCTGATACTAGGAATGTTGGCAAAAATGCAATGAAAGAAGACGGTACTGTTAACAGAGCCGCCCTTCCTGCTATTTTTAATCCAGAGGATATGAACGCCTTGGAACAAGCCTTGAGAATTAAGGATAAATATCCTGGTTCAGAGGTGCTGTTACTAACTATGGGCCCCCCTCGTGCTGCTGAGATAATCAGAGAGGGTTACTACAGAGGTGCAGACGGAGGTGTGTTACTCACAGACAGAAAGTTTGCGGGTGCCGATACATTAGCAACCTCATATGCATTATCTATGGCTATTAAAAAAATTAATCCAGACATAATTATTGCTGGAAGACAAGCAATTGATGGAGATACTGCTCAAGTAGGCCCTCAAGTTGCCGAAAAATTGTCTCTTCCTCAAATTACTTATGCAGAGGATGTTATTTCTGTCGAAGATGGCAAGATTACAGTAAAGAGAAGGCTAGAAAGAGGTGTAGAGACAGTTAAGTCACCAATTCCAGTTGTGATTACAGTTCATGCTACTGCTCCAGATTGCAGACCAAGAAATGCTAAACAACTAATGAGATTTAAACATGCTAAGACCCAAACAGAGGAGATGGATAATGAGCATAACTCATATTTGCCAATTCACTCTCTTGAGTCTTTGAGAATACCAGAATGGGGAGTTGCCGATGTTGGTGGTGACGAGATACAGTATGGTCTATCTGGTTCACCAACAAAAGTAAAGAAGATAGAGAATATTGTTTTTCAGGCTAAAGAGTCAAAAAGACTAACATCTAGTTTTGAAGATATTGACATGTTAATGAGTGAATTAATTTCGTCACACACTATTGGATAACCCATAATTGACAAAAAATGAATAATATAATTATATATATAGAGACAGAGGGCGGAAAAATAGCTGATGTAAGTCTTGAGCTATTAACAAAAGGAAGGGTTTTAGCTCAAAAACTCTCTTGTGGTTTAGAGGCCCTATTGATAGGATCAAACGTATCTAATCTAGTTCCGGAGCTTTATCAATATGGTGCATCAAAAGTGCATTTAGCAGAAGATGCAAGTTTGGAACACTACCTAACTTTGCCATATTCGGCAATAGCATTAGATCTTTTTGCAAAGGAGCAACCTCAAATAGTTCTTTTTGGAGCAACAAGTGTAGGAAGAGATTTAGCACCAAGAGTTTCTAGTGCTTTAAAGAGTGGATTAACAGCTGATTGTACCTCTTTAGAAATTGGAGATCACAAAGAGGCTAAATCTGGCAAAGAGTATAAAGATCTTCTTTATCAAATAAGACCAGCATTTGGTGGAAACATTATTGCAACTATTATTAACCCAGATTGCAGGCCTCAAATGGCAACTGTTAGAGAGGGAGTAATGAAAAAAGAGGAGCTATCTACTCCTGTTGAGGGTTCAATAAACACAATAGATGTTAAATCTATTTTGAAGCCTGAGGATTTTATTGTAGAGATTTTAGAGCGTCATATAGAGGAGAGAAAAATAGATATCAAAGGATCTTCTGTAATTGTTGCAGGTGGTTTTGGTGTTGGTTCAAAAGAGAATTTTAATCTTTTATACGATTTAGCAAATGTTCTAGGAGCACAAGTTGGTGCATCTAGAGCAGCAGTTGATGCTGGATTTGCAGAGCCTGCAAGACAAATTGGTCAAACTGGAGTTACAGTTAGACCAAAACTTTATATAGCAGTAGGTATTTCTGGTCAAATTCAACATACTGCAGGTATGGACCAGTCTGCTATGATCATATCAATAAATAGTGATCCAAATGCTCCAATTCATCAGCTTGCCGACTACTCTATTGTTGGTGACTTGAATGAAATTATACCTAGAATGATAAAATCCTACAAACTTAACAGTAAATAGTATGGCTAATTTTTATACAGATAATAAAGATCTTAAATTTCAATATAACCACCCTATGATGTCTAAAATTGTTAGACTAAAGGAGTTGGATTTTAAAGATGCCGGCAATTTTGACTATGCCCCTTGTACAGTAGAGGATGCTATCGACTCTTATGATAAGGTAATGGAGATAATGGGAGAGATTTGTGGAAACACAATAGCTCCTAATGCCGAGGAGGTTGATAAGTTGGGTCCTCTTCATAAAAATGGTAGAGTAACTTATGCTCCTGGTACACAAGAAAATCAAGATGTATTAACTCAGGCAGGCCTATATGGAATGTCTCTTCCAAGACAATATGGTGGACTAAATTTTTCTATGGTTCCATATGTTATGGCTGCAGAAATTGTTGCTAGAGCAGATGCGGGTTTTGCTAATATTTGGGGTCTTCAAGATTGTGCCGAAACTATTCATGAGTTTGGTTCAGAAGAGATAAAGGATGAGTTCTTGCCAAGAATTAATTTGGGTGATACTTGTTCTATGGATTTAACTGAGCCAGATGCTGGTAGTGATTTACAGGCCGTTATGCTAAGAGCTACATATAACGAAGCAGATGGGTTATGGTATCTTAATGGTGTAAAGAGATTTATTACTAATGGAGATGCTCAAATTAAACTTGTATTAGCAAGATCAGAGGAGAATACTACTGACGGTAGAGGACTATCTTATTTTGTTCATGATCAAGCATGGGGAGGTGTTACGGTTAGAAGAATTGAGAATAAGTTGGGTATTAAAGGTTCCCCAACATGTGAACTAGTATTCTCAAATGCTCCTGCAAAACTTGTTGGAGAGAGAAGAATGGGGCTTATCAAGTATGTTATGTCTCTTATGAATGGAGCTAGATTGGGTGTTGGTGCTCAATCTGTGGGAATATCGGAGGCAGCATATAGAGAGGCTGTTAAATATGCAAATGAGAGAGTTCAGTTTGGAAAACCAATTATTCAATTTCCAGCTGTATATGAGATGTTAGCTATTATTAAAGCTAAACTTCAAGCTTCTCGTGCATTGCTTTATGAAACAACAAGATATGTAGATTTATATAAGGCTTACGGGTTTATTTCAGAGGAGAGAAAACTTACTCCAGAAGAGAGAAGTGAATCTAAGAAGTATCAAAAAGTTGCGGATATGTTGACTCCAATGCTTAAGATGATGTCTTCTGAGTACTGTAACCAAAATACTTATGACTCTTTGCAGATTCACGGAGGTTCTGGTTTTATGAAAGACTACCCTATTGAGCGTTTATACAGAGATGCCAGAATTACAACAATATACGAGGGAACATCTCAACTACAGGTTGTAGCGGCACAAAGGTATGTAACAAATGGTGGTTATCTCTCTCTTATCAAAGAGTATGAGCAAATGCCTGTAAAATCAGATTTTGAGCCATTAAAGAGAATCTTAGTTGAAATGACTGAGCAGTTTGAAAAGGCTTGTGGTTTCCTTGTAGGAAAAGAGAGCGATTATATCGATTTTCATGCTAGAAGGTTGGTAGAGATGGCATCTCATATTGTTATGTCATATTTGCTATTAATCGATGCACAACAAGATGACTCATTCTTGAACTCGGCACAGATATATATTAATAAATCTAAAGCTTGGAATCAAGAGAGATTTGACTATGTTAAAGATTTCTCGCCTTGTCAACTATCTTCGTATTTAGCAATTAAAGATGAGGTTGTTTCTATAGATTAAAGTCCTTATAAATAAGGGTTTGTAATGCAAAAAGAGGAAGTCTGATACTAGACTTCCTCTTCTTCTTTTTGGATTTTACAAATAAACCTATTTAATATCTATAAACTTGATAGGTTTTGGTTTAGCCTCCTCTTTTTTAGGAATATTAATTATCAATATTCCATCTTGATATTTAGCATTAATTTTTTCGGTATCTACGCTATTTGGTAGAGAGAATGATCTGCAAAAAGATTGATAGCTGAACTCTCTTCTAGTGTAATTATCTTCTTGCTTGCTCTCTTCTGTCTTCTTCTCTGATGAGATATTAAGAACACCTTGGTTTAATTCAATTTTAAAATCGTTTTTATCCATTCCTGGTGCTGCCATCTCTAGTTCAAACGACTCTTCATTCTCTTTAATATTTACAGATGGAAGAGTTGTGTTAGTATTTGAATAATTTCTTAAAGCCATATCATTCCAGGAGTTATTGAAAAAATCATTAAGTAGATTAGTCCAAACTGGAAAGTGCTCATCTCTACGAATTAGTTTCATAATTACCTCCTATTTTTAATTTGTTAAACAAAATGTTTTACCATCTATAATTCAAAATAGATACCACACAAAAAATAAGTTTAAAACATGACATTTTGTCATGAAATTTAATTTAGAAAAGCATTATATTTGTCAAAATTATGATGAATGATAATAAAGGATAATATATTTAAAGCGCACGTAGATAGAGAACTAGAGTTGCCATTATCAAGCTCTTTAATAAAAGCTGGCTTCCCCTCACCTGCCGATGATTTTGTAGATCTTAAATTAGATTTAAATAGAGAGTTAATTAAAAATCCATCGGCAACTTTTTTTGCAAGAGTAAGTGGTAGTAGTATGATTGGAGATGGTGTTAATGATGGCGATCTTTTATTGATAGATCGCTCAATAGAGCCCAACTGTGGTTCTATGGCTGTCTGTTTTTTAGATGGAGAATTTACATTAAAAAGAGTTGATAAAAGAGGTGATAAGATATTTTTGGTTCCATCTAACAAGGATTTTAATGAGATTGAGGTTAATCAAGAAGATCAATTTATTATTTGGGGTGTTGTTAAGTATATAATTAAAAAGGTCTGATTTTATCTTTTAATTAGTGTTGTTAAATATTAGTTTTTAAATAATTAATTTGAGTATGTTTGTTTTTAGGGGTAGAGTTTCTTTGATATTGCTTATTATATATATAGCATCTGTTCTGTTTTTGTCTCTATATTCGTTTGAGAATACCCAAGTAGACTTGCCTAAATATTTTTTGGGTATCCCTATAGATAAAATCATTCATTTTATAATGTATTTGCCACTTCCCGTTTTAATATGGTCTGTGTTAGTAGATTTTTACCCGTCGTTATATAATAAAAATATCGCATTAATAATCTCTTTATTTGCCTCTATCTTTATATCTACCTCAACAGAAGTACTGCAAAATACTACGGAGTTTAGACAGTTTGAATATTTAGATTTAATTGCAAATTATTTGGGTGTAATAGTTGGGTTGTTCTCAATATCTATAATAAAAAAAATAATATTTTATGTTCGCTCTTGCAGATTGTAACAATTTTTATGTGAGCTGTGAACGGATTTTTAATCCCTCTTTAAATGGTGTGCCTGTTATTGTTCTTAGTAATAATGATGGGTGTGTTATTTCTAGATCTAATGAAGCTAAGAGTCTGGGAATAAAAATGGGAGAGCCTTTATTTAAAGTAAAAGATAAAGTAGATAGGTACAATATAAAGGTGTTTTCTTCCAATTTTGAGTTATACGGAGATATCTCCTATAGAATTATGGAGAGGATCAGAGATCTAGCTCCCTCTATAGAGGTCTATTCTATTGATGAGGCTTTTTTAGACCTTTCTGGTATAGGTGTAGATAAAATTGAGACATTAATCAAAGATATAAACTACAAGATAAGAAAAGAGATAGGCATTCCTTTAAGTATAGGTGTATCTAATACAAAAACATTATCAAAAGTTGCAGCTGGGTTATGTAAACGATATCCAAAATTAAAGGGTTGTTGTGTAATGCATAAAGAAGATGATATAAAAAAGGTTTTGTCAAATTGTAAAGTCTCTGATATTTGGGGTATTGGACGCTCTTATTTAAACCATTTGAATATGCATGGTATATATAATGCGCTTCAATTTGCCAATTCAAATGGAAATTGGGTAAAAAAGAGTATGACCATAGTTGGTTATAAAATTTGGCAAGAGATAAATGGGTCTCCTC
The DNA here is from genome assembly GCA_001603425.1 of Bacteroidales bacterium Bact_08. Lineage (GTDB taxonomy): Bacteria > Bacteroidota > Bacteroidia > Bacteroidales > UBA932 > Bact-08. Next base: position 18,498 of record LUYZ01000046.1, read on the forward strand.
AATATAATATAGAGGAGGATGTTAGAGATAAACAGGAGATATGTACTAGCAGAACATTTAGTAAAGAGATTGTAGATATAGAGCCACTGTCTATTGCAATATCAAATTTTGCAGACTCGTGTGCAAAGAAACTTAGAGATCAATCCTCTGTAGCCTCTTGCCTTACCGTTTTTTTATTAACAAATAGGTTTGATAGCAATTATTCTAAAACGGTATACACCTTTTGTTTTGATACGCCAACAGATAGTTCGGTACAGCTTAATAAAGCAGCACAATCTATATTAAGAAAGATATATAGTAGTGATAGGCTCTATAAAAAAGCGGGTGTTGTTGTAAGTAAAATAGAGAAAAGAGAGTCTGTAGTTCCATCTCTTTTTTGTGATTATGATATTAATAAAGATCACTCTTTAATGAAAGTCATAGATAGCATGAACAATAAGTATGGTAGAGGTGCAATTATGTGTGCTAGTTCTTTAAATGAGGGGGTTGAACTTTATTCTAGGTCTAGTTTATCTCCCAAGTATACAACATGTTGGAATGATATAATTAAAGTGAAAATTTAATTATTTTATATCCAAACTCACCTATGGTTAGTTCTATTTTATTATTTGTTGAGAGGAATACTTCATCTTCTATTTGCTCAATTAGATCTAATGTTTTATAAATTTTATTAGGAGCTATATTAAAGTATTCAAATAGATGATATGGTATATTTAGCTTAATATCAAAAGATAAGTTAGAAAAATTCACAACAATTAGGATCATCTCATTGTTATATTTACGAGCAAAAGTATATAGTCTGCTATTATCATAGTCTGTACTAAAAGGGTTTACATATTGTAAATCGAACTTATCTCCCTTAACAATAGATTCGTGAGAAGAAGCAATATTCAGAATTTTCCGATATAACTCTCTTATTTGAGTCTCTTTATATTCACTAGTTATCCACTCTCTGACTGTTTTTACCGACCAATAATCAAAAATAGATGTCCTTCCATCAACTTTACTATATCCTTCGCAATCCATTCCTCTTTCTCCAAGTTCTTGGCCAAAGTATAACATGTAAGGAGCTTTGTTTAACATTATTGCAGTAATTAATGCAGGTAATGCTTTAATAGGATTTTTTGCAAAAAAATCTGAAGCTACTCTTACTTCGTCGTGATTTTCTAGAAAATTCAACATTCTATCCTCAATATCACCAATTGACTGCCACTGTTGAGTAATAAGATGTGCCCCACTTTCATTTATAACTATCTCCTTTAACGTATCGTAAAGGCCAACCTTATCGTATAGTAAATCAAATTTTCCATTATATAAATAGTCTCTATAGAGCTCTTTTTTGTAAATTTCAGCTATAAATATAATCTCTTTTGGGTTACTCTTTTTGATGTCACATATCAACCAATTCCAAAATTCTATTGGTACCATCTCTGCCATATCACATCTAAAACCATCCACACCCATAGATATCCAGAATTTGCATATATCATTCATCTTTAGCCAAGTGTCTGGAATTGGGTTGAAATATCGTTGATTGTTATTAAAAATATCTATCCCATAATTTAGCTTAACAGTTTCGTACCAATCATAAATTGAGGGACTATTGCTTAAACAATCATTTCCAGTAACTTTTGCAGGAAACTCTTTATATGACCATTCGTTGCTATTTATATGGTCTGGAGAGATAAACTCCTTATTAGTGATATAGTAGAAATTATTACTAGGTTTAAATTGAATTGTTGAGTCATCGTCTTGTCCAAAGTCTTTGATTCCATTTGGTTTTGCATCGGAGCAATAATCACGAGAAACATGATTTGGAACAAAATCTATAATTACTTTTATATCAATATTATGACATCTTTTAATTAAATCTTTGAATTCGGTAACTCTCTTTTCAATATCATTAGCCAATGCTGGTACAATATCGTAGTAGTCTGTTATTGCATATGGAGAGCCGGCGATCCCTTTGACTATAGATTTGTTATTTGCTTTTATTCCATAATTACTATAGTCTGTCTGAGTTGCATGTTCGATTACTCCAGTAAACCAAATATGACTACACCCAAGTTCTTTTATCTTAAGTAGCACATCTGTAGTTATATCATCTAATTTACCGCAACCATTAATATCAATAGAAGAATTGGGAATACAACTTGTATTTGTATTCCCAAATAATCTAGGTATTAGCTGATATATTATTACCTTATTCAATAATATGATATTTTAATAATCAATTAGATCTACCAATTTAAGATTGTTCTAAAGTCGTACTCCTCTGGATTAGGAATATATTTAGAAGCTTCCGAATAATCTGCAGGTGTTATGTATTGCATAATATTCTCTATAATTGCTTGTACTCTATCTGATTCAAGGCTTACCAATCTTGGAGGTATTTTCCCTGTTTTTGGGTCTTGTATATCATGAAGATATAATGGATCTACTTTTCCAAGATGATCTATATAGACCATACAACCGGTATTTCCTTTTTGGAATAGTTGATATACTCCAATTCCAAGTTCAGTACAATATACTAAATCATAAGCACTTGGGTACTGACATCTCAATTCATACCCCAACTCAACAGGTCTACATTTTGTGGTCAATCCAAGTTGCTTAATTCTCTTCTCAACAAGTTCATTGAAAATGTGAGCCTTTGATACTTTACCTAGCTCTGGGTGTCCATGATCGTCATATGAGAACACTACACCAGAATTGCTTAACTCCTCTTCACTTAATTCGTGGAAAACACCTTCAGAGATCATTACTGCTCCGTAGTTTACTCCTTGAATAGATCGTTTGATTATTGATGAAACACATAGTTTTACAATTTTATCAATTGTAATCTTTGTTTTGTTAAACATCTCAGGAATCACAATCATTGGATAGTGAGCAGCAGATCCAATACCAAAAGCAAGGTGACCAGCAGATCTTCCCATTGCACAAACAATAAACCAGTTATTGCTTGTTCTTGCATCTTCATAAATGGTGGTTGCCAATCTTGCTCCCTCTGACTTAGCCGATTCATAACCAAATGTTGGTCTTTGCATCGGTAGCGGAAGATCGTTGTCTATTGTTTTAGGAACGTGGATATTAGAGATAGTATGATTGTGCTCAACTAAAAATTTAGCCACTCTATTTGCGGTAGATGCGGTATCGTCACCTCCAATAGTTACTAAAAGTTGAATATTGTTAGATTTGAAGAACTCTAAATTAAAATTGCACTCAAAATCATGATCAGATGGCTTATATCTGCTCATAACCAAAAAAGATCCACCTCTGTTAAAAATGGCATCTGCCATTAAGAAGTCAAATTCAACATAATTAGGACTCTCAGAAAAAAGAGCCTTATATCCACCATGTAGCCCCAATACACGATATCCATTGGCCATAAATGTTTTAGCAATACTGCCCACTACTGTGTTCATTCCTGGAGCTGGGCCTCCTCCTGTTAAAATTACGATTGATTTTTTCATCTTATTTTAAATTGAACTGCAAAGGTAATAATATTTAAAAAAAATGTAAATTTGTGAGATCAATTATGAAAATAACAAAGAAACAAGCAAAAGAGAGAATCTCCTTTTTAAGAGAGGAGATAAAGCAGCATAATAAGAATTATTATGTTGATAATAAGCCAGTAATAACAGATTTTGAATATGATGTTTTATTAGATGAGCTTAAATTTTTAGAGAATAAATTTCCAGAATTTTTTTGTGAAGATTCTCCTACATTAACAATTGGAAGTGATTTGCAATTTGTAAATAATTCTGACAATTTAAAAGTTATTGAGCATAAATATCCAATGTTATCATTGAGTAATACTTATGATAAGGGCTCTTTATATTCTTTTAATGAAAGGATTATAAAAGAAGTTGGGGTAGATTTTAAATATGTTTGTGAACTTAAGATAGATGGTGTTGCAATCTCATTGAGTTATAAGGATGGTAAGTTAGTTAGAGCATTAACTCGTGGAGATGGAGTTAAGGGAGAGGATGTAACTAATAATGTTTTAACTATAAGTGGATTTCCTAGAGAATTGCCCAAATACTCTACTGTAAAAGATTTTGAGATTAGAGGTGAGATCTTTATGAGTTTTTCTGTTTTTGACGCAATTAATAAAGTAAGGGAGATTAATAATGAATCACTATTTGCTAATCCTAGAAATGCTGCATCTGGTTCATTAAAATTATTAGATTCATCAAAGGTTAAAGAGAGGTCTCTTAATGTCTTTTTTTATAGTGTTTTAGATCATGATAATAGTTTTACTAATCACTCAGAGTCTCTTTTTTGGATGAGAGAAATGGGTTTTAGTGTTTGGGATGGTTTTACAATTTGTAATAATATAAATGAGGTAATAGATTTTTTAGATAAGTGGGATATTTCTAGAAAAACACTTGATTTTCCTACAGATGGTGTGGTAATTAAGGTTGACAATTATATTTTACAAAAGCAACTTGGCTTTACATCAAAGTCTCCAAAATGGGCTACTGCTTATAAGTTTAAAGCAGACCAGGTCTCAACAAAACTAATCTCAATTGATTATCAGGTTGGAAGAACTGGAGCAGTAACACCTGTTGCAAATTTAGAGCCAGTTACCCTTTCTGGATCTGAGGTTAAAAGAGCCTCTTTACACAATAAGGATCAAATGGATCTATTAGATATTAGGCTAGGAGATTACGTGTTTGTAGAAAAAGGAGGAGAAATTATACCAAAAATAGTGGGTGTAGATTATCAGAAAAGAGATTATTCATGTTCCATCCCAATTTTTCCTAATTATTGTCCAGACTGTGGGACTGCTCTTGTTAAAGATGATGATGAGTCTAAGCACTATTGTCCAAATATTGTTGGTTGTCCCACTCAGATTAAATCTAGATTATTACATTTTGCATCAAAAAAATGTATGAATATTCTTATTGGAGAAGCCACAATAGAAGAGATGTTTAGTTTGGGTCTTTTAAAAGATATTTCCGATTTTTACTATTTAAATAAAGATAATTTATCTCTTGTCAGTAGATGGAAAGAGCTGTCGATCAATAATTTTTTAAATAGTGTAGAAGAGTCAAAAAAGAAAGAGTTTAATTCTGTTCTTTTTGCATTAGGTATTAGACATATAGGAGAAGTTGCTGCCAAAAACATAGCTAATCACTTTATTAGTATAGATAATATAATCAATAGTTCTATAGAAGAGATAGTTATGGTTGATGATGTGGGAGAGATTATGGCAAGATCTTTAAGAGATTTTCTAGATAATAAAGACAATATAGAGTTAATTAACAGATTAAAGGAAGCAGGGCTATCGTTTAGCATAAACAGTGTAAATAATAGATCTAATATTTTATCTGGAGAATCATATGTTATTACAGGAGTTTTTGATATCTCAAGAGAGGATCTTAAATCTCTAATTGAGAGCCACTCTGGAAAAGTTACATCATCTGTCTCTTCAAAGTGTTCTGCAGTTATAGCTGGTCAATCTCCAGGAGAGTCTAAAATTTTAAAAGCTAATAACCTGAATATTCCCATATTATCTAAAGAGGATTTATTTAATAAAATAAAAATTAATGGTTAACTTTACACGTTATTTATAATTATAATTAGAGATTATGAAACATATTCAAATTAAAGAGAGAGTTTATTATATTGGTGCAAATGATAGAAAAAAGAGTCTGTTTGAAAATAATTGGCCATTGCCAAATGGTGTTGCATACAACTCATATCTTATTAAAGATCAAAAAAATGTATTGATTGATACTCTGGAATTTGGTGCAAAGGACGATTATATAGAAAATATAAAAGCAATACTTGAGGGAGAGCAATTGGACTATCTGGTTGTCAATCATATGGAACCAGATCACTCTAGTATGGTTGGTTTTATTATCAAGGAGTTTCCAAATATTAAAGTTGTTGCTAATAGTAAGGCTTTTAAGATGTTGGAAGCATATTTTGGCCTAGATAATAGTCAGATACATGAGGTTAAAGATGGTGATGTTTTAGAGATAGGATATCATAAACTAAATTTTGTTTTAACTCCATGGGTTCATTGGCCAGAAACAATGATGACATATGATTCAACAGATAAGATTTTATTTTCATGTGATGCATTTGGTTCTTTTGGAACATTAGATGGAGGAATTTTTGATGATGAGATTAATTTTCAGTTCTATGAAGACGAAATGAGAAGGTATTACTCTAATATTGTAGGTAAATACAGTAATATGGTTCAAAAAGCCTTTGCAAAGTTAGAGGGTGTAGATATCTCTGTTATTTGCCCATCTCACGGTCCGGTATGGAGGACCAACCCATCTCTGCCCATCTCTTTATATGATAAATGGAGCAAGCATGAGTCAGAAGAGGGTGTTGTAATTGCTTTTGCCTCGATGTATGGTAATACAGAAAAAATGGCCGATTATCTAGCTAGACTAATAGCTGAAAGAGGTGTTAAAAATATTAGAATTTTTGATGTGTCCAAAACACATGTTTCATTTATTATTAATGAGATATGGAAATACAAAGGTGTTATATTAGGTTCTAGTGCATATAATGCAGGGATGCATCCAATGATGCAGCATCTATGTCACGAACTAGAGGGTTTAAATCCTAAAAATAAGAATTATGCCCTTTTTGGCTCATATAGTTGGAGCGGCGGTGGAGTTAAGAGTTTGATCTCTTTTGCCGATAAGATGACTTGGAATAAGGTTGCTGAGCCTTTTGAGATTATGGGTGTCCCTGATTCATCTAAGATGGGTGGATTATCGGAGATTGCAGATAATATTTTATAATATTTTAATTTTAGAGAGTATGTTAGAAGTAGGAGTTAAAAATAGAGTAGAAAAAATTGTTGGAAAGAGCGATACTGCATCTCACTATGGATCTGGATTATTAGAGGTTTTTGCAACTCCAGCAATGATAGCTTTAATGGAGCAATCGGCACACTTATTAGCTAAAAAATATTTGCCAGATAATGAAGATACTGTTGGCATTGAGGTAAGTATAAAGCATATAAAGGCAACGCCTATTGGGGCTAGCGTTTATTCAGAAGCTGAGCTGATTAATATTGATGGGAAAAAGTTGACTTTTAGAGTTACTGCTTTCGATCAATCTGGTGAGATTGGAAATGGAACACATATAAGATATATTATCAACCCTTCTAAATTCATGGATAAATTGTCTTGAGAAGATATGATGAGATAAAACACACCTATCAAAGAGTTTTAAAGTTTCTATTAAATGATATTTGGCACCTAGATTTATCGGAACTCGGTATAATGCGTGCTAGGTTAATTAGATACTTAAAAGTTCTTATTATTACTGTAAGAGGTTTTGCAAGAGATAAAATAGCTCTTCAAGCAGCCTCTCTCAGTTTTTTCTCTGCAATGTCAGTTGTCCCAATTATAACCTTAGTTTTTGTGATAACTAATGGCTTTGGACTAGAGGAGAAGTTGAGAGATGTCATTTTTAAAAGCTTTGAGGGCAATAAGGAGATTGTTGAGAAAATAATTGATATTTCTGGGAACATAATAAAAACAAGTCAAAATGGTTTTTTTGGTGCGATAAGTTTTATCTTTTTATTATGGACTATTGTTTGGCTTATGCTAAGTGTTGAGAGGTCGTTTAATGAAATTTGGAGAGTGTCATCTGCAAGAGCATTGGGGAAGAGGGTTGCATACTATTTTGCCCTTTTATTGGGCTCGCCTATGGTAATCATTATTTTCTTAACCTTGTCATTTTACTACTCTAATGCACTATATCAATTTGGAGTTAATATAGATAAGTATTTTCCTATTACCTCTTTATTTTCTTGGATAATTGCATATTGTATTGTTGTTTTGGTTTTTACAATTATGTATAAATATATACCAAATACAAAAGTTAAGCTATCGGCTGCTTTTAATAGTGCTCTTATTTTGGCATTTGCCTTTATTGTTGTCCAATTTTTATATTTAGAGACACAGATAATGGTGGTTGGATTAAACGCAATTTATGGAGTATTTGCCGCCATACCACTCTTTTTGATATGGATGAATATTAGTTGGACTTTAATTCTTTTTGGTGCCGAACTATCTCATGCATATCAAAATGTAGATTGTTATAAATTGGACGATTTTAATTTTAAACTATAGAAAAATGCAGAAATATAATTTAACAAGTAGCTTTGAAGACTTTATTGACGATAAAGAGCTTCACTCTCTATTAAACATAGAAGAGGATGTTGTAGCTATTAGAGATATCTTTCAAAAGACTAAGAGCAAGCAGGCCTTAAGCTTAAAAGAGACGGCTACTCTGTTATCAATAAAATCTCCTGAACTTTTAGAAGAACTTTTTGATACAGCAAGAGAGTTAAAGAGATCTATTTATGGTAAGAGAATTGTGTTATTTGCACCACTCTATATTGGTAATTATTGTGTAAATAATTGTCAATATTGTGGTTTTAGAAGCTCTTTAAGAGATTCTGTCAGAAAAACCTTATCTGCAAACGAACTTAATTCAGAAATCATCCATTTAGAGAGAGAGGGACATAAAAGATTAATATTAGTTTTTGGAGAGCATCCTCAATATACTCCAAACTTTATAGCAGATTGTGTTAAACAGTGTTATGCTGTAAAAGAGGGTAATGGTGAGATTAGAAGAGTAAATATTAATGCAGCTCCAATGGATGTGGAGGGATTTAAGGTTGTTAAAGAGGCTGGAATTGGTACTTTTCAAGTTTTTCAAGAGACATATCACAAAGAGAGTTATAAGAAGTATCACCCAGGTCCTGGAATTAAAAGTGACTATTTATGGCGATTGAATGCAATGGATAGGGCATTTGAAGCTGGTATAGATGATGTTGGTATTGGAGCGCTTTTTGGTTTATATGATTGGAGATTCGAAGTTTTAGGCTTGGTAAGACACTCAATTTACCTCCAGGACAGATATGGAGTTGGACCTCATACAATTAGTTTTCCTAGATTACAGCCAGCATTGGGTATGAATTTGGATTTACCATATGCTGTTAGTGACCTTCATTTTAAACAATTAGTAGCAACACTAAGGCTTGCTGTACCATATACAGGGCTAATTATGACAGCTAGAGAGAGTTCTCAAGTTAGAGATGATGTTATTGAGTTTGGTGTCTCTCAAATTGATGCTGGAACCAAATTGGAGATTGGAGGTTATCAAGAGAAAAGAGATGGAGAGCAGGATTTAAGTAGAGAGCAATTTAAGGTTGGAGACTCAAGAGACTTGGATAATGTTATCTATTGGTTATTATCCAGAGGGTTTATTCCTAGTTTTTGTACATCTTGCTATAGATTAGGTAGAACGGGAGAGCACTTTATGGAGTATGCTATTCCAGGTTTTATTGGTGGTTTTTGTACCCCTAATGCTATGTTGACTTTGGCAGAGTATTTGGAAGATTACTCTTCTCAAAAGACAAAAGATGCTGGTTACTCACTAATAGAAAATGAGATAAAAATGTTAGGTGAGGCTAAGCAGTTAGAATTGAGAGAGAAATTAGAATTGATTAAACAAGGTAAAAGAGATCTACTATATTAATTTAGTGTATGTTTACAGATAAAGATAATGCCATAATAGAGAAGGAGTTTGAGAGGCTTAAATTAGCTTGTCTTAAAAGGTGTACAGATCAGCAGGAGTTTAACTTGGTATTAAAGGCATATGAAATTGCAAGAGCTGCTCATAATGGAGTTAGACGCCGCTCTGGTGAGCCTTATATAATACATCCAATTGCGGTAGCTCAAATTGTTGTTTTAGAAATTGGTTTGGGATATAAATCTATTATTGCAGCTCTTTTGCATGATGTTGTTGAGGATACAGACTACACAGTAGAAGATATAGGGGCTATATTTGGTTCTAAAATAGCCTCTTTAGTGGATGGATTAACCAAGATAAGAGGAGCTATCTCATCTGGTCAATCCTCTCAAGCAGAAAATTTTAAAAGAATATTACTAACTCTTAATGACGATATAAGAGTTATTTTAATAAAATTGGCCGATAGACTTCATAATATGAGAACTTTGTCTTCTATGCCAGATTATAAGCAGAAGAAGATTTTGGGAGAGACAATGTATGTGTTTATTCCATTAGCTCATAGGTTGGGTCTCTATGGTATAAAATCTGAGATGGAAAATCTTTGGCTGCTTTATAGTAATAGGGCAGATTATGATGATATTCAAACCAAAATCTCTAATCTTTTAGAGCAGAAAGGTTGTATGTTGGACAATTTTATCGAACCTATTGATAAGGAGTTGAAGAAAGAGGGGTATGAATTCCAAATTCTAAAAAGGACCAAGACTCCCTACTCTATTTGGTATAAAATGAATAAAAAGTCAATCTCTTTTGACGAAATTTATGATTTATTTGCAGTTAGAATAATTTTTAAGCCTCAACAAGATAAAACAGAGAGAGTACAATGTTGGCACATTTACTCTTTAATATCTGAGCTCTATTTAGCTAAGACAGATAGAATTCGTGATTGGGTTAGCACTCCAAAGGTTAATGGGTATGAAGCTCTTCACTGTACTGTAATGGGGCCTCAAGGTAATTGGATTGAGGTTCAGATTCGCACTACTAGAATGAATGATATTGCCGAAAGAGGTGTAGCGGCACATTGGAGTTATAAAGCAGACTCTGACGGATCTATAGAAAGAGATATGGATCATATGTTAGATAGAATTAAATCTGCACTTGAAAATCCAACACCCAATCCTGCAGAGTTCCTAGATCAATTTCACGTAGATGTTTTATCTCCAGAAATACAGGTTTTTACTCCAAAAGGAGAGACAAGGTCTTTGGTTAAAGGCTCTACTGCCTTAGATTTTGCATATCTTGTTCATACAGAAATCGGCAACAAAGCTATTGCCGCAAAGGTTAATTTTAAACTTCAGCCTCTTTCGTATGTGTTAAAAATGGGAGATCAGGTTGAGATAATTACAACAGAGAGTGGATCGCCCAAAAAAGAGTGGCTAGATTTTGTAAGAACACAAAAGGCTCAAAGCATTATAAAAGATGCTCTTAAGTCTCAATATAATAATGAGTTAAATAGAGGAGAGGAGATATTTAAGAATAGATTAAAAGAGATAGGAAGTCCTATTGAGAATTTTAATAAAGATGAAATGACTCAGGTTCTTAATTTTTATAGAGTTAAATCTAAGGAGGATCTTTTTATTGGTATTGCACATAATGCTATTAAGTTAGATGAACTTCAGAAGGCATTAAAAAAGAGTTCCAATAGGTATAAAAATTATTTTAATTTTACTTTTTTATTACCCAATTTTGGAACGGAAAAAAATATAAATTTAGAGATAGAAAAAGAGCTAACTTCCGATGATATTAAAGGTATAGATGATAAATCGGAAGATGCTAATAATGAGAAGTCAGGATTAAGTAAAATAGATAGAAAATCGGACTATGTTCTATCAGAAGATCAAAAAAATCAAACATTAACATATGTTATTGCTCAATGTTGCCGTCCTATTCCTGGCGATAGAGTGATAGGCTTTTTAGATAGAGACGGCAATGTGGTTGTCCATAATTCAAATTGCGAAGAGGCAACAAAACTTGCTAGCAAGATGGGTGACAGAATAGTTAAAGTAAAATGGTCTAATCATTTTAGAACCTCTTTTTTAACGCGTATAAGCATTGTTGGGATAGATAGGGTTGGTGTACTAAATGAGATTTCTCAATGTATTACTATTATATTGAATATTAATATTAGAAAAATTTTAATTGAAGCTCATGATGGTATTTTTAAAGGATATATAGATATATATGTGCTTAACAGTTCAGATGTAGAAGTTTTGATAAAAAACATCTATAAAATTAGTGGTGTAAAAGATGTAAAAAGAGTAAATATCAACGATTATTAAAAGTATGCAGTTTTTTAAAAAGTGTTATAAATGGTTTTCATTTGAGATAATAATCTCTATAATATTTTTATATGGGGTTTTGTCATCTATATTCTCTTGTGCTAATACATCTATGCCTCCAATGGGAGGTCCAAAAGATACTATTCCACCGGTTCTATTGAGTGTTAAACCAGATTCTTCATCTACTGATTTTCCAATAAGTAATGGTGAGATTGTTTTAACTTTTGACGAATATGTTATTCTCAAAGATGTACAAAGGAATTTATATACCTCTCCCCCTTTAAAGAAAATGCCAAAAACAAAGATTAGAGGAAAGAGTATTATAGTTGATTTTCAAGAGAAATTAGATTCCAATACTACTTATTCTATATTTTTTAGGAATTCTATAGTTGATAATAACGAAGGAAATCCGTTCTATCAGTATGTATATACTTTTTCTACTGGTAAACATATAGATTCATTAATGACTTCTGGCAATGTATATATCTCAACTACTCTATTACCTGCAAAAGATGTGACAGTCGCTTTTTATAAAGATGACTGTGATTCAGTATTATTTAATTCTTTACCAGATGCATTAGCAAAAACAGATGACTTTGGATATTTTGTTGTAAGAAATCTAAAACCTATTAGATATAGAGTTTATGCTTTTAGAGATCTTAATAATAATAATTTATATGATCCAGAAAACGAAGAGGTTGCATTTATAGATTCGCTGTTTATTCCTTC
>LUYZ01000156.1 GCA_001603425.1 Bacteroidales bacterium Bact_08
ATCTATGGGAGTTCTTATAACGGTTTTAGTAACAGCCTCATTGTTTTATGTTTTTACAAATACTTTCACTTTTTTGAGATCATTTAGTTTTGCAGAGAGTATGCTAATTGGCTCTATTATCTCATCTACTGACTCTGCATCTGTCTTTGCAATATTAAGATCTAAGTCACTTAAGCTAAAGGGGAATTTAAAGCCTTTATTAGAGCTAGAGAGTGGAAGTAATGATCCCATGGCATTTATGCTAACAATTGTTAGTATTTCTATGATAAAATATGCCGATATGACCTTTTGGAGATTTGCTATTATGGTAATTATGCAGATGTCAATAGGCGTCTTAAGTGGTCTTCTATTTTCTAAGTTAGCTCTTTACTTCATATCTAAAGTGGAATTTGTAAATAGGTCATTTTATCATATAATTTTATTGTCGTTACTATTTTTTATATTCTCATTTACAGACCTAATTAGAGGGAATGGATTTCTTGCAGTCTATGTTGCGGGACTTACAATTGGCAATAGTAAGGTCCAGTGTGATCAAAGTGCATATACGTTCTTTGATGGAATTGCTTGGTTAAGTCAGTTAGTACTTTTCTTAACTTTGGGATTACTTGTGAATCCTTTTGATTTAATTAAAATAGATATTTTGACAAAAGGGATAATTTTATCGGGTATTCTAATTTTTATCTCTCGTCCATTTGCAGTTTTTACCTCTTTAGCGCCATTTAGATCTATTCCTAATAAATTTAAACATTATATATCTTGGGTTGGTTTGCGTGGAGCAGTACCTATTGTATTTGCAACCTATCCATTGATTGAGGGATTGCCAAAGGCAGATATTATTTTCAATTTAGTCTTTTTTGTTACAATTGTATCTTTAGTTGTGCAAGGTAGTTCTATTAGTTATGTAGCAAAGAAAATGGGGTTATTAGATGTGGATTGACCTTTTAATAAAAAGTTAAATACTATCTTTGTGCACTTAACCTCACAAACTACTATTTTATGAATGATTCTATTGCAAAAGCAATTACTAATTTTAGCGACATGTTAGGAATGCCTCTCTTTATATTAATTATAGGAGGAGGGCTTTTTTTTCTAATATATTCTGGATTTGTTCCATTTAGATACTATTTGAGAGCAATAAAATCACTAAAGGGAGGAGACTCAGATGCTCCAGGCCAGATATCTTCATTTGAAGCATTAACTAGTGCCATTGCAGCAACAGTGGGAATGGGTAGTATATCTGGAGTTGCAGTTGCAATAACGATGGGGGGGCCAGGTGCAATTTTTTGGATGTGGGTCAGTGCTATAGTAGGTATGGCTACAAAGTTTTTTGAAGGATCATTAACCATTATGTATAAAGATAAAGATAGTGCTGGAGTATTTCAAGGGGGGCCGATGTATGTAATTACTAAAGGTTTGGGTCCAAAATGGAAGCCAATGGCTATATTTTTCTCAATTTTTGGTTTAATTGGAACATTGTGTCTATGGCAAGCAAATCAGTTAACAGAGGCCATTACCTCTATTTTGTTAAAGCAAACATCTTTAGAGGGAGGTTTTTACTTAAATCTATTTATAGGAGTTGTTATTTGTATTCTTGTCTCTGTAGTTGTTTTAGGTGGCATTAAGAGAATATCTAAAGTAGCTTCAAAAGTGGTACCTTTAATGGTTGCTTTATACTTTATTTTAGTTGGTTATATAATTGTAACCAATTTTACTTCTGTACCATTGGTGTTTTCCCAAATATTTTCAGAAGCTTTTAACTTTAAGGCTGGTGCTGGTGGAATTTTGGGATCGGCGGTCATAATTGGAGTTAGAAGAGCTATGCTTGTGAATGAGGCTGGTGTTGGTACAGCATCTATGATGCATGGGGCATCTAAAAATAATCAACCAGTTAAAGAGGGATTAGTAGCAATGATAGGCCCTTCGATAGATTCGGGACTAATTTGTACTCTAACGGCAATTGCAATTTTAATTAATGGCGACTATCAAATTGGTACAACTCAAGGTATAGAAATTGCAATGAACTCTTTTGAAAAATCTATTCCAGGTTTGGGTAGCTATTTATTAATGGTTATGGTTGTTATATTTGCTTTCTCTACTATGTTCTCATACTCCTATTATG
>LUYZ01000157.1 GCA_001603425.1 Bacteroidales bacterium Bact_08
AGGTTATATTTATGGAAAGATTAAGAGTCGATAATATATCGAAAACATTTATTATTAGTAAAAGGCAACAGAAAGCCTTAGAATTGCCAAGCCGAGAAAAGACAGCTATCAATGACATTTCATTCCATATACAGTCAGGTGAAGTGTTCGGACTTTTAGGACCAAATGGTGCTGGAAAAACAACCACTATGAGAATAATAGCTTCTCTTATAAAGCCTGACAGTGGAAATGTATATTTGAACGATATTGATGTTGTAAGTAATCCAGGTTTGATTCGTTCAAAGCTTGCTTTTCTTACAACTGATTTAAAACTTGATTTGAAGTCTGATGCAAATAGCTTATATGATTTTTTTTCTGATTTATATCATATACCAAGTGAACAGAGTAGAAGAAAAAAAGAAGAACTTTTTGGAATATTTGGAATTGATAAGTTTGCAGATACAAAAATAGCGAAGCTTTCACAGGGAATGCGTCAGAAAGTATCTATTGCTCTTTCTGTTATTCATGACCCTCCGTTCGTAATTTTTGATGAACCTACAAATGGACTTGATGTTGTTGCGTCAAGAGATGTACGTGATTTTATTTTTAGATTAAAAAATGAGGGAAAATGTGTAATAATCTCAACTCATATTTTTGATCTTGTAGAGAAACTCTGTGACAAAGCCGCTATGATAATAGATGGAAAATTAATTGTTCAGGGAAATCTAGAGGACATCATGCAGGGAAGACCATTAGAAGAAGCATTTTATGATTATTATAAAGAAAATCATAAATTTTGAGGAAGGAAACGAAATGAATATTAAAGATATTTTAACAATTGCAAAAAGAGAATTAAAACTATGTTTTAGTGAGAAAATAATGCTTGCTACTGTTGTGTTGGTACCGTTTGCATTAATATTCGGTTTTACAATGCTTCTGTCAGTGATGCTTAAAAGTGAAAATAATATTTCTGATATTGAGGAGTTCAAGTCTTATTCAATTAATGCACCTGATGCTTTTGAAGAAATGCTTAATGAATTGAATATAACACCAATTGAAGCAGACAAGGTTGAAAAGACAAAGGAAGATATTATAGATAAAAAAGCGGAATTACTTATAGTTTTTCCAGAAGATTTTAAAATTTCTGAGGTTGGAAGTATATCTGTTTCTAACATTGATATTTGGTACAATTCGGTAAATCTTGATTCAATGAAGATTTATAGCTTATTATCAGCTCAGCTTGACGGGTATCAGCCTACTGTATTTGCAGTTAATGGAGAACCCGAAGTACGATATGATCTTGCAAGCAATAAGGATGAACTGTTAAGTATTATAGGAATGATGATGCCAATGATGCTTATAATGGCAATATATACTGTTTGTATGAACATAGCAGCAGAAAGTATTGCTGGTGATAAAGAAAGAGGTTTTCTCAACACAGTTCTTATGACACCTATCAAGAGGAGTAGTATCGCTGCTGGAAAGGCTCTTAGTATTTACATTTTATCGATTATTGGCGGTATTTCAGCGTTTCTGGGAATGAGATTATCAATTTCTCAAGTCGCATCGGCTATGAAGCTGAAAGGCGGTTTTTCGTATGGATTAAAGGAATACTTAGTAATTTTTATAGCGATAATAGTTGTAGTTTTTGCAATGGCAAGTTTACTTCTGGTTGTTTCAGCACTTTCAAAAAGTGTAAAGCAGGCTACAACGATTGGACCTGTTGTTATGATGATATTAATGTGTACATCATTGCTTACCAGTGTTGAATCGTTTAATGCAGTTATTGATAATTTAGGAATGGTTAATGCATTTATTCCTATATGGAACGTGATGCTGTCAGTACAGAAGATAATGATGCTTGATTACTCAATGACATATTTATTAATTTCATGTGGCGTTGATATCGCATTTTGTTTCATCTCAGTTTTAATAATATGTAGATTATTCAAAAGTGAAAAAATAGTAAATGTTTAAAATCAATATGTAGGCCTTAATAGGTTGAAATACTAATTTTGTATTTCAACCTTAAGGTCTTTTTCTGCTATACATTCGAGA
>LUYZ01000158.1 GCA_001603425.1 Bacteroidales bacterium Bact_08
TCTCTGATAAAGATACAATTTTGAAAGCGAATTACAACCGCTACGCGCATGGCCTTAAACCTTTCGCCCTGTTAATTCTCTGATAAAGATACAATTTTGAAAGCGAATTACAACAGAAGATAACAACACCCTTTTGCCTTGATTCCTGTTAATTCTCTGATAAAGATACAATTTTGAAAGCGAATTACAACGCTTCTACAGTTAATTCGGTAATTAGAAGACCTGTTAATTCTCTGATAAAGATACAATTTTGAAAGCGAATTACAACTTTATATGACAGAATAAACATATTAATATCCTGTTAATTCTCTGATAAAGATACAATTTTGAAAGCGAATTACAACTACGGGTTTTTTGTTGTATTTTGCTTTTACCCTGTTAATTCTCTGATAAAGATACAATTTTGAAAGCGAATTACAACTAACTTTGAGTTTTTCAAATTGTACATATTCCTGTTAATTCTCTGATAAAGATACAATTTTGAAAGCGAATTACAACTCAGTCTCGTTGAACCTCGACTCCTTGATTCCTGTTAATTCTCTGATAAAGATACAATTTTGAAAGCGAATTACAACGCTGG
>LUYZ01000159.1 GCA_001603425.1 Bacteroidales bacterium Bact_08
TGTGCGGTTCAATTGCTCAATTCGTGCGGTCAGAGTGCCAAATCTGCCGCGGAATATTCAATAGCGAAGATACAACCATAGCACTTATAGCCGACATCTGGGATTGGTTGTATTACGGTATTACAATCCAAAACGGTGCTGAGTTTACCCTATACGCGCTGGCGGAAAATGGCTACGGTTATCGGGCAAATGCAGGCGGTGGGAGGTTTACCGTAGATGCTACAAGTACCATTATCTCAAAGGGCGGCAACAGAGCAGGACATATGTCCACAACGCTTATTCCCAACCAGGTGATGCTGGGAAGTACAGAGTACGACGGAACAGAAAAAGCCATCGTTGTAGACACTGGCAAGTTGGGCATGGGGACTGTGACAGTGAAATATTATAGGGATGGTGCATTGGCAACCCCAAAAGATGTGGGAACATACACCGCCAAAATAGATGTTGCAATGGGAACAGCCTATAGTGGTATGATAAGTATTTTTGCCGAAAGGTTCAATAGGGGGGTCGGGGGGTCAAAACTCACGACCCCCCTTGCAGAAAAATTATTAAAACACAAAAAAAGAGCGATAAAATATCACTCTCAAAACCCCTGGATAATGCGAAAAACCCTTGAAATCAAGGGTTTTTCATTGTATCAACCTTTCGGTTGGGTTATGGTTGCGGAGGCAGGATTTGAACCTACGACCTTTGGGTTATGAGAATTAGGACAGGTGGTAAACTGCGGTAAACTGAAGTCCATCCGAGTCTATTAAAGTCAGTGTTTTCAAGGGTTTTTTGAGTACCATTCTCTGAAACGTCGATGGTTGCAAAGTTCCTTAAAAGCAAATATTTGTCGTAGTAATTGTCGTAAAGTAGATATTTTTAATTTTAAATCTGTTGATATTATTATAACACATGTGGAGGTTTTTGTTTAATAGAATAATTCATTTACATATGTTACTTGAATATAATCTTTATTAAGTTAAGTACTATCACTATACCAATTCCTATGTATACTAAATTTATTTTACTATTTGCTTTGTTTATGGCCTTTAATAAATTATCTAATTGCATATTATTTAACTTGTCTGTTATTTCATTAGAACTTTTTTCAAATAATGCTTGTTGTTTGTTTATATGATTAATTACTTCGGTCAACTTTATTTCCATATCTTCTTTTTGTTGGTTAAGTAATTCAATATTGTTTTGCATGTTCTTGTTGCTTTGTTCTTCAATTTTATTGTTGGCAACTTCTAAGCTAGATATAAATGTTTCATATTTCTTGTCAAAGAATGCTTGTTGCTCATTAATGGAATTAGAAAAATCATCCATTAAATTATTGCTTTGCTTTTCTATATTGGCTTTAATGTTAATAATATCTTGCGTAAACTTATCGTATTTTAAATTGATATCATCCTGAGATTTTTTTATGTCCGCACTTACACTTTGCAGTAAATCGCATAATTTATTCGATTCATGAATATTTGTTTTAAAGGTCTCAATTTCCCTTTCCAATTCTTCAATATCATTAAACATGAAAGATACCTCCCAATTTACAATTTATTTTTTTTGCTAATACTCCAAAATATATTGAATCTTTTTTATTCGTTCTAAATATCATATCAAAAAAATCAGCATAGTTTCCTCCGGATTTTGAAATGTAATTACTAATATCCCTAAAAAGGTTGAATTTGTTCTCATCTGTAGCCTTTTCATAGACCATAGAAATTGACTCAATAAATTCATAGTAATCTTCTTCATCAACTTTTGTAAGAATTCTTTTTATTCTTGATTCATCATATTCTTCATCACACACTATGCTATAAACAAACAGAAAATAGTCAAGTTTTAGATTATTGTTATCTTGATTTATTCTTTGGATGTTTGATACAGTATTATAGTCTACTCCTGATATAATTGTTTCTACAATATTCCTAAAGGTCAACATAGTATATTTTTCTTCATCTTTACTGATTTCAAGCATAGATAATGAAAAGTATGCAGCAAGTCTTTTATTTATTTCAACGTTAAAATTTGTTCTTTCCCCTCCGGATTTATAGGATTCAATAAAAGATATCATATCAAGAAATTGTTCTTTGTGATGGTATATGAAATGATTATAATACCAATCAATATAAATATCTATAATTTCTTCAATTGAGTTCGCCTTACTAACATGGGCTATACTCTTTTTATTATCACCTAATGTGTATAGGTAATCTTTCGTCTTTTCTTTAATAGAATCTAGTTCTGCACAATTCTTTCTCAATCCGATTAGCATTGTGATTTTATTATTTCTAATGTCACAAAAACTCCAATTATTTACATACCCAATAACAAATAAAATATATAATGCTTTCTTTGTTTTATTAATATTTTCAAGATTAAATTCTATTTCTTCAGAGTCCTTTATATTTTTAATCCTATCGAAAACATCATGAACCAATTTGGTGAACTCATCTTGTGAATTAATATCGCCGATTAATTTTTGGTATGTATTTAAATAATCGTTTTTAAAATCTTGATTATTACTATTATTAATAACATCTATTATTTCTGACGTTTCTGTAGTTCTTTGAAGTAATCGGGAATCAACATTATTATCATTACAACGCAAATAAATAACCTGTGAAGATGCACGTTCACCATTACGTCCTGCTCTGCCTATTTCTTGTACATATTCACCTTTTGAAAGAGGAAGCCCAAAATGCAGAACATTATGAACATCAGAAAGGTTGATACCAATACCTATTTCACCACTCGCAATTAATATTTTGCATTTACCATCAGCAAAATTTTTGTACGCAGATTTATCGTTTTGTCTGTAAACCTCTGTCTCATATTGTATTTCATCAAGTTGTTCATACAACAAATTAGATATTTTTTCGTTTTTTGTAAACACAAGAGTTTTT
Source organism: Bacteroidales bacterium Bact_08 (assembly GCA_001603425.1). GTDB lineage: Bacteria > Bacteroidota > Bacteroidia > Bacteroidales > UBA932 > Bact-08. Next base: position 2,895 of record LUYZ01000159.1, read on the forward strand.
TGACCTTTTATTAAGTTTTTCCTTAAAAACGATAATGATTTCTCACACATATCATCAAAATTATCACAACATATGAATTTGTAATTAATATTATCTTTCTCTAATTTTATAGGAGAAATTATGTTTTTATCATCTCGAATTAAAAGTTGATTTTTAATATCTTTAATAACGGAATAATTTGCTGTTGCGGTAAAGCATAAATAATATGTTCTATCCAAATATCTATTTAAATATGTAGATAACATTAAATATTCCGGTCTAAAATCATGGCTCCAGTTAGATATACAATGTACTTCATCCAAGATAATATTAGATATTTTTTTAGACGAATTTAATATAATAAATTCTTTTAGCAAATCTCTATTTTGAAATGTTTCTGGAGTCAAGTAATAAATTTTGTTCTGAGGTTGGAGATTTTTAAAATTATCCTCACCACCATAAATCAAGTGCTTAGCATCATCTATTCGATGGTATTTTTTTAAATTTTCTAACTGATCATTTATTAATAATTCGGTTGGTGCTATTACAAATGAGACGCCAGGTTGTAATAATGTACATAAATAGAATATCAAAGATTTGCCTGAGCCAGTAGGCATAATACAAATATTGTGATCTCGAGTGTTAAGCATGTGTTGTATGGCTTCAAATTGGCCAACCTTAAATGATTTAAATTCTGAAATTTCTCTTAATAAATATTCTAGATGAGTTTTGTTCTCATCAGTTATTTTATAATAAATTTTTGGTGCATACCAAATCATTCTATCTTGACGTTTTGCACCTTTATTTTCCACCACATAAATTCCACTCTGTTTTGGGCTATTAAGATTTAATAATATTTTTGAGTCTTCTTTATATTTTATTGTTTTAGGGTTTTCGATACCAATTAACTTGCTAAGTAATATAATATAATTATTTAAATTTTTGAATACAATTTTTAATTCTTCAAAGTTTCCATCATATTTAAATGATAAAACATCATTATTTAAATAATTATATTTAATCATTAACAATATAACTATTGTCAAACGATATATTTGCTTATAATCTATGTCAAAATGAAGTTGCGCTTCATATTTTTTTATAAATTGAGGTTTGTCTCTTTTTTCATCAATTGTAGTGCTTCTTTGTAAATAATTAAAAATTACTGCATAAATACTTTCTTGAGAATCATTGCAAGAGGCACTCTGGTTTAATCCACAGACCACAAAACCATTATCCTCGTTACCCACTCCACATGGTATAAAAATGCCATCTGGCAGTTCTGCATATTGGTTTGGTTCATTGAATTCATTCATATTGGGATCATATTCTTGATTTTGTTTCTCAGATTCTAACGTATTTTTATAGTCATTCCATAATTGTATGATTTCTCCATCTATGCATAAGAGCCAAGTGTCTACGATCCACTCGGCTGCACTTTTTTCATAACCTGTACAATTAATAACTTCTGTAGTTAATCGATGTCTTAAGAATTCATCTCTATTTTCAATAGAGAGAAGGGTTTCTACAACTCCACATTCAAATGCCGACATTAATTGTCTTGCTTTTGCTTTATAATTAGAAGAATAAGAACTATTTTGAATTAGGCATTCACTAAGTAAATTTTGTAGTAATCGTCCATCATTTAAAATACTAATTCTTTCTAATAGCTCATTATGTATCAGTTTGGTCGTATTGTTCATTTTGCTCCCCCGATATCAAAGGTGCTTCTGCACTTTCATTTTTCACCTTTTTGTCTGTTTTGCATATATTGTCTTGCGATTTATCTTTAACACTTTTATCATCAACAATATGAAAAATCTTTTTTAGTTTATTTTTATTATATATTATTGAAACAGACACATCATCGCCACTTCCTCTTTCGGTTAAACGTGGTAAAAAATCATTTAATTCTGCATTTGCTTGTTCAATTGGCAAGTCATGATATGATTCCATTATGATTTTACAGAAATTCATGAAATGTTCTACAGAAGAGAATGAATTTCTCACTCCATCAGTAGAAACAATAGCAGCTATCGGTGGTTTATCAAGCCAAAAGTGGCGAAAATTCAAAATTGCTTTTTTATCACATAGTGATGTTGTCACATTAAATTGCAATCTATCATCTTCTGGCATTGGCATTTCCATCTCGCCATCACTATTCATAACAACGCAATCTCCGTCGCCAATTTGGATGCCAAAACAATATTTAGCCGTTAAAACTACAGCAACAAAAGTTGTTCCATATGCAGATTCAATATTTGATTCTACAGATAACTTTTCCTTATCACTTAACTTACTCCATTCGTTGTCATCAAAAGGAGATTTGCTTAAATGTGAATTCACAGCATTATTCCAATTCAAAATTATATTTTTTTCCAATTGCTTTAATAGTTTAGTTCTATCCTTTGAAAATGATTGTTCGAAGCCCAAAAATTCCTTTATAGACTCCATTCCAACCTTTGATGCCAAAAAGGATCCAGTATCACTTCTAAAATGTTTTCCGCTTCCGTGTCCGTCACATACTATTGCGACAGCATAATCGTCACAAATATAATTAGAAGAACTATCTTGGCAGACGATATTGCTTTTGATATGACTACTTCCTATGATAGAAAAGTTGTCTCCTATAAACTTTGTCAAGTCAATTCCTCCTTCACAATTAATAAGAGGAATTAATTCCAATCATCATATTGCGTATCAACTAAATCATCATTGAAATCGATAATTTGTTTATTAAAATCATCTTGCTTAGATTCAGCCTGTCCTCCAACAGGAGCATTACTACTTTTACTACCAATCTTAGATGTAGTAACACTAACAAATCTAATAATTCTTTTTAATGCTTCCGGGGTGTGAGCCACAAGAACACTTTCTGGATTTCCGGTAAACTCAGCAAGCATATTTCTATCAGCATCATCACCAATTGCCACGGCGGCTTTTATTGCAGCTTTAAACCAATTGTTGTTTTTTAATTCATTTAATGCTTTTGTATATTCATCTGTAGGTTGACCATCGGACATCAGAAAGATTGCTGGCGCATAAGAGCCTGCCGTGTCAGTCATAAATCCACCGTTTCTTGATAACTTCTCATTTAATTTTTTTAGGGCACATCCTAAATCAGTCATGCCATCAACGTTTATATCTGTCCATTGAAAATCTTTAGCATCAATTGCAGACTGATATAACCATTCTGCTCCAGTAGAAAAGGTGAGTGCTGCAATCTTTATATTTGCATCAGCACTATCTTCGGCGATTTTTTGAATTTCTGGGATAACATCTCTAATAGCATAATTAACAGCACCTATCTTTGCACCGCTCATACTATAAGACTTATCAATCAGAAAAAAAAGTGTCATTGTTCTCTTTGTAATTTCTTTGATATTATCATATCTTCCCATTGTGAACACTCCCTATTAAATTATTTTATTACAAAACATTGTTTTCCAATTTCAACACTTATATCTTTCAAAACCGGAGTAACTTCATTTTTTTTGATTATTTTTTCATCATTATTTGGAAAACGCACAATCCACAACTTGTCCGACAGATTTCTAATTCCCCACAAATTTGGATTATTTTTATTTTGCACAACCGTTCCAATAATTTCTGTGTTATCACCGTTTGCAATATGCCATTCGGTAATCATTTTGTTGGGGTATAGTACTATATTGAAATCATTATTTACTAAGCTCAAAGGCTTGTCTATTTTATAACTGCAATTACTACAAGATATAACACCATTATTATTTAAACTTGCAAAATTTTCCTCACCGCACTTGGGGCAAAGAATCATATCATCTTTTAGTTGTAAAAATATTTTTTTCCATTCAGATTCTCTTAAACGACTGTGTTTATCTTTTGCACCAACTACAAAAGACCGAATAAAGGCATCGTGCAAGTAAGTAGGAAATTGTGGCCACAGATTAATAATATTATTATGTATTCCTCTGACGGGTCTATTACTTGCATCAGAAGGATCAAAAACAAAAATAGGCTCACTTGCATAAAATTTAACTTCTGATTCCTCAGTTAAACATGGACAACCAACAACTTTAGCACCTTCAAGCGGATGCGCAATAAACATTAACATAAAAAGTACAACGGATAAAGAGAATAAGTCAGTATCCAAATTTGGGCGTGTTGTACCTAAAACAACTTCAGGAGCCATATACCTACTTTTGCCACCGATTCCAAAACTTTCTCCATATGGAGCAACATTATCGTTATCACATATGAGAATATCTCCATTGTCAGGATTAATAAAAAAGTTACCGTCGTTTAAATCTTGATAACTATACCCCTTTCGGTGCAAAGCCTGAAACGCATTAATCATGTTCAGTGCGGCATTTAAAACAGCATCAGTACTTTTATATCGCACAAGCGCATTTAAAAAATGAGTAAAGTCTTTATATTCAGGAGGCCTTAGGTCCATAATGTATCCAAAACTACCGCGTTGTTTTTCTGTTACTGCAAGTGGCCATAAGAATTCAGAAGAAGGACTTCCTTTAGTTGCATTATTATTTAAGTTATCATAAAATTTATCTGGCTCTTTAATTGTTTTGATAAAATACCATTTCAAAGCATATTCTTTACCATTAAATTGTACTTTATAAACAATACCTTGTCCACCTTCTCCAAGTTTTGAAATTATTGTAATTTCACCGCCGGTTACAAGCCTTATTTTATCACCTTTTTTAAATTCTTTCATTTCGCTCCACCTTTATGGTTTTAATAAATTCAGAACTGTATAAGCAATATTACCATCAGGTAATAATATAGAATATGATGTATTACCAAACTGTAAAATAATCGCATCATTATAGGGAGTAACTGCTGTAATAGTCGATATTTTTTTCTCAAAACTATTTTTCCGTGCAACAAAAATAGCTCTTTTATTTGTAAAATATAAGACTCCTTTGGTATATGTTTGAACATTTTCTCGAATAGGGGTACCTTTTCTATGCCCGAATCTATAATTAATACCCCTCATTATTCTAATACTCCATCCATTACTTCCGCCAGTATATCCAGTTACAATATTTCGTTCCGTTACCATAATTGCTCGTTCTATATAATGGCAAACCTCACCATTAGTTAAAAAAATAGTTTTTGTATTAAGATGTGGAAGTTTACCACTTTGTATTATTTGAACAGCAGCAATAGGTAGAATGGAAGTAATGTTTGAAGTCCCTAGTTGATTTCTTGGAGGTTGAGATAGTATAGAATTAATCAAATCTTTTATTAACCCCACATCCGTCCCTCCTTTATTTATTAGTTGGCAGGTTCAAAAATTACATAATTTTCATCATCTAATTTTTTATACTTAGGATTCTTTTGTTCAAATGCTTTAATATCTGCATTAATCTTTTCTAACTGATTTTTTAGCTGATTTTTTAGGGTTATTAGATCATTTGGTAGCAACTTTTTTATATCTTCTACAAAAAGTTCCATACGATTTTTAAATTCATTGAAAGCATTATCATTGTTAAATGATAACTTATTGTTCGATAATGCGACCTCAATACTTGCATTCCAGTCGGCATAATTTAATAAGGATTTTAATATATCACATTTTGCTTCTGCATCTTTTATTGCATTATTAAATTCATAATCATTCTTATAATCAGCCTTATTAGCCTCAATTTCACTTTTATCATTTTGATCTAACAATTTACTAATTGTTTTTTCTGCTTTTTTTAGTTCATTTTCTTTTTCTTTGTATGCTTTCTTTAAGCGCTGTATCTCCTTGTACTCACTAACTATCGGTTCATATATTTTATGGAAAACATCCCCCTTGATAGGGAAACTCATGGCAAGCGGGGCTTGTCCCTGTGAAATTTTATTATCAGAACTGTTGCGATTACCAATAACCGCATCATCCATGTTATCATGAACCCAATAACCAATTGCAGATGCCTTAAATACTTTAGTTTCTTCTTTTAAATACTTATTCCAATTTGTATCAAATGGATCTTCAACAATACCATTAATGTCAGTTGGTTTCGTATATACATAGGTATCATTATCGGAATTTTCAATTTTTGTTACTTTTAATTCACCATATCTCCAATGAAACAGTTTGTCGCCTACATTAACCATATTACTCTACCATCCTTTAAATTTATTTAGATTTTAATTCCCTTTGTGAAAGCCATTGATCTACTTCACTAATTTTGAATTTCCAAAGTTTTCCGAGCTTTTTTGCAGGTAATCCATCAGTTTTTATCAATTTATGAACCGTATCTTTTGATACACCTAGATGTGTTGATATTTCTGTTATTGATACCCATTTTTCATAACTGATCTCATCCATTTTACCACCTCAATCTGTATATCAACTAATAATTATTATATAATTTTTTCAAAGTAATGTCAATGATTTTATACGATTTTAACCGAAATTATACGATTTTATGCAAATTTACTGTTAATTATAAGGTTTAATGTGAGTGTTTTTTAGGTATCAACTTATTCTAAGACTTCTTTATAAGAATAATCAATAGTAGCACGATGGTATCCATACTCATCGAGAAAAACAATCAAGCCCACATGAAGATTATATTATATTTCCTATGAATGATAGGTTAGCCCAAAAACTTTTGGAATATAAGGCATTATATCCTATAAAAAAATATCCTAAAATAACTGGTAAGTTCATTTAAGACATATTATTTTACACTGACACAAAAAATACAGCATAAATATTTAATATAATTACACTTTTTACAACAAAACTAAAACTAATGATCACATTATTTTAATATAAATCATAACAAACCCCAGTAAATCAATATTAATTCTTGCAATCTGGCTTAAAATATGATATATTTGTTTATATATAATGAATGGAGGATTCATGATGAGCAACGAGCCTAAAAACACAATGCCTGAGAAGTGGGTGAACCTTGAAGATATTGCTGTTCATCTTAGCCTGAGTGAGGACACCGTTAGAGCATGGGTCAAAGAAGGAAAGTTGCCGTTCTACAGAGCAGGCAAACGATATAAATTCAAAATTTCCGAGGTAGATGAATGGGTGCGCGAGGGAAGAATTAAAGAATAAAATGAAATACTGAGTGTAACTGGTAAACTAAAAGGGGCCAGTTTAGGCAAATAGAAATCCCCCACCCTGGAGAG
>LUYZ01000047.1 GCA_001603425.1 Bacteroidales bacterium Bact_08
TATTAACTTTGCAGTACAAATACAGACAAAATCTGTATTAAGGGGTTTCAGTAACGTGGGTTAGGTTATTGGAGCCTCTTTTTTTATTACAATTTATAACATTATTACTTGAGACTAAATCTGACCAAAACTCTACCTTCAATTTTAATTTTCTTAAAATCTATATCGGATAAATTATCCGTTGATGAACTTTCTCCCATAGCACCCATTAGAGCATTTCTTTTAAAATCTGTGTTATATTCTCTTTGAAAATAGGTGTCATAACTTTGTATAAATATTGCTTTGTCAATTTCTCTATCAAGTGTTAAGGCAAGTTGAGTTGCTGTAGTTTTTGCATTTTCTGCAGCTTTTTTCTGTGCAGATAATACAGCTTCTTCTATGTTTGAAAGAGAACTGCCTGTAATGTCTATGTCTGTTATTTTGTATTTTTCAAGCTCTTTAAAGAGTTTGCTAAGTTGTTGAACATCTTTTACTGTGATGTTAAATTCATTTGTAATATTTACTGCATCTCTTTTTAGAAGATATTTTTGTAGTACAGAGTTCATCTCAATCATTTGAACATCTTTCTCTTTGTTTATATTTACAGCTTCAATAATCTTCCAGAAGTCTTTTAGTTGAGACTCTTTAATTTTTACTGAAACAAATATCTGGTCTGGTGCAAACATCTCTTGAGATTTTCCTACTACCTCTATATATTCTATCCTTTGTTCTTGAGAAAAAAGGGTTGTAGAGCATATTAGGAGCGAAATAATGGTAATTAAAGTTATTTTATAATTCATAATGATTGTTTTATAGAAAATTTGAACTTTGATGTGCAAAAAGTATGCTAGGATTTTATCTATCAATTATAAGTATGTTATAAAATAAGAGAGGCCATCTGAAATAGGTGGCCTCTCTAAAATTTAAGTATTATCTTTTATTGATAATCTGCTAATCTTTTATAAGAATTGTATCGCTTTTTAGCATACTCTTCTGTTAATTTAAATAGTTCATCGGCCTCTTGAGGGAAAGTCTTTTTAAGAGAAGTATATCTTACTTCACTATTTAAGAAGTCTTGGAACTTAGCCCAATCTGGCTCTTTGCTATCTAGAGTGAAAGGATTCTTGCCTTCATCTTCTAACATAGGATTGAATCTATAAAGTTGCCAGTATCCGCACTCTACAGCCAGTTTTTCCTCTTTTTGAGATGCTCCCATACCAGCTTTTAGTCCATGACTAATACATGGCGCATATGCAATAATTAGAGATGGTCCATTATACTCTTCGGCCTCTTTTAGAACTTTAAGTAATTGGTTGTGGTTAGCTCCCATTGCTACTTGAGCAACGTATACATAACCATAACTCATAGCCATCATACCTAAATCTTTTTTGCGAATCTTTTTACCAGATGTTGCGAATTTTGCAACTGCTCCAGCTGGAGTAGATTTTGATGACTGACCACCGGTATTTGAGTAAACTTCAGTATCAAGAACTAAAACATTAACATTGCTACCAGATGCTAAAACGTGGTCTAATCCACCATATCCAATATCATATGCCCAACCATCACCTCCAAATATCCACTGAGATCTAGTTACAAAGTAGTCTTTTAGAGTATATAGTTCTTTGCATATTTCGCACTTACAACCAGCTAGTATTGGAATAAGTTTTTCTGAGATCTCTCTAGTTTTTTGATGATCTTCTTTATTTTGTAGCCACTCTGCAAAAAGTACTTTTGCTTCTGGCCCGCAAGCAGTGCATTCAATGCCATCTGCCATAAGTTTAGCAACTCTCTCTCTAACTCTTTCTGAACCTAGGTGCATACCTAATCCATACTCGGCATTATCTTCGAATAGTGAGTTAGCCCATGAAGGACCTTTACCATCTTTGTTTGTAGTGTATGGCGATGATGGGAATGAACCTCCAAATATTGATGAACATCCAGTGGCATTTGCAATCATCATTCTATCTCCATATAGCTGTGTTATTGCTTTAATGTATGGTGTTTCTCCACAACCAGCGCACGCACCAGAGAACTCAAAAAGTGGTTGAGCAAATTGAAGATTTTTAACGTTTTGACTCTTAGATTGAATAGTGTCTTTATATCCAATTGTCGAGTGCAAATAATCAAAGTTGCTTTGTTCGTGCTCTTGACTTTCGAAGCTCTTCATAACTAAAGCCTTGTTTTTAGCAGGGCATACATCGGCACAATTACCGCAACCTGTACAATCCATTGGAGTAACTTGAATAGTAAAGCTGTACTCTTTGAATGGACCGTTACCTGGAACTCTTTTAATTCCCTCTGGAGCATTTTTTTGCTCCTCTTCTGACATTAGGAATGGTCTAATTGCTGCATGAGGACATACATAGGCACATTGATTACATTGAATACAGTTTTCTGGCTGCCATTCAGGAATATGAACAGCGATACCTCTTTTCTCATATGCAGATGTTCCTGCTGGAATTGTTCCATCTTCTAAGTTAAGGAATGCGCTTACTGGAAGGTCATTTCCTTGTTGTGCATTAACAACATCGGCAACGTTTCTTACCCAATCTGGAGCTAGTCTGTCAAAGTTAGAAGGTCTGAATTTTGAAGTGATATTTTTCCATTCGCATGGAACATCAACTTTTATTACTTCTGAACCTCTATCAATAGCAGCATAGTTCATTTTTAGAATTTTTTCACCTTTTCTGCCATATGACTTCTCTGCTGCATACTTCATCTCTTTTACAGCTTGTTCGTAAGGGATAATATCTGCAATTTTGAAGAATGCTGACTGAAGGATAGTATTTGTTCTATTTCCAAGTCCAATCTCTTCTGCTATGTTGGTAGCATTTATTATATATAGATTAAGCTCTTTTTTTGCAATTGTTGCTTTGATGTGGTCTGGAAGTTTTTCAATGGTCTCTTCTTGATTCCATAATGTATTTAAAAGAAGAGTTCCTCCTTTTTTAATACCTTTTAGTACATCGTACTTTGTTAAGTATGTTGTAACGTGACAAGCTACGAAATCTGGATTAGATACTAGATATGGTGAGGTTATAGCAGTGTCTCCGAATCTTAGGTGAGAACATGTATATCCACCAGATTTTTTTGAGTCATAATCGAAATATGCTTGAACATATTTAGGTGTTGTCTCTCCAATAATTTTAATAGTGTTTTTATTTGCACCAACTGTTCCATCTGAACCAAGTCCATAGAACTTGCACTCAATAACACCCTTTTTAGATACATTTATCTCCTCTTTTATTGGCAGAGATTTAAATGTGACATCATCTACGATACCAATTGTAAAGCCATTTTTAGGCTCTTTTAAATTTAAATTTTCAAATACAGAGAATATTTGAGATGGAGTAGTGTCCTTTGAAGATAGACCATATCTACCACCAACAATTAAAGGCATTTTGCCTCCCTTTTCTGCGATAGCAGATTTAATATCTAGGTATAGAGGTTCTCCAACTGCACCTGGCTCTTTAGTTCTGTCTAACACAGCAATTCTCTTTACACTTTTAGGAAGAGCTCTAAAGAAATATTTAGCAGAGAAAGGTCTGTATAGACGAACAGTTAGTACTCCAACCTTCTCTCCCTTTGCTGTAAGATTATCTACAACTTCGCGAATAGTTTCGCAAACAGAACCCATTGCAATAATAACATTATCTGCATTAGGATCGCCATAATAATCGAAAGGTAAATAGTGTCTACCTGTTAGCTCCCCTATCTCACCCATATATCTTGCTACAATATCTGGAACAGCATCATAATATGTATTAGAAGCCTCTCTTGCTTGGAAGAAAACATCTGGGTTTTGAGCTGTACCTCTAGTTACAGGCCTATTTGGATTTAACGCTCTGTTTCTAAATGCGGCTAAAGATTTTTCACTTATTAGTTTTTTTACTTGCTCTTGATCTAAATCCTCTATTTTTTGTATTTCGTGAGAAGTTCTAAATCCATCAAAGAAGTGTACAAAAGGGATTCTAGATTTTAATGTAGATAAATGAGCAACAGCTCCAAGGTCTAATGCCTCTTGAACGCTACCAGATGCTAATAGAGCAAATCCGGTTTGTCTAGCTGACATAACATCGGAGTGGTCTCCAAATATTGAAAGTGCTTGTGATGCTAAAGTTCTAGCAGAAACGTGAAATACCGTTGGAAGTAATTCACCCGCTATTTTGTACATATTTGGAATCATCAAAAGAAGACCTTGTGATGCGGTAAATGTAGTAGCAAGAACACCAGCTTGAAGAGCTCCATGTAGAGCACCTGCTGCTCCTCCCTCACTTTGCATTTCGGTTACCTGAACTTTTTCTCCAAAAAGATTTTTCTTGCCAAATGCGGACCATTCATCTACGTACTCTGCCATTGTTGAAGACGGAGTGATAGGATATATGGCTGCAAATTCGCTAAACATGTAAGCTACATGTGCTGCGGCGTAATTACCATCACAGGTAATAAATTTTTTCTCTTTTGCCATAGCTTTTATATTAGAAATTAGTACTTATTTATAGTTTTGTTTGTCTGATAAAAAATAAAACCGCAAAAACAGTAATGAATCTGCGGAGATTTTAATAGTATTTATGGATCGATTATTCCTTCACAGAATATATGCGAGAAAGCATCATCTGCTCCTCTATGCTCTGCGATAATTTCAATATAGGTTACTATTTGGTAATAATTCGGCATACTATATTTTTCAAGTCAAAGTTACAATATTATTTCGATATTGAAAAGAATTTTCATAACTTGCAGCATAATCCCCTAATAACTAAAAATATGAAAAAAATTATTACAATATTATTGGCAGTGTCGTTTACTAATTTTCTCTTTTCTCAAGTAGGTTCTATTCATGTAAATGGAGGGAAAATAATTGATGATGGTTTTTTTAAACAAAGAATGTTTGTATTTGAAGATTTTCAGCCCTCGATTATCAAGTTATCTAACGGAGAGGTGCATGAAGCGATGGCTAATATTAGTAATATTTCTCAAGGGATTAGTATTATCACTCAACAAGGAGATACAGTGAATATTAGTGCAGAATCTCTTGTTCAGTCTCTTCAGTCAAAAGGTAATTTATTTATTAAGCAGAGAAAGATGTATTTGCATATAATTAATACCAATGGAGATGTTAGTGTTGGATTAAATAAAAGTATGAAGATAACTGGAGATGCTGTTAAGGGTCCATATGGACTTACAAATGATGTTGCATCTTTTTCGGTTAAGGGTTCGTTTGAAGATCTTAACAATATTGTTAAGATAAATAGTTCGTTTTATATTAATTATAATTACAGAGAGACTGTATTCTTATTATCAAAAGGAAGAATGTTAGTCGCAAACAAAAAAAATATAGAACGTCTTTTTCCTAATGAGAGAAAAGAGAAAAAAATTGAATCGTATATTAAAGAAAATAATATACGATTCACTAATAATGCAGATGTTTTAAATCTGT
>LUYZ01000048.1 GCA_001603425.1 Bacteroidales bacterium Bact_08
GCAGTTATAATTACATATATAAACTTATAATTCCTCATATATACATAATATTGCGTTTGTTCTTTCGCTAATCTCAGTTTTACTATTAATTAATCTTACTAATTCCGAATCAATTAACTCTTCAGATTCATTTACCATGTCATGGTAAGTAATAATCTGAACTAAATAACCTTCTGAATTTCTAACGAATCTTCCACGGAGCATCCTAATTAATAGATTCTGTTGTACGCATTGTTAGTACATTCTATAATGTCCGATTTTCTTTAAGAATTTCGGACATTTTATTGCTACATCAAGAGTAATATCGTATCTTTGCAACTAGAATCATTGTGGATATGAAGACGATACTAACGAAGGAAATAAGAAACATCATAGACCGAAACGGACCGAACAAGCTTTATATGGTGAGTGATTTTGCTCATCTGAATAATGACGGACTAGTTACTCGTGCGCTTTCCCGATTAGAGAAAGAGGGAGTGCTCATTCGTCTCTCTCAAGGTCTATATTTATATCCATTACGGAATAAGTACGGTGTACTTCGTCCTTCTATAGAAGATATCGCATACGCTATAGCGGAAAAAGATAAGGCTCGTATTATACCTAGTGGATTGACTGCATTGAACAAATTGGGACTTTCCACACAGGTTACGATGAATGCAGTCTATTTGACAGATGCTACAGCAAGGGAACTTACTATCGGGAACCGTAAAATCATATTCAAGCGCAGCGTACCTCGTAATTTTGCCTATAAGACAGACCTGTTCCCACTTATAGTCGCTGCCATGAAAGAATTAGGGAAAGATAACGTGACAGATGAACAGATTGCAATCATAAAACAAGCCATTGAGAAATGTGGCAGTCCAGATGATATCAAATACGATTACAGCATTGCCCAAAAGAAGAACAACTTACTATTTTGGCTAATGTAGCCGAAGATAAAGGGATTGTGGACAATGCCGTAGAAAAGGACTATTGGGTCAGTATGGTATTACGTGCCATATTTTCTTTACCATATGCTGCAGCTTTTGTTTTCAAAGGAGGAACAAGTCTTAGCAAAGGTTGGGGATTAATAGAACGGTTTTCAGAAGATATTGACCTTGCAATAGATCCCCAATATCTCGGCTTCACAAATATAGAGACTAAAAGTCAACGGACTAAGTTGCGGAAAGACTCCAAGAAGTTCATAGATGGCTCTTTCGCGCTCGATGTTGAGAACAGATTAAAAGAGTTTGGTCTATTAGAGTGTTGTAAGGTCATAATTCCGGAGACATCTGTCAGCGACCTTGATCCTGTAGTCCTGTTTGTCGAGTATAATTCAGTGCTGCAAACGAAAATGCAATATATACCCGAGCGAGTCAAAGTTGAGATAAGTTGTCGTTCATTCATGGAACCGTCAGAAGATGTAGAAATGCGTTCTATGATAGAAGAGGCTTATCCAGGTGAAGAGTTCTCATTACCTATATACACTGTTCCTACCATAGTGCCAGGACGAACATTCCTGGAAAAGATTTTTCTTTTGCATGAAGAGTTTAACCGTCCCAATGGCTGTAAGCATATCGAACGTATCACACGACATATGTATGACATTGTAAAGATGATGGATAAACCGTTTGCTATGGAAGCAATGCAGGATGTACAATTATACGAGGACATTGTGACTCATCGTAAAAAGTTCACGGCTTGGAGTGGATTGGACTATACGAGTCATCTTCCATACACAATATCGTTCCTGCCTCCTGAAAGCATTGAAGATGTTTTGCGTGACGACTATAAGCAGATGCAAATCGGCTTCATCTATGCCAATGCACCTTCTTTCGATGAGATTATGGAGCGATTGAGTGAGTTGCAAAGCAGATTTAGGACATTGGTATGGAAAAATAATCGTTGACGGTATGGCTAGAATAAATGTTGATATTACAGAAACTATTATTTTTGATTGATAAAGAATACAAAACATAGTTCAATATGGCACATAGTTTACAGATGGCTGACGGTTGCATATTTATCTGCTCTTAGCTGGATCTGTTCACTGCAAATCATCACTGATACCGGATGTTTGCCCAGAACTCTTCTCTCTTCCTCCAGAAGCATATTGGCACTCTTGCCCGTACCCTGCTGTTTAACCCCGTTAAGCCTCTCTAAAGTGGAATCAAGCCACCGTTGAGCTTCATGGGCAGAGTTAAAATCATCTTTGGGAGCAACCTTGCTACTGCAACCCGCATATTATCATAAACCATCTCACGGTATACACCGCCAATCTTCTCAAAGAAGCGTGTATGAGCTTCCATAAACGCGAGTGTATCCTGACGGTTATAGATAAAAGCATACCGCCAGTTGCTAATAATGATTTCCTGTTTTGTATACATACTTATCATTTGTTAAGAACGGATAAAATCCATTCATAGTTGTAAGTGGTATACTTTTAAATTGAAATGTGGGGTACTTTTTAGGTTCTTCGTCACATTAGGTGCAAAATTAGTTATCATAATTAAACTAATATGAAAACAAAAGCTATTTTTCGCATAGCAAGTCTTGGATTATTATTAACCTCTATATTTGTACTAGATTATTCTAATCTTTTTTTAGAATCTAATGATAATAGTTAATATTATATGAAATCAATTTTTAAAATCATGTTGTTTTTTTTACTAAACAATCAGCTCAAAACTATTGTCTTTAAAACGATAGTTTATTTATGGAGCATCCTATTGTTCTCTTGTAATAATTCAAAGGAAATTCATGTAATTAGCTTGGATAGAATTGATCAGTCTGTCAATCTTGACCTTAATGAAATTCTAACAGATATTTCTATTTTGCAATTAAGTGACAATTTTTTGCACTCTGTTAATGATAAAATATATGTAACACCACATTATTTAATTCTGTATAGAAATAAATTTAGTAAAAACGCATCATTAGATCTTTTTAACAGAGAGGGAGAATATGTTAAAAATTTGGCAGTAAGAGGAAATGGCCCTGGAGAATTCAATATGATAGATAATTTCTTCGTAGATAAAGAAGAGAAGGTTTTGTATTATACAGACACAAGGAGCCGTTCTCAACTCAATAGAATAAATATAAGTAAAGGGGTAGAGCTTGAACCTCTTCAAATAGATTTCAATTATCTAACAATGACCTTTATTAATGATAAAGTTTATAGTTTTCCAAATATCAGAGGATACTTTCAAATTAGTGATTATCCAGACTCTGCAATTGTTTTTCGTAGTACCTCCATACCATTGGGAGAAGTTGAGGATTATAAAGGAGCGCATAATTATTCGTTTACACTACTTGGTTCTACCATAGTCTCTTACAAAGATGAAATCCTCCTTATGAATCTTGGTTATTCAGATACACTATTCAATTTGACCAATAATGAACTTAGACCGATTTGTGTTTTACATTTCTCTAACAAAATGTCAAATCACATCAAAGGAGGGAGCTTATACCATTTAATATCAGCGTATAATAACGGGATTGTTCTAGCAAAAGTAAATGTCGATTTTCGCCCACCAATGACAGTAATCTACAAAAATGAGTTTTTCATGTTGTACAGCAGAAATGGAAAAATATTTAAAATAATCAGTGTAAAATTGAATGATGATATTATAATTGATATTGCTGAACCTCAGGACTATCCACATTCATCACTCCCAATTATTTGTGGTGAATATGGCTATATGATCCTTGAAAGCGATGACCTAAAAAATAAATTATTCCACGAATCAGATAATGACAATC
>LUYZ01000049.1 GCA_001603425.1 Bacteroidales bacterium Bact_08
CTCTTCGGCAGAAATTCTAATTTGTTTTTCTCCCTCTACATTAGGGAATAGTTCTTTTAATTTTTGAAGTCTTTGGTTAATATTGTAGTCTAGAGAGAAGTTTATCTTTATATGATAATCTAAGTACTCTTTTAAGACAGAAACAGATTGTATAAATTCAATACTATTCTCATCAAATTTATTTTTATGATATAGTTCAATGGTATTTAGTAGTGATATAACAACAGCAGAACCAAATCCAGGTCTGGGTTCTGGCATTGTTAATCCCTTTTCTACAATATGATATGCAAGAGTAAGATCTCTTTTAAGTCTCTCTTCTAGTGAATTGTCATAGACTTTATCTTTTACTCTAATTTTAAGATCATACAAACTATCTTTTACAGCACTATATAGATAGTAATAGTAGAGTATTTTTTTGGGAAGAGAGTTTTTTAGCTTTGATTTAATATTACTCATATCTTTTTTATTTTAGATAGTATTTTATTTATAGGCTTTTCTATTAAACTTTTTTCGTAGGGATTGAGTGCGATATACCATGTAGATACACAAAAAAGAATTAAGTATGAAATAGCCGATATAGAGAAGATTAATGGATTATTTAAATTCACATAGTTATATAATATAATACCAAAAATTGATGGAATAATAAGAGAAGGTATTGTGCTAATTATCTGTTTAGTAAAAAAAACAATATTGATTCCTACTCTTTTATGATAGTGCCAGTTCATAATAAAAACATTGCCAATAATTAATGATACAGCAGTACCGATTGCAGCTCCAACACCTTGATAGTGCTTTACAAGAGGAATTGATATACCAATATTAACTATAGCAATAAATAGATATGTCCATGAGCGAAATTGATGCATATTCTTGGCCTTTTGGACCTCTATTCCCAGATTTTGTATAAGAGGTATTGTTACAGGTATTATTAGTAGAAGGGCAATTATGTATGATGACCCATAATCGTCACCAGCCCACAGATAAATAAATGATTTTCCAAAGAATATTAATCCAGTAAAAATTAGAGATAAGACAAAAAATTGGACCCTTCCAACTCTTGCAAATAGAGAGCTAATCTCTTTATTAGAGACATTTGCCGATATCATTTGGTTAACCCTGGGAATAAAAACACTAGAGACTGCAGTAGAGAGTGATATATAGTATGTATTAAGTTGTGCCGCAAGGCTATAAGTTGCAACTGCAATTGTTCCATGAAATCGTCCAATTATAAACCGATCTACGTTCCAATTAATTTGATTTACTATAAGATTTATAAAAATAAACGATGAGAATAGGCTCATTTGTTTCATTAAGGTGTAGTCAAACTCCTTAAACGAAAATCTAATGTTAAGTTTTTTTATACAGTAAACAGCATTAATAATCTCTATAATTATATTAACTAAAGTTGCAATAACAACCATACCTATTGCTCCATAGCCCGAAATAAGAACGGGAAGTGTTATAAGTGGCGTTGTTATAACTTTGATTATTTGGACTAGTTTAAGAAAAATAAACTTTTCGTTTGCAGTGATATATGTAGTAAATATTATTCCAATAAATGAAATTGCTATGTTGATAGTCATAATCAACATTAAAATTTGTGCAATTGATGACTCTTGTTGAGTTAGTTCATTTCCTAGAATCTCTTTTGTGTAAAGCGTTAGTGTAGATCCTGCAATCAATGAAATTATTGCGATAACTCCAAAGATGGTAACAAACATACCATTTAGCTTTTTTATAGAATTATGGTCATTAGTTACCTTGAAACCAGAGAAATATTTAATGTATGCACTACCAAATCCAAAATTTAAAATGCCTAAATATCCTACAACTGAGGCCACTAGATTATAAAGACCATACTCACTTTGGCCAAGCAAACGTAGCATTATTGGAGTATAAAGTATGGATATTATACTTCCAAGACCCAATTGCAAATAGGAGAGTAGGGCACCTGCTTTAATCTGGTTTTTAATCATAAACTATTGCTCATTAAGCCCTTCATTAAGATATGTCATTGTTTTTTTTCTCTCTATCTCAAGAATATCTTGAACATGAGAGTAATTTACATTGAAAATATTCCCATGAGTTTTAACCTTGTTGAATCGTCTATCTTCTAAATGAAATTTACTTAGTAGTGTGTCAATTCTTGAGGACATTTTAACGCTTTTTCCCTTTCTATCAAAAATAATAAAAGGGATGCCCATTAGGATCGAGAAAATTACTCCATGAAAAGAGTCAGTGCAGAGCACCTGAGCAGAATTAATATAATCTATAAATTCAGATGGATCTGCTGCGTACCTTTTTGGGTCATTAATATTTGCCATATGACAAATATCCATGCCTTTATTATAAGCTAAGGAGCTTATCCATTTTTTGGTTTCTCTCTCTTTTTCTCCAATGAAATAAGTTAGTATATATTCCTTTTGGGGTTTGAATTTGTTTTGGGAAGAGATTTTTAACCATCTCTCTTTTGATAGCATGAGGGTTGGATCTACAAGAACGGGAGCGTCTCTACCTGTTAACTCTTTAATTATATTAGAACCACTCTCTTCTCTTGCAGATAGGTACTCTATCTCATTCAGCATTATAGAGTAGCTTTTTTTATATCTATCTGGAATTTCTGAAATACCAAAGCTAGGTGAGAGCGCTATTTTCCTCTTTTCATTGCAAAATGTTCCAAAATCAAATCCAGAACCATATCTAAATGATGGGTTCCAAATTTGGTCACTCCCAATTATATAATAATCAAAAAGACTCTCTAATTCTGTAGGGATATTTCTATGATCTACTGTAAATGAGGTCTCAGAGATATATTTAGATGTAAAATTCTTAAAAGAACCTATTTTTTGATTTAAAAGAATACTCTTTTTCTTTGCGTTAAGCTTATCCTCTATTTTCAATAATATTTTATCTAAAATTTTGCTTGGATTATGATTTATTAGCCTCTTAATTCTCTCTTTATATGGGAGAGAATCAATCGTATCTGGTTTAGGAGAATTATTTACAATGGTTGTTACTTGATATCCCAAATCTTTAAGTATCTCCTGTACTGCATAATTTTGTAATCTGTTTCCATAATTCTGATAATCACAGATTGTTATTATTCCAACTTTTTTCATAGGTTAAATATTTGAAGAAATAATAGAACTAAAAAGGGCCGCTCTTGAGTCCCATGAGTTAGATTTAGCAAACTCAACTCTTAATGCTATTCTTTCACTTGAATCATTTTCTATCTCCTCTTTAAGAAGGAGTTCCATGCTTTTTGATTCTGATATTACAGAGATAACTTTGTTAAATTCATCTAATTTAGCAAATGGCGTCATGACCACGGGAACTCCTACAGCTAGATATTCATTAATTTTGAGTGGATAAATATTTTTGTTTGCTTCATTTGCAAGGTATGGGATAATACCAACGTCATATGTGGCTAATAATTTTGGAACATCGTTAGCCAAAATTGGCGGAAAAAATTGAACATTAGGGTATATCTCTAATCTCTCTTTAATATGATAATTTCTAAGGTCTCCAGTAAATTCGAATTTATATTCGGGTAGCGCCTTAACTGCTTTTTCTACGCAATCAATATCGAATCTAAAGTCTAAACTACCAATATAACCAACTAATTTATTATCTCTTTTGTAAATCTCTTTTTTTGAGTATTTATTAAATTGTGGAAAATCTACTCCATTTTTTACCACATAACAATTGCTATTAATCTGATTTTTAAGATTCTTTAATGAATCAGATGTGGTGATTACCATATCTGTCTTATGTAGCAACTCGTTTTCTACATCAAAAATTCTTTCACCAAAGTGTCTAGACTCAACAGCATCGTAGCAGTAGTATATATTAGAAGCCTCATTTAGTTTTCCAATGCATGCCACTCCATAAAATGGGTTAAAAGCCGATATAACAATAGGATTACTAAATTTTAATCTCTTCATTGCCTTTTTTACGGCTCTAATATATATCCATCTATTAATTTTAAAAAGTAATTTGAATAGAGATTCATTTTTTAAAAAGTATAGAGGGAGTACTGGAGGAATAGTTAAGTTATACACCTTATTGTGGTTATCGCTCTCAATTATCTGCAATCGTCTCTTTATTCCCAGCATTTTTGAAATTGGAGCATCTTGTTTTTTTAAAAGAGTTGAGATAATATCTTTAAATGTGTAGGCATGTTCAACAAAAAGAACTCTATTCTCTTTTGCTAATCTATCCATTAACTGGACAGTAGATTTGGTATATTTTCCAAACCAACTTGTGTTTGCAATACAAACTATATCTCTATTCTTTAACATATTTACTGCTGTTTTAAGTATAGTTTATTATATTCCTTTGCCATATTAAGCCATGAGAATAAAGAGGATCTAATATATCCACGATCAATTAGTGTATCTCTAAGTTCTTTATTGGTTTCTAGGAGGTAGATCTTTTCTGCTATATCTGTTGCGTTATATGGATCGGAAAATAGAGCTGCATCTCCTGCAATTTCTGGCATAGAAGAGGTATTCGATGTAATTACTGGCACTCCGCATGCCATCCCCTCTAAAATAGGGATTCCAAAACTCTCTCTTAAAGAAGGATATAAAAAAATATGACACATATTTATAATTTGTGGTAATTCAGTGTTAGGAACATAGCCAGTTAAGTGGATATAATCATTAAGCCACTCCTCATTAATATCTGCCAAAATTAAATTTAATGCATCTTTGTCGTAGTCTAACATTACAAGTTTGTACTTTTTATTAACTCTCTTGTTAAATAGAGCAAAAGCTTTTAGCACATTTGGGGTATTTTTTTTAGGATCGGTATTGCCCAAAAAAAATAGAAAATTATCTGGAAGATTATATTTATTTTTGGTAGTATGTAAAATTTTCGAATCTGAGATTTTAGTAAAATGCTCTCCTACACCATTATATATTGCTAAAAGATTGTTGTCTAACCCCATTATCTCTTTTATTCTCTCTTTTTCAAAATTAGAGACAGTTACAATCTCTTTAGCTTTTTTTGATACAATTGGAACTATTAATCTTCTATATAGACTACCGAATCTTTGATACATTGTAGCTCCTTTTTTAAAAAGATTGAGAGATTCAATATATATAATGTCATGAAGAGTAATGATTACTGGGCATGGTGCAAAGATTGGTGCTGTGTTACTAGTGCAGTGTAGAATATCGCATTTATATTTTTTTACAGCTCGGGGTAACGAAATTTGCTCCCAAGTTGGGTAAAATCCCCCCTCTACCTCAATAATTTTAAAGTTTTGACTCTCTTTAAGACATTCTCGATCTATATCTGGGCTAACGAAAATATAGTAGGTATTTTCCTTATCTATTTTTTGAAGATTTCTTATAAGTTCTAAAGCCACCATGTCCATTCCATGTTTTTTGACTCTAAAGACTCTTTGTGCTTCTATTCCAATAATCATAGCTTTAAATATTAAAAAATAATGGACTCAGGTTCTCGTTGATTTATATATATATCCCACCATACAGCCAAAGTTAGAAGATTCATTATTTTAAAAGCATTTACCTGTTGATTCCAAAACCAATATGTTGGTCTTTTCTTTGACTGAGAGTATTCATTTAGTAGTTTTTGAACATACTCCCTGTTTAACAGTTGGTAAGAAAGTGAGCTGGACAAGATATAGTCAGATATTTTTTGAAATTGGAGGTTATCATCTAAAAATATAGGTAAAGGAGCAAATCCTCCTTGTTTTTTCCTATCAGTAATCTCTTTTGGTAATTTATCTTTTAGAGATTGTTTGTGGAGATATTTTGAGGAGCCAATGCCTTTTGCTATATCTTTTATGTTGCCGCACCACTTTAACTCTCTTGGTAAAGATGCTAAAAAGTTATAGATGTCATAACTCATATATGGAAAGGTAAGATTATTTGAGAATAGGTTTGCCATTTTAGAGGCTTTGTGTAATATTACTTGATTAATTACCTGTTTAATATCACAGTGGTAGTTATGGATTGTAAATAGGTTGTCAAAGTTTGAATATGTTTTTGGAATGCTTTCTAGGTAAGAGCGATTAGGATTAAAGTACTCTTTTTTTAATAGATTTTTTAATTCTGCTTGCTCAAACCCAAAGTTGTCACTTTTTAGGATATCTAAAATTTTACGATTATGAAATTTAGTTTTAAAAAGAATATTGTCTGCGTTAAATGGAGGTAGCTCCGAAATTTTATTATATAGCTTTTGAAAAGATGTTAGATGCATCTTTTTTATCATATATTTAAGGGCTAGCTCTTTACCAGCAGTTCCAAAATGTTGATCATTGCCATCTCCTCCTAGAATAATCTGGGGTTTATTATTCCCTATTAACTCCATAACGCAATAGTTTACCATTAATCCACCCTCTTGAAACGGATCAGCCATATGGGAAACTATTTTGGGTAAATTCTTAATTTCAGATCCATCAATTTCATATTCATGATGATTAGTATTGTAAGTTTTAGATAAAATTTTTGCTAGTGGTAGTTCAGTCCATCTATTGTTTTTGAAGCCGATAGAATATGATGATACATTTTTATCAAAAACCTCTCGTAAAACAGCAATGTTGCCTCCAGAATCGTAACCCCCACTCAAAAGAAGTGCCGCGTGATCTATTCCCTTAACTCTGGAATTGACAGCCTCTTTATGAAGCCTATAATACTCTTGAGTTGCATCTTTTGCCGATATTTTAATAGGTGACTCACTTTTTGAAAGGTACTCTTCCCAAGTAAAAAGCTCTTTAGTAGTTGCTACTTGAGTATATTTAAGAACCACCCCCCCATCTAATTTGGTTATGTCTGCAAAAGATGTTAGAGGAGCTGGAATATATCCTATTGATAAGAAGGTGTTAATTGCCTCAAAATTAGGTGCAGGACTATATTTTTTATCTTTAATGGGATAAACAGGATTTGAGCAGAAGAAGGATGAATTATAAAATACTTGAGGACCAGCACCATGTCTGTCTCTATATACAATTGTTTGCTTCTCCTCTAATATAATTATTAAAAACTCTCCATCGTAATACTTAAAGCTATCAACTCCCTTTTCAACAAAACCATCCATAACATGTTTTGCTATATTACTGTTGGGAATATTATATATAGATCCCCATATGAATAGAGAACTGTTAGATGGTTCGTGAGTATATCTCTCTAATTTATCTTGTATTTTGCAGATAAATGACGTATCATTTTGATTTTTAAGAAAATAGAAGTTAGTCATAAAGTAGGTAGTATGTTATAGGTTAAGTGCCGTGCTGTGTATGAATGAACTTTTTGTTTGCCCCTTTTAGTTTAAATAGAGATTTGTACATAATTATTGCGGCTTTAGGTAAAGTTTTTAGTGCATAAAATGTTTGAATATTATAATACTTTTTGGGAGTAGCAATCATTAAGGCAGTTAATGAAATTACAAAAAGCGCTAGCCATCCAGAGTAATGTATTATAAGATCTGGTATTAAACTAAAATAGGTGAGAGTGAAATTAAATACAAAAAGAGAGAAGATTGTAAATAGAAGTAGAATTCTTGGTGGTGATATCATCTGTATTACTTTGTCAAAAAAATCAAAATTTCCATTTAGGATAAGATGTTTTAAACCAGATAATGCGAATCTTCTAAAATATACAAATTGAGCAGATAGCCATCTACGTCGTTGATTTGCAAAAACCTCTGCTTTTTGAACTTTTTCGTCATAAACTATAGCATCTTTGGCATATGAGATCTTATGGTTGTCTCTCAGAAGAGTTAATTCTAACTCTTTGTCAAAGCCTCCAATAGCGTTTATTTCTGACATTCGTTGTTTGAAAAAATGATATTCAAAAGCCATTCCAGACCCAATAAGAGCAGATGATAGTCCAATATTAACATGTCCAGTTCGGAAAATAGAGTTATTAATCTCTTCACTAATAGCATCCAGTACTGCAAAAGATGTATTAAGATTTTTAGCTACTCTATGCCCTTGAACAGCAATAAATCCTTTGTCGAAATGTAAATCTATTAACTCAATAAAATTGCTCTCCATTACATTATCGGCATCTAAAATAAGAGCTATATGGTAGTCATTATCTATTACATCCATTGCCCTGCGTAGAGCCTTAGATTTTGTGCTTACATCAAAAGATACTTCTATAACTTTGATTGGGAGTTTTTTTAAACAATCTAAAGTCTCTTGTTTGAAGGAGTCTGCAATCACAATAACATCCATAAGCTCCTTTGGATAATTTTGTTCTAGTGCTTTTTTTGCTACATCTATAATTACGCTATCTTCCTTATATCCAGGTATTAGAACTGCATATTTTCTAAAAGGAGTTTTGATCTTCTCTTTTGAATTTGCAGAAAAGTCTCTATTATCAAAAATAGAAGCAACGGCAAAAAGGAGGTAGTAACAGCCAAATATTGCCAGATAGCAAAATAGTGCAAATTCAATTATGTTAATTATAATCTGGATCATAGTTTATAGTTTAGGGTTCTGTTTTAGAGCTCTATAATTTAATAAGTTCCATATATAAGATCTTATATATGCGTTGGCAATCTTAAAGTTAAATTTTATTAGATTAATAAGAACATTTTTGGGGAGTGATATAAATGTTTGAAAAATCAAGTTGGCAACTCTAGTTAAGCCTTTGTAGTTTCTTCTTGCAAAAATAATTCGGGACCTACTAATGTAATATGTTTTAAAAGCAGAGTCCCTTCCTGTAGAAACGGATTCTTTATGAAGTATATAGGAGATAGGGAGGTAGTAAACGTAATATCCAGCCCTTTTTATCATCTCTACCCAATCATGCTCTTCGTAATATAGAAAGTATACTTCTGGTATTAAGCCAACCTCTTCTATTACTCTTCTTGGAACAATCATTGCTGCACCATGAACGTATGCAGTTTTGCTAATAATATTATATTCTGGACCATCTGGTTTATTATAGCCAATTCCATGATTTCTAATAGTATATGGGTTCATCTCTGTAAAACCTGCATATTGAATAGTAGACGGACTCCAGTAAAACTTAATTTTTGGAGATGCAATTCCTACTTTTGGGTTTTCTATCATAAAATTGACCAAAGGCTCTAAAAAATCTTTAGGAACAGTTGTATCATTATTTAAAAACATTAAGAAATCTCCTTTGGATTTTTTAATTCCTAGATTATTACCTCCAGCAAAACCAAGGTTTATTGAACTCTCAATAAATACTATTTCTGGGAACCTCTTTTTAATTATAGATGGATTGTCTTTTGTGGAGTTGTTATCTACCACAATTATCTCTATGTTTTTATAAGTAATATGGCGTAAAGAACTTAGTAAATCACAAGTCACCTCCGATTGATTGTAATTTACAGTAATAATTGATACTAAAGGTTGATTGGTCATGCAATTAATTTATATAGTTAAAGTCCTTTGCAGAGAAGAGACTATCTAATACCGATACAGAGTGCCATTCATTTGCACTGCTACCACCGCTCTCAGCCCACGTTTTGAACGGAGGGTAGGCATTGTATATTTTTACAAATTCTTGAGGATGTCTAACGGATTTGTCACTTAGAATTGCCCACACCCAGTTATCTACGGTTGAAAAATTGTTTGTTTGACTTGCAATAAAAAATGGGAAATGAAATAGATTAGTTGCTCTACCATTTTTAAAATGAACCTCTTTGCCTCTTTGTCCAAATACAGAGAATATATCCAAATTAACTCTTCCCAAAGAGGGGGCCTGTAAAAGAGTAAATTGTGAAATAGGGAATATTCTATTTGATAGAAGTTCTACTTCTACCCAAAAACTTTCTGTATCAGAAGGAGGGTCTATGTTTCTGACATTAATAAATAGTTCGGAATTATTAGAAAAATGGTTTCTAAAATTACCCGTTAAAGGGATAACATCAAAACCAGCACCAATTTCTGTTGAGTAGCTATTATTAGAGCCTGTTGTTACATTAAATAGGTCCGAGATGTAACCATTTGTTGAATGAAAAATCCTATCTACATAATTGCTAGACATCCCAGAGTATAATGCTGCAGCTATTCCAATTTGTCTATATGAGCTACCAGTCGCTCGAGGTTGAATATTTATTCTAAAACTTCTAAGTCTAGATTGATTGTCTAGATATAGTTCTAAATTAAACCCAAAGACAACATCGTTCATATCCATGTCTCCTTTTGAGGGGAATAGATCTTCGAACATAATTGTAGCATATCTGTTCTTGGCTGGAAAGTATATTGTCTCTTTTATTACACCCCCACCAATTGCTTTTGTTAAAGGAGTTGTAGCTTCTGGAATAACTGAAAAAGAGCTGTTTTTACTTAGAAATAGATTGTATTCTCCTGCAGGAATTGCATGAGCTAATGTATCTCCATCTTGATTTATAATTGTTGATGTAGATGGTAAAATAATATTGACCTCTTCAATAGAGTGCCAATTAAAGTCATTAGGAACAATAAGATCAGAGATAATTCCACTCTCTTTTTTGTGAACACAAGAGATTAAAATTAGCGTTATAATGATGTATAGTGATACTTTTTTCATATATGTTGCAATTGAAAAGATAAGTTACATAAATATAACAATTTTTTGGAGATAGATGTTTATAAATAGAAGTTGGAAATAATGGTTTTTCCACATTTTGATATTATTGACTCTGGATGAAACTGAATACCATATATTGGGAGGGATTTATGTCTAATTGACATCGGTATATTGTCCTCATTTACAGAGCTTATAATTAGAGGGTCACTAATAGAATTGAGTTCTAAAGCCCATGAGTGGTATAGCCCAATTATTTTTTGACTCTCCATTATATTTCTAAAAAGGGGGTCGTTATGGTCTTGTATCACTAAAGAAGAGGAGTGCCCATGGTATGGCCTATTTAAATTAATAAGTTGGGCTCCAAAAAACTCGCCGATAGTTTGGTGTCCAAGGCAAATGCCCAGAATCTTATGACTATGCATACTCATCTCTATTAATCTAAAAAGATCCATTGACTCGCTTGGAACTCCTGGTCCTGGAGATATAATAATATGAGAAAAGAGGTTTAAATCATTGAATGGAATGGATCTATTGTCACAAACTGTTATTTGTGTATCAGTTGTTGCTCTTACCAAATGTGCTACGTTTTGCACAAAAGAGTCAAAATTATCTATTAATAGAGTTTTATTCATCAAACAAATATATTCTTTAAGAAGATTTGTTGCAAAAAATCTTTAAACTCTTACTTTTGCAATGGATAGATTAAAATGTATGAATTGTATCAAAGAAGAGTCTGCTTGTGTTATTCGTCATAAAATTAACGAATTATCCAAAAAAGGTATGCCGTTTCTATTCGTTTTAGATTATGAGATGAGTAGTGGATATTTAATAGAAAAACCTTTGGATTGTGCAGAGGTTCTCTTTAAAATAGGAGAGATAAATAATTTTAATCATTATTTAAATGAGATCTCTTCCTCTTCACTTTTGCAATCAAATCATCACGATTCAAAGATTGATATTATTGATAAAATAGATTATAACAGTTACAAACAGAAATTTGAAATTGTTATGAATGGTTTAAAAAGAGGAGATAGTTATTTGAGTAATCTCACTTGCAAAACAAGAATTTCTGTTAATGTTCCTTTTGAGACCATTTTATTAAATTCTGACTCATATTTTGGGATTTATATCCCAAATAGATTTATCTCATTCTCTCCAGAGAGATTTGTTAAAATTGAGAATAGTAAGATCTACTCTTACCCTATGAAGGGTACAATAAAATTATCGGAGAAGGATGCCTATAAAAAGATAATGGAGGATCACAAAGAGGGATGTGAGCATGCAACAATCGTGGATTTAATCAGAAATGATATTGGAATAGTATCCGATTGTGTATCCGTTGAGAGATATAGATATGCCGATATTGTAAATACATCAAAAGGAGATCTCATTCAAATTAGCTCAGAGGTTGTTGGTCAGCTATCAACGAGCTATCGAGATAGATTGGGAGATTTGCTATTTTCTCTTTTACCAGCAGGTTCTATTTCTGGAGCGCCCAAGAGTTCTACCGTAAAGATTTTAAGAGAGGCAGAGGGTGAAAGTAGGGGGTATTATACCGGGATATTTGGTTATTTTGATGGCAAATCATTGGATTCGGCAGTTTTAATAAGGTTTATTGAGATAGATCCTGGTGGTTCACTATGGTATAGAAGTGGAGGTGGAGTAACAATAAATAGTGATTGTCAAATGGAGTATTCAGAGATGTTAGATAAAATATATCTACCATATAAACGAAATATGCTGTGAGTAAATTGTTTTTTGAATCAATAAAAGTAGTTGGTGGAGATGCTCAAAATCTGGAGATGCATAGATATCGAGTATTAACAACAACTAAATACTTTTTTGGAAAATGTTTAGATATCCCATTTGAAACTATTGTCAGAAATCAGATTGATTTATATTCGGATTTTCAGTTCAATAAAATCTACAAGTTAAGAGTTGTCTATTCAGACATAGTAGAGAAAGTAGAGTTGTTGGAATACTTTCCTAAAAAGATTCGCTCATTAAAAATAGTGGAAGCAGATATAGACTACTCATATAAATGGAATAATAGAGACCATATTAATGAATTGTATAATCTCAGAGGAGAGTGTTCAGATGTCTTGATTGTAAAAAATGGATTGATTACAGATACTTCTTATGCAAATATTGTATTATCTAAAGATGGAGATTTTTTTACACCAAAAAAGCCTCTTCTGAATGGAACAAAGAGGCTTTTAATGCTATCTAAAGGATTAATTAAAGAGTGTGATATAACTCCTGAAGATATTGTGTTATATAATAGTTGTTATCTTATTAATTCTATGCTTGATATGTATCCAATAGATGAAATAGTATATTAATGGTGGTGGTGTGCATGGGCCTCTTTACCCTCTTTTTCTGTTTTGTGAATGGTCCCAAATGGATGCTCTACAGGTGAATATATAGAGTATAACTTAAGTGGTTGGTCCGAAATATTTATTAAATTATGCCATTTCCCAGCTGGAATCATAATTCCAAAGTCATCCTCCACCTCTATTTCTGTTAAATTGTCTTCGGAATCACCAATTAGTAACTTTCCTTTACCAGACTCTATACGTATAAATTGATCAATATCGTCATGTAGTTCTAAACCAATCTCTTCTCCCTTTTTTAGACTCATTAAGGTCATCTGCATGAATTTTCCTGTCCACAGAGATATTCTGTAATTCTCATTTTTGATAGTATACTCTTCAATGTCAAAAACAAATGGATTAGGTCCATGATCTTTAAATTCCAAGATTTGATTGTTCTCACTTGTAATTGCTTGATCTGGTTTTTGAGAGCTATTACATGAGGATAATAAAAAAACAGTTAGCACAATTGTGGCAATAATTAAATTTTTCATAATAGATAATAATTTGGTTTTTTATTGAACATAAAAAAATGATAAAAAGTTCAATTATTAGTTATATATTTGAGTTAAACCAAAAATTTATCATATGAGAGCTAAAAATATCGATCTTATAGAAGAGCATAAAGCATCATTAGCTAGGCCGAAGCATAAATATAGTCTTACGGCTAAATTCTTCTTTTTTTCTATGGATCTAGTCACAGGGAAGAAAAACACCCTATGTAAAGCAGCTTTATTAGAAATTTTGGCTTCTGTTCCATACAGGGAGTGGGAAATTAGAAGTTATAAAACAATAACCCGTTATTTTAGAAATTCAAATAAGGTTTGTTGGTCTCAAAGAGTTATTGAGTGGGGTAGAGAGGCACAAGATAACGAGTATGACCATTTGAGAGTAATATATGAAAAAATGAAGGAAGATAATATCAAAGAAGCATGGTATTTATCTCCTGTAATTACTTTTATTTTTGTTCTTAAATATGTTATAATTTCTAAGATTGTTGCTTTTTTAAGCCTCAAAAGCGCATTCTATTTTAATGGAGAGTTCGAAGATCACGCAGAACATGTATATGCGCAAATGGTAGAAGATAATCCTCAATGGAGAGACCAACCCATAAAAAGTCCTATTGTTAAGCAGTATGCAGATGTAGAGAATTGGTCACAAGTATTTATTAATATCTGCTTGGATGAAAGAGATCATAGAAATGAGAGTTTTGTAAGATCTGACTATCCTCAGTATGTTGCTCAATATAAAAATAATCTATCAGAATAGAATTCTGATAGATTATTTTTGTGGATCTGCAAAATACTAGATTTAGTAACGAGCAGAAACTACATCCCAGTCGATGATTCCCCATAGAGCAGATATATAGTCTGCTCTTTTATTTTGATAGTCTAAGTAGTATGCATGTTCCCATACATCAAATGTAAGAATAGGAGTTAGATCTTTTGTCAATGGATTCCCTGCATTGCTCTCTTTGATGATTAAAAGCTTTCCTTGGTTATCTTTAACCAGCCAAGCCCATCCTGATCCAAAAAGAGTTGCAGCAGCATTGCTAAACTCCTCTCTAAATTTATCAAAACTACCAAAACTGCTCTCAATGGCTTTTGCTAAAGCTCCTTTTGGTGTCCCTCCTCCATTGGGTTTGAGTGAATAAAAATAGAATGTGTGATTCCATACTTGAGCAGCATTGTTGAAAATTGCACCCTCTGATTTAAGTACAATCTCTTCTAGTGTCATTTTCTCAAACTCAGTCCCCTTAATTAGGTTGTTGAGGTTTGTAACGTATGCTTGGTGATGTTTCCCATAATGAAACTCAATTGTTCCTGAGCCAATTACTGGTTCTAGGTCGTTTTTTGAGTAGGGTAGTTGAGGTAATTCAAAAATCATAATATAGAAATTTAGTTTGGTTGCAACTATACTGCTAATATACAGAAAAAAAGTATATCTTTATATACAAATTGATAAACTATGAGAGATATAAAATATTTGCAGTTGCTTGCTAAGTCTTTTCCATCTATTTCTGCAGCAACAACTGAAATTATTAATTTAGAGGCTATACTAAACCTACCAAAAGGCACAGAGCACTTTTTGACCGATATTCATGGAGAGTATGAGGCTTTCAGACATGTATTAAAAAATGCTTCTGGAGTAATTAGAAAAAAGGTGGAGATGATTTTTGGTCATACACTGAGAGAGAGCGAGAAAAGAGAGTTGTGTTCTTTGATCTATTATCCCAAGGAGAAACTTAAGATTATTAAGCAGAGAGAAGGTGATGATATTGATGATTGGTACAAAATGGTTTTAGTAAGGTTAGTTTCTGTGTGTGGAAATGTCTCCTCTAAATATACAAGATCAAAAGTTAGAAAGGCCTTGCCTCAAGAATTCTCATACATTATTCAAGAGCTTTTACATGAGTCTTCTGCAGAGCCTAATAAGCAAGATTATATCTCGTCGATTATATCTTCTATTGTATCTACAAAGAGAGCAGATCAATTTATAGAGGCTATCTCTAATCTTATTCAGCGTTTGACAATCGACTCTTTACATATAATTGGAGATGTTTACGATAGAGGGTCTGGAGCCCATTTGATTATGGATATTCTGTCCGATTATCACAATGTCGATATTCAATGGGGGAACCATGATATTTTGTGGATTGGTGCTGCCTCTGGTTCCGAGGCATGTATGGCAAATGTTGTTCGTGTCTCGTTAAGATATGCAAACTTAGCTACTTTAGAAGAGGGATATGGTATTAACCTAATGCCACTCGCAACGTTTGCCATGGATGTATATGGTTCGGATAACTGTTCTTTATTTAAACCAAAAGCAAATGAAGATGAGCCAATAAAAAGTAAGCATATACGAATGATCTCTCAGATGCACAAAGCTATTGCTGTAATTCAATTTAAATTAGAGGGACAGCTTATATCAAGAAATAGTGAATTTGAGATGGAGAGTAGGAATCTTCTTCATAAAATTAACTTAGAACGTGGAGTTGTTGAGGTCGAAGGAAAAGAGTATCCAATGAAAGATACTTTTTTCCCAACAATTGATCCTTCTGACCCATATAAACTAACAGAAGAAGAGAAGGAGGTCGTAAGTTCACTAATGCACTATTTTTTACATAGTGAGAAGTTGGATAAGCATATGAGATGTTTCTTTAATAATGGTTCTTTATACTTAGCCAGAAACTCTAATCTTCTATTTCATGCGTCTGTGCCTTTAAATGAAGATGGTAGTTTAAAAAAGGTGAAAATATCGGGACAATATTATGGCGGTAAGTCTCTTTTTGATAAAATTGACAAAATTGTAAGAAAAACATATTTTGAAGATAGATTCTCATCTAGAAGATTGATGGGTAAGGATTATATTTGGTATTTATGGTGTGGCCCTTGCTCTCCTCTTTTTGATAAGGCCAAGATGACTACTTTTGAACGCTATTTTATTTCTGACAAAGAAACACATAAAGAGCAGAAGGGGTATTATTACTATTTTAAAGATAATAAAGAGGTTTGCGAGATGATTTTAAAGGAGTTTGGCCTTAATGAACAGCAGTCTCATATAATTAATGGTCATATTCCTGTTAAGACAGGTAAAGGAGAATCTCCAATTAAAGCTGGTGGAAAGTTATTGGTTATAGATGGCGGTTATTCTAAAGCATATCAGCCTGAAACAGGGATTGCGGGCTATACTCTCATCTACAACTCTCATGGGTTGTTGATTGTACAGCATCAACCTTTTGTATCGGCAAAAAAAGCTATCATTGATGGTGACGATATTATATCAGAAACGACAGTTGTGGAGTTTAATAATAAAAGAATGCTTGTTAGAGATACCGATATAGGATCTCAATTAAAATCTCAGATTGAAGATCTAATGGCGTTGGTTAATGCATATAGAAGCGGTGAGATTAAAGAGGCATTTTAATTAAATAAACGGCCAGTATATTGTGAGATATCTGGCCGTTATTGGTAATTACTAAAATAATTCTGCAATCATACATCTAGCAGATCCGCCTCCGTTATTCTCAATAGTCTCTAAGTTTGAGTAGATAATTTTTGCGTAGTGTGCTATGGTCTCTATTTGGTCTGAATCCAAACTTTCGTATGCTCTTTTGGACATTACAATTATTTTTTCACCTTTTGTAGACCGTATCTCTAGCATATTTCCCGCAAAATTTTCCATTTGATCTAAGCTTATCTCCAATATCTCTTTTCCGCTCTCTTCTATAAGTTCAATAATCGATTCTCTTTGATTTAAATCTTTGATTGAATCTAGACAGATAGTTACAAAATCTGAGCAGACTGACATCATAACATTTGTATGATAAATCTCTTTGCTATCTCTATCATAAGCTTCAAAAACAAACATGTCGTAATCTAATTGATCACAAAACTCTTCAAGAGCACTCACATCTGTTCTGGGAGATTTGCACGCATATAAAAGATTATTATCTCTGTCTAAAATCATACTACCAGTTCCTTCTAGAAATTTGGAGTCATTTTCTAGATAGGTTAGATCTACAACTCTTTTTATATTGCAAATCTCTTTTATCTTTTCTATGACACTCTCTTTTCTCTCTTCTCTTCTGTTTGGTGCATACATTGGATAAAGAACCATTGTTTTGCCCTCATGAGTTGAAAACCAGTTGTTAGGAAAAATTGAGTCTGGAGTTACTGGTTCGGAACTATCTTGTATTGTTATTACATCCACAAGATTCTCTTTTAAAATAGAGACAAATTGATCAAACTCTTTTTGAGCTAAATCATTTGAGTTTTCTTCGAATCCTCTAACTTGAAATGAGTTGTTTCCAGCAGTTTGTTCGTTAAATCCAAAGTTAATTGGACGAATCATTAGTATTTTTGAGGTTGATTGCATAAATATTATCTAATTTTCTAATTGTCGAATTGAGTCTTGAATTATTGATATAGCGCAGTTTAGCTCCTCTTCACTAATTATTAGAGGCGGTGCAAATCTAATAATATGTCTGTGTGTTGGTTTTGCTAATAGTCCATTCTCTGCCATTTTAACACAAACATCCCATGCCTCTTTCCCATTATAAGGCTTGATTACAATAGCATTTAACAATCCTTTACCTCTAATCAACTCTATAAATGGGGACTTAAATTGATTCATTTTGGTCCTAAATATCTCTCCAAGATATTCAGCTCTATCGGCTAATTTCTCCTCTTTTACTACATCAAGAGCAGCCATGGCAACTTTACAAGCTAATGGAAATCCTCCAAAAGTAGATCCGTGTTCTCCAGGTTTTATCGTTAACATTACATGATCATCTGCTAATACTGCAGATACTGGGAGAACTCCTCCAGAAATTGCTTTACCTAAAATAACTATATCTGGTCTGATCTCCTCGTGATCACAACATAGCATTTTTCCTGTTCTTGCTATACCTGTTTGTACCTCATCTGCAATAAAGAGAACATTATGTTTTTTGCATAGATCGTAACAT
>LUYZ01000050.1 GCA_001603425.1 Bacteroidales bacterium Bact_08
AAAAAAAAGGTGGCTCTTGTTTATGGAGGGGACTCTTCTGAATTTGAGGTTTCTGTAAACAGTGCAATGCATCTTTTAGAGCATTTTGATGACTCTAAATATGATGTTTATCGTGTTATAATAAAGGGTAGTGACTGGAGGGTTATTACGATTGATAACAAAGAGGCAAAAATAGATAAATCTGACTTCTCTTTTTTAGAGGCTCAGCAAGATGGTTTAACTTTTAATAGGGTTAAGTTTGATAAGGTCCTGATTATGATCCATGGTACACCTGGAGAGAATGGACTGCTTCAGGCCTATTTTGAAATGGTTGGTGTAGACTTTATATCTTGCTCCTCTACAGTATCGGCAATTACATTTGATAAGTATGCATGCAAATGCTTCTTAAGAGATACAAAAATATCTTTAGCAAAGGAGATTTTTTTACGTAAAGGGGATGAGTATAATTGTATAGATATTGTAGAAAAATTGGGTCTACCTCTTTTTGTTAAGCCAAATAATGGCGGAAGTAGTTTTGGAATTACAAAAGTAAAAGAGGTATCTCAGTTGGAAGATGCAATACAGTTGGCATTTACTCAGGACTCTTCTATATTGATTGAGGAGTTTATAGAGGGGAGAGAGATGACAAATGGAGTATTTCAAATAGGAGATAAATTGACTTCATTACCAGTAACAGAGATTGTTTCTCATAATGAGTTCTTTGATTATAATGCCAAATATTTGGGAGAGTCAAATGAAATATGTCCAGCACAGATAGCAGATGAGTTGCGAGATAGAATTAAAGCTACTTCTCAAAAAATCTATAAATATCTTGGATGTAGAGGAGTAGTAAGAATAGATTATATTGTTAAAAATCAGGAGATATATTTCTTAGAGATAAATACAATACCAGGGATGACTAAAATGAGCCTTGTACCTCAGCAATTGAGAGAAGCTGGTTACACAATAAAGGATTTTTTAACCATGTTATTAGGTTAATTTACAAATAATGGTGATCCATAAATTGAAAAGTATTTTAGAGAGAAGATGTTTGATTTTAGATGGTGCAATGGGAACCACATTATCTAAATTTAAACAGAGAGGAGAGAGTTGTGATATGCTCAATATCTCTATGCCAGAGCAGGTGCAGAGGGTTCATTTAGAGTATCTAAATAGTGGAAGTGATATTATTTGTACAAACAGTTTTATGTCTAGAGGTTCATGTTTGAGTGAAAATTTGAACCATTTGGAGATTGAGCAACTCAATAAAAAATCTGTACATATAGCAAAGAGAGCAATTGAAGAATATTATATTAAATCACAAGAGAAAAGCGATAAATTTGTAGCAGGAGTTGTTGGTCCCAGTTCCGATAAGCTTCCAGGAGAGGTTATTAGTCAAGATTATGCTTCTCAAATAAGAGGCCTTATAGAGGGTGGGTGTGATATTATTTTAATTGAGACAGTATTAAGTTCTAGATCTCTATTTATAGCACTAGATGAGTATAAAAAGTTGGGTGTAGATACTCCTGTTATGATATCATTCTGTGTCGATTCAAATGCCAAATTATTTGGGGGAGAGTCTTTGGTTGCTGTAATGGATCTATTATATAGATCAAAGGAGTACTACAATATTTTTTCTGTTGGTATAAATTGTGGAGCAGGTATAGATTATCTAAAAGAGTCTATAATCTATTTAAGCTCATTTACCGATTTATGTGTGTCGTTTTATCCAAACAGCTCATCTGAGGGTGATGGATTAAGCATAATGGACAGTAAGCTATTGTTGTCAAAGATGGAGAGTTATCTTGCTAGTGGCTTAATTAATATAGTTGGGGGATGTTGTGGTACAGATTATCGGTATATTAAAGATTTGAGAGATATAGTTTATAGGTACAATTGTAGGAAGGTTTTATTAAATGTATAGTTTTAAAGATTATATTGATTTAGTAATAAAAAGCTTAGACCATCTATATGTAAAAGATGAGTCAAGAGCAATTGCTATGAGGTTACTATCTTTTTATTTGGGAGAGCCCTCGTACAAATTTATTGCATATCCGCAAACCATAATTTCTAATCATAAAATAACGCCTCTTTTAGAGGCAATAGATAAACTTAAAGAGGGGGTCCCATATCAGTATATTGTGGGCTATCAGGAGTTTTATGGCTTCGATTTTTTTGTCAGCCCCTCTGTTCTTATTCCAAGACACGAGACTGAGGAGTTGGTTCTTTGGGTATTGGAGTTTATAAAAGATAGATTTATTAACTCAGAGAAAAAAATAAGGGTATTAGATCTGGCAACCGGTTCTGGTGCCATTTCACTATCAATTTTTAAGGAGTATCCTCAATTTGATTATTATGCTATTGATATATCTAATGAGGCTTTGGATGTAGCATCTAAAAACTTAAATCATATGATAGAAAAATTGGCTTTAGAGTCATATAGAGATAATTTTAGATTTATTGGATCAGATATTTTAGATGAGAGCTCTATTGAAAGTGCTCTTAGATCTGTGGATGATTTTCATATTATTATTAGCAATCCTCCATATGTTACTAACTTTCAAAAAAAGGAGATGTCAAAGAATGTTTTGGACCATGAACCCCATTTAGCTCTTTTTGTAGAAGATAATAATCCCTTAATATTTTATAAGAAGATAGAGAGGATAGCAGAAAAATACTTAAAAAAGGAGGGAGCTCTTTTTTTAGAGATTAATGAGCTATATGCAAAAGAGACATCTGCGTTATTTGATAATGTAGTATATTCTCAAGTATCTGTTAAAAAGGATATTAATAATAAAGATAGAATGATAAGGGTAATTAAATAATATTTTTTTTTGTTAGAGAATAATCTTTTTATTTATATTTGTGGCTCAAATGAAAGCAAATTTAAACATACAGATGTGGTGGTGGCACAGTTTTTCAAAAATTGTGAGCCCTTGCTGTATATGGTTTTAATGTGATATAATTGATCTATTATAATAACCTGCCCGGTGCTCACGCATCGGGCTTTTTTTATTTAACAACAATTCATTATGAAAACAAAAAAGATTTTACTGAATGAGAATCAAATTCCAAGATGCTGGTATAACATTGCGGCCGATATGCCCAATTTACCACAGCCGCTAATTAATCCGCAAACCTCTAAGGAATTAACTAAAGAGCAAATGAGTATGCTCTTTGCAAAAGAGTTAGTGGAGCAAGAGTTTAGTAGAGAGAGGTGGATAGAGATTCCAGATGTAGTGAGAGATTTATATAAGCAGTACAGACCAACTCCATTGGTTAGGGCTTATGATTTGGAAAGAGCATTAGATACTCCAGCTAAAATTTTCTTTAAAAATGAGAGTGTGAGCCCAGTTGGTTCTCACAAACTAAACTCGGCACTAGCTCAGGCCTATTACAATAAGATGGAGGGCATTACTAAGCTTACTACTGAGACAGGTGCCGGTCAGTGGGGCTCTGCCATGAGTATTGCTTGCCAATATTTTGGGTTAGACTTGAATGTTTTTATGGTTAGACAGAGTTTTGAGCAAAAACCATATAGAAAGGTTGTTATAGGATCTTATGGCGGTAAAGTTCATGCATCACCATCTAATTTGACTCAATATGGAAGAAAATTACTAGAGGAAGATCCATTAAACAGAGGGAGTTTGAGTATTGCAATTTCGGAGGCTGTAGAGATGGCAGTTACAGAAAAAAATACCAGATATACTCTAGGTAGTGTTTTGAATCATGTTCTATTACATCAGACCATTATTGGTTTAGAAGCAGAGATGCAGATGGAGATTGCAGGTTATTTCCCAGATAAGGTTATTGCATGTTTTGGAGGAGGCTCTAATTTTTCGGGGATCTCTTTTCCCTTTTTACGACATAGAATTTTGAATGGTAAAGAGGTTAAATTTATAGCTGCAGAACCAGAGGCATGTCCTAAACTAACAAAAGGAGAGCTAAGATACGATTATGGCGATAGTGCAGGAATGACTCCATTGATTCCAATGTACACTTTGGGCAATGATTTTAAACCAGAACAGATACATGCCGCTGGGCTCAGATATCATGGAGGTGGACAGTTGGTGAGTCAACTTAAAAAAGATGGATTTATCGACTCTCTAGCTATTTCTCAAGATGAGACTTTTGCAGCAGGTCTTCTTTTTGCAAAGACAGAGGGAATAATTCCAGCACCCGAATCGACACACGCAATTGCAGCTACAATAAGGGAGGCACTAAAAGCAAAAGAGAGCGGAAAGAGTGAAGTTCTTCTCTTCAATCTCTCCGGTCATGGTCTTTTGGATATGTCTGCTTATGAAAGCTATTTGCCTGGTGCTTCTCTTTTAAAATGAAAGTATCCAGGAATTATATCTACATAAAAGTGGTCTTTAAGTACTCCAGATGAGGAGTATCTAAAGACCACTCCTTTTTGCTGAAAATCTATTGCGTCGCTTATGTAGATGTCTGAATTGTCTGGATCTACTCCTAATCCATAGAATAATCGATTATCCTCTGGTATAAGCATAGATAGTGTGGGCTTTGAGCTATTTAGATTACTAACTTTATATACTCCTCCGTTTTGGATTGACTCTCCCCAAGATCCATTGATAAAAAAAAGATTTTCTCCCTCACCATCGCTGGTTAGCTTTGTAGGAGATTGTGAATCCGATTCAAAAGAGTGAAGGTGCTCTATTTTAAAAGTACTTAGATTTATTTTTGAGAGTGCAGCTCTCTCCTGTCCGTAGGGAGATCCACTATATCCCCCATCGGAGAGAACCCATAAATTGTTGTATTTATCTATAACCAAGCTGTTAGGTTGTTTTGTAACAACCAAGGAGTCTACAACAATGTCTTTTTTTGTATCTATTTTATAAAGCATATTAGAAAAAGACCAGCTACATACATATGCATAGTCGCCATGTTTTACTATAGCTTCTGTTCCTCTCCCAACTTTTATCTCACCTGTTTTTTTATAGGTTTTATGATCTACTATATGAATAATTGGAGCGTATAGATCGGTTACATATGCCTTATTATAGTCTATATCAATAATATATCTAGGAGAGTTAAGATCTGTTATGGTTGCAACATATTTGTGAGAATCAGAGTCAATTACCTGAATTTTCCCAGAGTTATTTACTACTAAAAATGCTCTATTATCAATAATGTTCATTGACTGCAGAACGTCACCAAGGGGAACATTGTTTGTATTGTAAAATATTTGATTGTATACCTTTTTCTCCTCTTTATTATATAGACTTAGAGATGCATTTCCGTACATAAAATTACCTTCATTGCAAATGTAGACATTGTGTACCTCAGATGATGGTATTGGTATATCTGGTGTGTCGCTTTTTTCGCAAGATAAAGTCGATATGATTATTGATGCTATTGCAATTATGTATTTAATATTTTTCATTTATATTGTAAGCTTTAAGGTTAGTGAATAGTTTCTTCTTGGCATAGCTCTCCATAAAATGGATTGATAATCTTTATTTAAGATATTATCAATTGAGAAAATTATATTTAATTTTTTGTTTAAAACAGATTGATCTTTTTGAATCTCTAAAGAGTGAATTGTGTAGGCCATAAGTTTATGTCGGGTACTTTCATTCTCCGATGTTGTAAACCTCTGTCCCATATAATTGGTGCTCCATTTTGCTGTATATGAGTACATATTAACACCCATACTAATTGAGGCTTTATGTTTTGGCGTATATATGAGTTGTTTTCCTACGGACTTATCTTTATCATTAAGAGCTTTTTGATTTGTGCTAGAGGTATATCCATAATTTCCATGGATATATATAGATCTTTCTGAATCAGAGGCATATTTTAACATATAGTTTATCTCTATACCTTTTGATAGAACTTCTCTTATGTTTTCTGCTCTCCAGTATCTGAACTCACTAGGCCTCCATAAAATCCAGTTCTTTATTTTGGATATAAATATATTTGAGGAGATGTTGTATAGAATGATAGATCTCTCTTTGGATTTAATATTAAATGAGATGTCCGATGATATCCCCTCTTCTGGTTTTAAATCACTATTGCCACCTGGAAGCCAGTAGAGGTCGTTAAGAGATGGTCTATTATAATTTTTGGTTATGTTAAAATTTATATTCTTTGTATTATCTAAATTTACAACAACTCCAATTGATGGCATTAATGGAGATAGATTACTCTGAGCATACTCCTCTCTGAGGTGTATATAGCCATCAAAAATATCTCTATTCCAAAATAGTGTCGCTCCCACTCCAAACTCTCCACGATTTGCTCTGTATCCCTCATTAGTTATTCTGTTTAGAGTTTTAACATTGTGGTAATCTATATTAGCATCAATCTTTAGCTCAAGGTTTTGAGAGAGGTGATAATTAAGTTGATATGTGTTTATGTAGGAGTAGCTGCTGCTTCGTGAGTCTATATTTGTAATTAATCCCAGATCTGTATGATTTGCTAATAGATAGTCTATTGATATATAATTCAAACCATTAGTAAATTTCTGTTTTAATCTACTTCCTATTTTTTCTGCAGAGAGTGAATATTTAAAATCATAATCATTTTGTTTTTCATTACGACCTTTTCCTTCATACGACATAATCGTTGGTAAATTTCTATCGGATTTATGATACCAGGTATGAAAATTTATTTTAGTTCTATTGTCAATAATGTATCTAAAATCTGTGCTAACCCCTCTTTTTGTTATCTCAGCATTTTTTTGCTTTTGATATCTATGTGGTAAAACAGCATTATTGTAAAATTTAAAATTGTTATCGGCTGTAAGATAGTAATATCTAATCTGTAGAGAGTGCTTTTTTGAGGCAGATCCTATTCCTAATGCACTGTTTAATGTCTTAAAGCTAGCTACTCTCTGGATCAGTGATATCTCTAATGGTTTTTTTACCCAATTATCGCTATATAAATTAATCCCCCCACCCAAAGATCCGCTCCCCTCCACAAGAGAGCTTCCCCCGTGATAGATCTCCACTCTATCCATCATCCAAATAGGAAGTTGTGAAAAATCTATCTGACCAATCATGGGATTATTTATCTTAACTCCATTCCATTTAACCTTTGTGTGTGAGGCTGCAGTTCCTCTAAACGATATTGTTGCAATAGATCCCAATCCATATGTTTTAATGTAAAGCGGCGTTTTTGTAGCAATTACTTCTGCTAGAGAGCTTGTTGCCGATTGAGAAATAGTTGCAGAATCAATAACTGTTCTGGTAATGGCTGTAGTAAGCTGTGGTTTTTTGGCAGTTATTACCACAGAGTTAAGTTGTTTAAGGGTATCTATCTGTTCTTCCATTGAGTATATAGATTGTACAGATAATAATACCATCATTATAACCGATAACAATTTAGTCATTTAAACTCTATCTTCTAAGTGAAATAGCTCCACAAACCTCTGTAGATTTCTCTCCAAAAGCGTCGTGGTGTTGATTTACTCCAGTATAGACTTTTATAAAATCTATTGCATATAGTTTAACAGGTTTACCGTTGCTATCAACAGCCCAGTTAATGTCAAATTTATTTGAGTTTCTTGTGTCATTATCTTCATTGACAACCATTGTATATAGGGGAGAGTAGTTATCGGCATATCCCCAATCTAGCTCTCCAATCCATTTTTTTTGATCTGGTGAGGCATAATCCAGAATAGTACCACTGAATGTAATCATATCTGGAACTCCTTGAGGTAGAAAGAGCGGATAGTAACACTGTTTGTGAAAAGGATTAGCAGGAGCAACTCCTTCTGCTCCCTGGTTATCTGTCCACCTTATACTTTCTGACTTTTCTGTTTGAGTTGGCTTATAGTAGGTAAGGGAGTAATTTTTTAATGTACTCTCTTTGTGGTATTCAGAACCTGCTAATTCGTACCATGGATCATCGGCAACTCCATTGCCGTTTTGATCATAAGATACCATTACAATTCCTGGTTCGGAACTCCCTTTAAATGCATTCCCTAGTACAACAAAATCGTATCCCTCTCCATTAATAACAGAGTGATCGAATTTAAATGTCACATATCCTCCGTATCCTCCTAATGAAATCATCCCTTTTTGATTGACAATTGTTTGTGCACTAGCCATGTTTCCAAGCCCCTTGTTAATAAATTGCCCAGGGGCAGGTACATACTCTAGAAGCTCTGAAATCCATTTGGTTTTAGACTTATTAGCTCCATCAACTGTATAGTATGTAAATGATAGAGAGTCACGAAAAATTCCTTTAGTGATATAGCCAATTATATGATATTCACCTCTTTTGGAGAGATTTATTTTTATATTAGGTGAGTTCTCAGGGAGATAGGTTTCATTTACTCTCCACTCATATCTGAGATTTTCTGCTAATGGAAAATTTGTTTCTACTGAAATCTCTATAGACTCTCCAAGCTGGAAATAGGCCCCATTTTCTGGCGCTTCAATTGAGATGATTTTTAATGGTTCTTTGTCTACTTTCTCCTCTTTACTACAGAATACAAGAGTGAGTGCTGCAAGTGAAATGAAAAACAGTTTTTTCATGATCTCGTTTTTAAATTAATAATTAGTAAATGTGGATTTTACTGCAAACGAGACCAAAAACAGCATAAGTGAGCTGAATATCCTAGCCATATTCCCGTAGCCGGTAAAATCCTTTGCATGGCAGGTCTTCTGACTTATTCTCTCTGTATTTGGCCTTCCCATTATAAACAGTGGCAAATGTTAAATACAGATTTGGGTATATTCCCAGAGAACTTACAGCAGCGGGAACTGTTGCCGAATTTCACGGCATTCCCTTTTAATCCCTTTCGGAACCATTGCGTTGGCAAAAGTATATATAAAGATATTATTAAACAAAAAAAGTTATTTTTGTCCATATTTTTTAAAAAATGACATATTTTGGTGAATTAATCTCAGTTTTTGTTGCTTTTTCTTGGACATTAACTGCACTCTTTTTTGAATTTGCAGGGAAGAGAATTGGGTCTTTAATTGTTAATATTATAAGACTACTTTTTGCATTTACTCTTTTAGGGGCAATGCTCTTTTTTACAACGGGTTCTTTTTTACCTCTTTATGCCGATTCAAATACTTGGCTTTGGCTCTCTCTTTCTGGATTAGTTGGGTTTGTCTTTGGAGATTTGTGCCTTTTTTATTCTTATGTTTTGATAACAGCAAGATTTTCACAGCTTTTAATGACTTTAGCTCCACCCTTTGCAGCTCTTTTTGGGTACTTTTTACTTAACGAAAGGATGTCTTATATGGGTATTGTTGGTATGTCTGTAACATTATTGGGTATAGCAATATCTATCTTAAAAAGAGGTACGGCAAAAGATGGTATAACCACATCTGATAGGAGAGAGACATTTGTTGGAGGAGTAAGTAGTATGACTGTTATAACTCACACATTTGGGTTGGATAAACTTAGGTTAGATTTGCCATTAAAGGGAGTACTATTGGGAATTGGAGGTGCATTAGGGCAAGGATTAGGAATAGTTTTAAGTAAAAAGGGGCTTGGATATTATGATTTGGCAGAGGGGAGCACAAGTTTGGGCTCATATTTACCCTTT
Organism: Bacteroidales bacterium Bact_08; assembly: GCA_001603425.1. Classification (GTDB taxonomy): domain Bacteria; phylum Bacteroidota; class Bacteroidia; order Bacteroidales; family UBA932; genus Bact-08. The sequence goes on from LUYZ01000050.1 coordinate 9,509, forward strand.
GCTGCAACTCAAATAAGAATAATCACTGGAATGATAGGGTTCTTTATAATAATTTTACTTTCAGGCAAAATGAAGAGTCTGGTTAGTTCTTTTAAAGATAAAAAATCTATATCGGCAATATTTGGAGGATCTATTTTTGGACCTTTTTTAGGCGTCTCTTTATCTTTGATGGCTGTTCAATATACAAATACTGCAGTAGCATCTACAATTATGGCAACAACACCAATAATTATTATAATACCGTATATTTTTATTTATAAGAAGAAAATCACCCCAATTGAGATTTTTGGAGCAATATTGAGTGTAATTGGAGTCTCTCTGTTTTTTATTGGTTAAAGGTGTTTTTTATTAAAGATGGTATATCATTGAGTTCGATGATTTCTATTTTTTTTCTATGCTCTTTTGATATCTTATTATATGCAGAGATGTATATCTTTTCGAATCCTAACTTGGCAGCCTCTGCAACTCTTTTCTCAATTTGAGCAACAGGTCTAATCTCTCCACTAAGCCCAACTTCTGCACAAAAAACACTCTCTTGAGATAGACAGATATCAAAGTTAGATGAGAGTATTGCCGATACTACCGCTAAATCGCATGCTGGATCTGTTACTTTTAACCCTCCAGCCATGTTTAGAAAAACATCTTTTACAGACAGACGAAATCCAGCTCTTTTCTCCAATACAGCAAGAAGCATATTCATTCGTCTTACATCAAAACCTGTTGCCGATCTTTGTGGAGTACCATATGCAGCACTACTTACTAGTGCTTGTGTTTCAATTAAAAAAGGCCTTGTTCCATCTAGCATAGCAGCAACAGCAATTCCTGTTAAATTATTTGAGTGCATTGGTATTAGCATCTCAGATGGATTTACTACCTCTCTTAGACCAGAGGATATCATTTCAAAAATTGCAAGCTCGGCAGTAGATCCAAATCTATTTTTGATCCCTCTTAATATTCTGTATGAGTGACGTGTGTCTCCTTCGAACTGTAAAACAACATCCACTATGTGTTCCAGTAGTTTTGGACCAGCAATTGAACCTTCTTTTGTAATGTGTCCTATTAATATTACTGGGATATTTCTCTCTTTGGCATATTTCAAAAATGCTGCTGCGCACTCTCTAATTTGAGTAACATTCCCAGGAGAACCCTCAAGAGATTGGGTATATATTGTTTGAATAGAGTCAACAATAATTAAAGATGGAGAGAATTCATCTGCGTGAGTTAAGATATTTTCTAGTATTGTCTCTGCCAAAATGGAGCAATTTTTTTGATCTCCCCCAATTCTTTGGGCTCTTAATTTAATCTGTTGTGGACTCTCTTCTCCAGAAACGTATAGGGTTTTTATTCCGCTCATTATTAATGGTATCTGTAGGGAGAGAGTAGATTTGCCAATTCCTGGTTCTCCTCCAATAAGAATTAGTGAGCCTGGGACAATACCTCCTCCCAGAACTCTATTTAGCTCTAAACTATTTAAAGATATTCTATTTTCTTGGTTGAACTCTATATTTTCTAAAGGGATAGGTTTTGGAGAGACTCCTTTTTGTATGCTTTTAGAGATAATATCTCTCTTACTATTTAATACAACTTCTTCTTTTAGAGTATTCCACTCTCCACAAGAGGAGCATCTTCCCATCCATTTAGAGCTCTCTACTCCACAATTTGTACAAAACCATGCTGTTTTTATTTTTGCCATATTTAGTGAGTGTAATATGCAAATATAACTATTAGGATTATAAAATTCTATTATCTTTGCAAACCGCCCTCATAAAAAATAATAATTATGAAAAATATTAGAGTTAGGGGATTCATTTTGTTAGCTGTTTTGCATATTTGTTTTATAAATGTTGTTTCAGCTAACTCTTATGCTCAAAATAGAGATTTTGAGACAGAATTTGTCGATTATATCAATAAAGTCAAGAACTTATGGGAGATTCCAGGCTTGTCTATCTCTGTTATTAAGGATGGGCAGATATTATACTCAGCTGGGTTTGGAGTAAAGGAGATGGGGTTGCAAGATTCAGTAGATTGCTCAACTCTATTTCAAATAGGCTCTGTCACCAAATCTTTCACGGCTCTAACAATAGCCTCAATGGTAGATCAAGGTCTATTGAGTTGGGATGATAGTGTAAAAAATATTTTACCAGATTTTAGAATGTACGATAAGTGGGTTGAGCAAAATATGCTTGTAAAAGATATAATGACACATCGGAGTGGGTTGCAAGGGCAGCTAGGTACATATATACCAAATATGGGTTATTCAAGAGATGATATCTATAAAATGTTACCTCTAATAAAGCCTAAGTATAGTTTTAGAAACTCGTATGAGTATAACAATATTACTTTTATAATTGCATCTAAAATCATTGAGAAATTAACAGGTAAAAGTTGGGAAGATAATGTAAGAGAGAGAGTCTTTTTGCCTTTACAAATGAATAGAAGTATTGTTACTGGAGAGGAGTTTGATGTTGCAAATAATGTCTCGGCTGCTCATAATTTCTCTTATGCCGGTTACTACAATAGTGATAGCACAATAACAGACTCTCTTGCAATATATCCTTTAGTTGGAGATGAGAGAGCATTGCATTGGTTAACAGTTATAGGCCCTGCTGGTTCTATATCTTCAACTGCCCATGATATGTCAAAGTATCTTTCACTCTATTTGAATGACGGTGTTCTACCTAATGGTGAGAGGTTAATTTCTAAATCTCAAATAGATTTTCTAAAAAGAGGAATTACAATAACATCTCAAGATTCGGCAAGAACAACACTCTACTCTAACTGTTGGTTTGTGGAACAAAATAGTAGATATCGGTTTTACTTCCATACCGGAACAACATGGGGCTTTACCGCTCTAGTTGCATATCTTCCAGAACTAAATTTGGGAGTTTCTCTATTATTTAATTCAGAGATACCATCGGCACCAAGAATGGCGATATTAAGAAGAGTAATCGACTATTTTTTTAATGAGAAGGAGTTATCAGATTTAAATGAGAGTTCATATAGTGAGTGGATTAGTAGTTCTAGGAAAAGACTTGCAACTGTAAAGAAAGAGGAGCCGGCTTCAAAACAATATTCAGATAGTCACATTATTGGACAATACTATAAAGATGACCTTTTTGGTGGTGCTAAAATCACGTTAGAAAATGGAGAATTGTTTATAGAGATTGGGCCTAAAAATATAAAGGTGAAATTGGAGCATGTTAATGGAGATAAGTACTCTTATAGAACAGGCGGTTATACATATAAAATGGAATTTATTGGAGATGGGTCTAAAATTGAGGGCTTTGATCTCTCGTTTGGATATTCAGAGAATTTTGGATTGTGGAGAAAGATGGAATAATTTTTGCAAAATAACAGAAAACTTATTCAATTAATTAATTATAAACCAGACCTTAGGGTCATAAATTTTTAAAGACAAAATGACTAAAAAGAGCCGTTTTGCCCGTATCTTAGATACTATCGAGGTAGTAGGAAATAAATTACCACATCCTGCAACTCTCTTTTTTATGATGGCAGTTATTGTAGCGCTGCTCTCTTGGCTTGCATCTTCGTTTGATATGCAAGCAATGCATCCAGCTACAGGAGAGGTGATTAAGGTGAAGAATCTTTTGAATGCAGATGGCATAAGATGGATTTATACCAATGTAGAGCACAATTTTGTTAAATTCCCTCCTTTGGGTTTAGTGCTTGTTATTATAGTTGGAATTGGAGTAGCAGAAGGGTCTGGTATCTTCACTGTTTTGGTAAGACAATTAGTTTTGGGGGCACCCAAGAAACTAATTACAGCAGCAATTATTTTAGCCGGTATTTTTTCTCACTTAGCTTCTGAGGTTGGATATGTGGTGTTAATTCCACTAGGTGCAATGATTTTTCATGCATTAGGAAGGCATCCAATGGCTGGTTTTGCAGCCGCTTTTGCAGGAGTTAGTGCTGGATTTGGATCAAACTTTTTAATCGGATCTGTAGATCCTATTCTTGCAGGATTATCCACATCGGCAGCTCAAATATTAAATCCAGATATGAATATAAATCCAATGGTAAACTACTTCTTTATGGTTGCCAGTGGAATTATGGTTATTGTTGTGGGCACTTGGGTAACAGAAAAGATTGTTGAGCCTAGGTTAGGAGAGTATAAAGGATCCGAAAAGCCTCTAGAGATTGAGCAGATTACTCCGTTAGAGAAAAAGGGATTAAGATGGGCTGGTATAGGTACATTGGTATTTGTAGCTTTGATGGCATGGACAATTATACCACAGGATGGAATATTTAGAGACCCTCAAACAGGGGATATCTTAAGATCTCCATTCTTCTCTGGAATAGTTGTTGGTCTATTGCTTCTGTTTTTTGTTCCTGGAATGATTTATGGAATTATTGTTAAAACTATCAAAAGCGACAAGGATGTTATCAAGCACATAACTCACTCAATGAAGGGTATGGCAGGTTATATAGTTCTTGTGTTTTTTGCAGCTCAATTCATATATTGGTTTAACTACTCAAATTTAGGTCTTGTTTTAGCAATTGATGGGGCAGAGTTCTTAAAAAATATCGGATTTACTGGAGTTCCTTTAATTATAGGCTTCTTGTTATTATCGGCATTTTTAAATATGTTTATGGGTAGCGCATCTGCAAAATGGGCTATTATGGCTCCCGTTTTTGTGCCGATGTTTATGATCTTGGGATATCATCCAGGTTTTACACAAGCTGCTTTTAGAATTGGAGACTCAGTGACAAATGTTATTACTCCAATGATGAGTTATTTTGCACTTATTGTGACATATGCACAAAAGTATGATGAGAAAAATGGTATTGGAACAATCATCTCTTTAATGATTCCTTATACTGTTATCTTTTTAATTGCTTGGGCTATACTTATCACATTATGGATGTGGTTGGGAATACCTGTAGGTTTTGATGGTCCTATCCATTACATACCTTAATTTGGTAGCTACTATTAGTTACTTTTTGCTAAGCTATCGCTAATTTAAGGTAACTATATTTATTATAGAGGTTGGTTTTTCAAATATTTATTATATTTGCTAAAACCAACCTTTTTAATTAGAAATATCAATGAAAAAAATTACACTATTGGTTCTATCTCTTCTTTTGGGGATATTTGCAATTGCACAAGTTACTCAAAAACCAGTAATAGGAATATCTTCTACATGGGGAGAGGGGACATCGGCATCTGTGCCTGTGACATATATTGAGTCTGTAATTAAAGCAGGGGGAGTTCCTATGGTTTTGCCAATATCTCATGATCCAGCTATATTGGAGTGTATGCTAGAGAGAATAGATGGCTTAATTATGACAGGGGGTGAGGATATCGATCCATTAAAATGGTTTGGAGAGGAGCCAATTCCCGCTTTAGGTAGAGTTGTTCCAGAGAGAGACTCTTTTGATATTGCATTGATAAGATTGGCTGTAGAGAAAAAAATTCCAGTATTGGGTATCTGTAGAGGGCATCAGCTAATGAACGTAGCTTTTGGAGGTACTCTGTATCAAGATATCCCTAGTCAAGTAAAAGGTTCTAATATAAAGCATAGGCAGAGTGCTCCAAGTAACTATGGTACTCATACAATAAATATTTTAGAGGGCTCTGTTTTGCATAAGCAGACTGGCAAAACAACTCTTGTTGTGAACTCATTTCACCATCAGGCTGTAAAAGATATAGCTCCTGGATTTATTGCTACTGCTCATTCTTTAGATGGGGTAATTGAAGCTATTGAAAAAAAGGGAACAGATAGAGTTTTTGGAGTTCAGTTTCATCCAGAGGGTTTCACCTCTACAAATAATGAGGTTTTTTTAGGAGTATTTAAAGATCTTGTAAAAAAATCAAGAGCATACAGGGAGTCTAAGCATTAAAAACTAAACCCAATAATACCTCCCAAGTAGTTTTCGTTATTTTCTCGTGTGTAGGAAGCATATAGATTTATTGAACTCTTTTTGTTTTTTCCAACTTTAGTACCTAATCCTATTTTTGGCATAAAAAAGAGAGCATTCTTTTTATTACTTTCTATGTATTCTTCATAAAAGTGATAACCAGCATCAGCTCCTGCTAATATAGATAGGTTTCCTATTAGTAATGATTTGTTTTTATACAGTGGAATAGAATATTTTGCACTGGAGAAAATGGAGTATTTGCCGATGTAGTTGTTTGATGCTCCATATTGTTCTTCATTTTGTTCTCCATATTGTGGAAATTTAAATTTTCCAATTCCAACCCCTCCACCTAAAAATAAATTATTATTGAATAGGTATCCTAATCTACAAGATGCCATTAGGTTTTTATTACTACTGTGATCACGCATCATAAGTCCTATTAATTCTATTTCTGTTTGAAGTCTTCCGTTTTTTGCATTTTGAGAATACGAGAAGCTATAAAATAACGATAAGGAAAGAGTAAATAGTACTGTCAGAAAGATTTTTGTTTTCATAAATTAGTTTTTTAATGTTTTACATGGAGCATATTAATTTAAGGGGGTATATGTATTATATTATACCCTATATTATACCCTATATTATAGACAAAATTCTAGACTAAAGCTAGTTATGTAATTATTCTCATTATTATTAGCTAGCCCAATTGGATGTATGAGACGTCCTTTTTTTAAATTTACGTAATTGTCTCTAAATGAGAATATTTATAGTATGCAAATATAATATAAAATACAGAAGAAGCAAATTAAAAGTTTAAAAACAAGCAGATTAAGACTAATTTCTCATCCTAGCAAATGACAGTATTAATCCCAACACAATAGATAGAGATGCTGCAAACACAACTTTGTATTCGCTAGGCATAAGAAATGTAATTGTGTGTGCCGGTATCCAGAATAGTGGAATTGTTTTCAAAATAACAAATGATAAAAACCCATTCCAATCTATTTTTGAAAGAGCTTGAGTGGGTTTTATTTTTGTGGAATTAAAGATATTATCTATAATGGTGTCCGTAATTCTGTGTGCAGCCATAAAAACGGGACCAAATGTTAGATTCATAATTGTAGAGATATAGATTGCGATTGCAAATTTGCTATTATTAAATGATGGAAGGAGGCCATCATTAATAGCTCCAATAACACCATTTGTATATAGGTTGAACATTAGAACAATACATACACCCAAAATACCCCATATAATCATTTTTGGAATTACTCCTTTGATCATTCTCCACTCTTTATATATAATTCTGGTTGCAAGAAACTCTCCCATTATAGAAAGAATAGCAAACTTCACAAAACCCATTGAGTATGGATAGCTCTTGGTTAAATCTATAAATATTTTGTTTGTATTATTGTTGGTCATAAACCATATTATAACAATTAAAATTGTTATCCATAAAATTGATCCATATTTTTTCATAGTTATTTTAAATATTAAGTTAAGTATTATTTTTTAGTATAGATATTTCATTAAACTTCAATAAAATGGTATTTATTATTGCAGATAGAAAGAAATTTAAAAGA
>LUYZ01000051.1 GCA_001603425.1 Bacteroidales bacterium Bact_08
TGGGTGTACTACTCCCATATTCTAGAAAACATGAATATGAAGCCGATAAGCTTGGATTAATTATAATGGCAATGGCTGGATACAATATAGAGGTTGCTCCATCTTTTTGGGAATCTATGAGCTCTAAAGGCGGAGGAGCTACTGAGTTTTTTAGCACTCACCCTTCTGATGCTAATAGAATTGCACAAATAAATAAGATATTACCAGAAGCTAGAAAATATCTACCAGCAAACAGACAAAATAACTAAGAATTTTAAATTTATATTATATGTACAGAACACATACTTGTGGAGAACTAAGAATCAGTCATGTAGGAGAGGTTGTCACTTTGGCTGGATGGGTTCAAAGAATTAGAAAGATGGGAGGAATGACCTTTATCGACCTCAGAGACAGATATGGAATAACACAATTAACTATAGATCAAGGAAGCTCCCATGAGTTAAATGAGATTGCAGAGCATCTAGGAAGAGAGTTTGTTATTCAAATTACTGGGTCTGTCATGGAGAGGTCTAGCAAAAATAATAAAATAGATACTGGAGATATCGAGGTTAAGTTATCCTCTATCAACATTCTTAATAAATCTGTTACGCCTCCTTTTACCATAGAAGATGAGAGTGATGGAGGTGAGGATATTAGAGCAAAGTTTAGATATCTAGACCTTAGACGTAATCCTCTAAAAAGAGCTTTAGAATTAAGACATAGAATGGCTCAAGAGGTGAGATCATTTTTGGATTCACAAGGATTTATGGAGGTAGAGACTCCTGTTCTTATAAAATCTACTCCAGAAGGAGCAAGAGACTTTATTGTACCATCAAGAATGAATCCAGGCGAATTTTACGCACTTCCACAGAGCCCTCAAACCTTTAAACAGCTCCTTATGGTTGCTGGATACGATAAATATTTTCAAATTGTAAGGTGCTTTAGAGACGAGGATTTAAGAGCAGATAGGCAGCCAGAGTTCACGCAGATTGATTGTGAAATGTCTTTTGTTGAGAGAGAAGATATCCTAAATACTTTTGAGCAGATGTCAAAAACTCTTTTCAAAAATGTACTAGGTGTCAATATAGAGGGGGCATTCCCAAGAATTAGTTATAAAGATGCTATTGATAAGTATGGCTCCGACAAACCAGATATAAGATTCCAAATGCTTATTAATGACATTACCGATTTGGTAAAACATTCTAATTTTGAAGTCTTTAATTCTGCCGATTTCATTGGAGCAATATGTGTTGAGGGTTGTGCAGAGTATACTAGAAAACAGTTAGACGAAATTACAGCTTGGGTAAAAAGACCTCAGGTTGGAGCAAAGGGACTTGTTTACATTAGATTTTCAGAGAGTGAAATCAAATCATCTGTAGATAAATTCTACACTCCAGAAGATCTTAAAAAAATATGCGAAAGAGTTGGAGCTAAAGAGGGAGATCTTATCTTGATTTTGAGCGGAGAGACCAAAAAGACAAAGGAGCAACTTGGGACTCTAAGAATTGAACTTGGAAATAGATTAAACTTAAGGAAGAGCGATGTTTATGCTCCTTTATGGGTTTATGATTTTCCACTTTTAGAATGGGATCAAGAGAGTGAGAGATTCTATGCAATGCATCACCCTTTTACTGCCCCAAAACCAGAAGATATGGACAAATTCTATAGTTCCGATAAAGAGCAAATTGCTCAAGTTTGTGCTAATGCATACGACTTTGTTTTAAATGGTACTGAAATTGGAGGTGGATCAATTAGAATTCACGATGCAGAAGTTCAAAAGAGAATGTTCTCTGTTCTAGGATTTTCCGATCAAGAAGCAGAATATAAATTTGGTTTTATTATTAATGCATTCAAATATGGCGCACCTCCTCATGGCGGTATTGCATTTGGTTTTGATAGATTCTGCGCTCTATTTGGCGGGCAAGAGACCATAAGAGATTATATTGCATTCCCTAAAAATAACTCCGGAAGAGACATAATGCTTGATGCTCCATCTTATGTGGATGAGTCACAGCTAGACGAGCTTTATTTAAAAAGTATTGCCAAAAAATAGATTATGAATATTCAACAGTTGGAATATATTGTTGCAGTAGATAGGATGCGTCACTTTGCAAAGGCTGCAGAAGCTTGCGGGGTGGCGCAACCCACATTAAGCATGATGATACAAAGGCTAGAAGATGAACTCGGCGTAGAGATTTTTGACAGAAAACACTCTCCTGTTGCAGTAAATCCTATAGGAATAAAAATTATCAATCAAGCTAAAGTTGCTCTGTACAATATAAAACAGATACGAGAGATTGCTCTATCGGTAAGAGATGTTGTTGAAGGGGAGATAAATATTGGAGTAATTCCAACATTAGCTTCTTATATTATCCCTAAATTTTTTGAACAGATAAAAGGTCTCCTTCCAAATCTTAGATGTTCTGTCTATGAACTAAGAACATCTGATGTAATAGAAAAACTTAAAAAGGCAGAGATAGAACTTGCTATTTTGTCTACTCCAATAAATGAACCAGATATTCTTGAGTTGCCTCTTTTTTACGAAAGATTTATTGCATACATATCTCCTGATTATTCAAAGCTATATGGCAATCAGACAATCTCTACTAAAGATTTAGATCCTTCTCAAATGTGGTTGCTTCAAGAGGGCCATTGCTTTAGGAGTCAAATGCTAAATATTTGCCACCAAAATAGTGAGGCAATGCAAATATACGAAGCTGGTAGTATTGATACTCTAATTAGAATTGTAGATACAAATGGCGGATACACACTCATACCAGAACTTCATATAGATCTCTTAACTGACACTCAAAAAAAGAATATAAGATTCTTTAGTGGTGATGATGAACCAAGACGCGAAATCTCATTTGTATTTAGGCAAGATTTTGTAAAAGAAAGACTTATCAATGAGTTTGTAAATGCTATAAAAACAATGATTCCAAATCAAATGATGGATAGCCGACTATCTAAATTTAGAGTAAAATTATAACTTAATGACTACCCTCCTATTATATCTTTTTTTGGCGATTGGGTTCTCTTTTCTGTGCTCTATAATGGAGGCTGTTTTATTAACAACTCCTCTATCATTTATATCGGCAAAGATTGAGGAGGGCAAAAAGTCTGCAAAACTATTTAAGAAATTAAAAGAGAGTGTAGACAGACCTCTCTCTGCAATATTATCAATAAACACAATAGCCCATACGGTTGGAGCAGCAGGAGTTGGTGCTCAAGCGGTCAAGGTGTTTGGAGAGATCTATTTTGGAGTTATATCGGCAATTCTTACTATTTTAATTTTAATTTTTTCGGAGATTTTACCAAAGACAATAGGTGCATATTATTGGAAATGGCTTGCTCTTGGATCGGCAAAAATAATATCTGTTATGGTGTATTTAACCTATCCTATTGTAAAACTATCCGAGGGGATGACATATTTAATTGCAAAAAAGGGGAAAGAGGGTGCTACTGTTAGTAGGGAGGAGTTCTCTGCTATGGTAAATATTGGAGAGCAAGAGGGAATTATTGGTATTGCAGAGAGTCGAATAATTAAGAATATAATTAAATTAAGAAGCATAAAGGTGGCCGATGTAATGACCCCTAGGGTTGTAGTTGAGACTGCAGACTCTCAAATTAGTGTAAGAGAGTTCTATATGAATAAAAACTATCTCCACTTCTCTAGAATACCCATATATAAAGATAATAAAGAGAATATTACTGGCTTTGTATATAGAAATGATGTAGTTGATTTGGTAGCAAATGATAAATTTAATGTTAAAATTTGTGAAATAGAGAGAGAAATCTTGGTTGTTCCAGAGCTCCAACCCCTAACTATATTATGGGAAAAACTTTTAGCAGTTAAAGCCCATATTGCATTGGTTGTGGATGAATATGGTGGTTTTGAAGGAATCGTCACCCTGGAAGATGTGATTGAGACCATAATTGGGCTAGAGATTATGGACGAAAGAGACATAGAGCCAGATATGCAGCAATACGCCAAAAAAAGGTGGCATGAAAGAAAAAAGAGATACCGTTAGCTATCTACAAAGATCCTCAAAGATATCTTTAACTCTCTCCTCTTTTGTCACCATAGATGCTATTTGACCTATTTCCAATTGACCCTCTATCATATCACCTTCAAAAATTCCTTTTTTTGACCTCCCTTTACTTAGTAGTTCTCTTAGAGCATCTGCTGACGCCCCCATATCTTCTGCTTGCTGAACCTGCTCGCAAAAATGATTATATACCATTCTTGTTGGACCTATTTTTTTGAGCAAAAGTCTAGTATCTCCCTCTGGTAATGACCTGCATCGCTCTTTAAATAACTCATGAGCAGAACTCTCCTTACACAATGCAAAACGAGTCCCAATTTGGACTCCATCGGCACCCAATACAAAAGAGGCTAAATAACTCTCTCTACTAGAGATACCCCCTGCTGCAATTAAAGGTATAGATATCGCTCTTTTTACTTGTGGTATAAGGCAAAAGGTTGTAGTCTCCTCTCGACCATTGTGACCTCCCGCTTCAAACCCCTCCGCAACTACAGCATCTACTCCAGCCTCTTCACATTTTTTTGCAAAAAGGGTACTAGATACAACATGAGCAACAATTACTCCCTCTTTCTTTAAAATTTGCGTCCATTTTTTGGGACTACCAGCTGATGTAAAAACTATAGGAACTCTCTCCTTTAAAATGATCTCCATTATCTCGTCAATTTGAGGATAAAGAAGAGGAACGTTAACTCCAAAAGGATTTTTAGTGGCCTCCTTGCAACTTCTAATATGGTGTAAAAGATTATCTGGATGCATTGACCCTGCTCCAATTAACCCTAATCCGCCATTATTACTAACTGCCGATGCAAGTTTCCAACCACTGCACCACACCATACCACCCTGTATTATAGGGTATTTAATATTGAATAATTTACAAACTCTATTTTCCATAATAGTACAAAATTAGCTAAAAAGGAACAATTTTATAACTTTGTTACAACTTAAACTTAAAACTATGTCACAAACAACCAGAGATGGCTTCGGCAGCAGATTCGGAGTCTTAGTAGCTGTAGCAGGTTCCGCAGTAGGGCTTGGAAATTTATGGAGATTCCCATATATGGTGGGCAATAATGGCGGCGCTGCCTTTATTTTACTCTATCTCTTTTTTGTTATTCTTCTATGTTTGCCAATTATGTTCTCAGAATTTGTAATTGGTCGGAGAGCACAAGCAAATGTATTTGGAGCTGTAAATAGTATCGCACCAAAAAGCGGATGGCTCTCAATTGGAATAATAAGCGTTGTTGCCTCCATTTCAATAATGTCATTTTACAGCGTTGTTGGTGGATGGACACTTGAGTATGTATTTAAATCTTTTTCACCCTCATTTTTAACATCAAACAGTGACTCTCTTTCGGATCAATTCTCTAACTTCTCTCAAAGAGGGCTACTGCCTGTTATTATGCACCTTCTTTTCCTACTTATTTCTGCACTTATTGTAGTGGCTGGAGTGAAAAATGGTATAGAGAAATACTCCAAGATATTAATGCCGATGCTTTTTGTTTTAGTTATTCTTCTAGCAATCAGATCTCTTACTCTGCCAGGTGCTTCCGAAGGGGTAAAATTCCTTCTCTATCCAGATTTTTCTAAAATTACATCTCAAACTGTACTAGCAGCACTTGGTCAAGCATTTTTCTCGTTAAGTTTGGGAATGGGTTGTATTATTACGTATGGTTCATATGTAAATAAAAAAGAGAACCTATTTAAAATATCGTTTATGTCTGCAATAGCCGATACTGGATTTGCAATTATAGCTGGATTAGCTGTTGTTCCTGCGGTTTTTGCATTTGGAATATCCCCAGACCAAGGGCCAAGCCTTGTATTTATTACGCTCCCACAGATTTTTGCCCAACTTCCATTTGGCAATATAATAGCAATATCCTTCTTTTTTATTCTTCTTATTGCTGCTCTAACATCATCTATATCTCTATTAGAAGTTGTGGTAGCATACTTTACAGAAGAGCTAAAGATTTCGCGTAAAAACTCAGTTATTATAACATTTATTATTATTGGATTCTTTGGGACTCTTAGTTCTCTGTCAATAGGTCCTTTAAAAAATATCTTACTATTTAACAAAACGTTTTTTGACCTCTTTGACTACACCTCATCCAATATCTTGCTACCTATTGGAGGCCTCCTAGTTGTTCTTTTTGTTGGTTGGAAAATGAAAAAAGAGGATGTATTTGACGAACTCTCTAGTGGAGGTTCTATCTCATTGAATAAAAAAATATTCGGAGCCATACTCTTTGTGATAAAGTTTATGGCCCCGATTGCAATCTCAATTGTTCTATTGAACAGTATTGGTATTATTAAACTATTCTAATATTAAGAGTTAGCCTCTTTTGAGGCTACTCTTTTTCTTTCTACCACAATTGCTGATAATAGAAGAATTATCATTAATGCCGATGTTACTCTAGACCACATTGCCCCTTTAGAGAATGATTCTGGTCTAAACTCCATTACAATTTCACTCTTACCCTCTGGCACAACCAATGCTCGCAAAAGGTAGTTTGCTTTAATTATCTCTTGCTCCTCTCCATTAATATATGCTCTCCAACCTGCAGGATAGTAAATCTCACTAAACAGAATCAATCTTGGAGCATCCAAATGTGAAACATATTTTAACATATTTGGTGAGTACATGGTAAGCTCTACTCTATCAGTCTCGCTAGCCTGCGAACTAGATATCAACTCTCTAATATTACTATAACCTCTATTTAATATTGCAGTATTAGAAATATTATGCTTAGATAGAGCCTCTATCTCCTCTTTAAGGCTTTCTACAAAAACAACACTATCGGCAAACCATGCATTACCATTTGCATATCTATTTATAAGAGGCAAATTATCTCCGCTTAAAACAACATATTTAGAATTAAGCATACTTAAAACGGGGTAATAACCCATATTATTCTGAGCCTCTTCAATTGTTTTGCTTTGAGAAATATCATTAGCTATCATCTGCATCTCTGCCGATATGTGCATATCAATAATATCTTGGTATATCTGCAGTTTTGCAGGACTATAGCCCCCTACTGTCTTATGGTGATAACTAACGTGAGAGTCGTTAAATGTATTAACCGACATATCCAATACTCTATAGTGCGGATCTTTATCCTCAAGAATAAATCTATCCACATCACGTAATTGATATTGATTGGTAAAATCTCTCTCTCTAACAAAATGACTATCATTAAGGTATCTCTTACCAACACTCCATAAATCGGCAAAAACGATAATAGAAAGAGCAACTAAAAGATACTCTCTCTTAATACCTTTATTAAAGGCGTACCATAGAAGTGCTGCACAAAGAATAATAAATACAATAGATCTAAAGGCATCGGCTCTCATTAAAGAAATTCTATCACTTATTAATGCCCCTCTTAAGAGCTCTGGCATTTGTGAATCCACTGACGATACAAAAGAACCTGCCAATGTTGGTATAATAATAAATATAAAAGAGAGTCCAACAGTAAATAACAGTGCTATCCCCATTTTCTTTCCAAACTCCTTTTTATTGATAGTTAATCTATCACCACCAGCAAAAAAAAGTCTATCAATTAGAATAAAAGAGAATAGAGGTAAGGTAATTTGCAATATCACTAGTATCATAGATACAGTTCTAAACTTACTATAAAGAGGCACATAATCAAAAAAGAGCTTTGTTAAAAATAGAAAATTAGAGCCCCAAGACAAAAGTATCGCCAAAATTGTCGCTCCAATAAGCCACCACTTAATAGCCCCTCCAATAATAAGAGCAGCAAAAATAAATAGAAATACTGCTATTGCACCCATATACATTGGACCAGCAGTAAATGGCTGAGGGCCCCAATAGAGAGGCATACTCTTTACAGCTTGTTCTGCCCCTTGATATCCAGCAGATTTTAGTACTTGATATGTTTGTGATTTTGTAGATAGTTCACCAGAGGATGCTCCTCCATTAAAATTCGGTATCATCAAATTTGGCATCTCCTCTGGGCTATAAGACCAACTTGTAGCATATGAAATATCAAGTCCCTTCTGCTTTACCCCTTGCTCTGTTGCTAACTCCGAACCTCCCCTCATTGTAAACTTTGAGTATTCATAAGTAGGCCACAAATGGTTGATATTTGATGCAACCCCTAATAATCCCATAGCTAGTAAAAGTGCCGATGTTTTAAAAAATCTTGGCAACGATCTATTTTTAAACTCCTTAAAAAATACTGCTATAGCATAGCCAAATACTAAAATAGCTAAATAGTAGGTTATCTGAGGGTGATTAGCTTTAATCTCAAAACTCAAAGCAAAAGCAAAGAGAATAGGACCAAGAAAATTGTTCTTTTTATATGAGTAGACCAAAGAGGCCAAAACCCAAGGCATAAATGCAATTGCAACCATTTTGGAGTTATGACCCACCTGAATAATCTGCATATTGTATGAGCAAAAAGTAATAGCAAAAGCTCCAATTGCCGATAGCCATATATTAACTCCAAAAGAGAGCAATAATAAAAATGAACCAATAAGACTAATTAATAGATAACTTGGAGGTCTAATACCAGTTAAATTATGTATAGTTTTATAAAAGACATCGGTATAATCCCCTTTATATATAACAGATATAGAGGTAGATGGCATTCCAGAAAACATTGAGTTTGTCCAAAGCGCTGGATCATCTGGATTCTCTTGATTATGTTCTATAATCTCATTTGCCATTCCCCTCCATGAGGCAATATCGGATTGATTAACTACTTTATTTTGCAATACCCATGGAGTAAATAGATAGGCAATAATATAGAACACACCAATTATTGCTCCATATTTCCAGTATTTTTTTAAAAAATTCATATATGTATATTTTATATTATTTATCTATTAAGCTATCCATCAAAAATACCAAATCTTTTGTCAAACTCTTTCTAGAAAATTTAGAGGCATCTGAATCTATATAATCTGTATTGCCATTACAATAGTTACTATATCTTAGATCTATAAACTCCATAGTCTTGCGATAATCTTCAAAATCAACAAGATTACCAAAACCACTACTCTCCATAATAAGATCCATATCCCCACCCTTTGGCCCAAATGCAAGTATAGGTCTCTTTGTTGCAATATACTCAAAAAACTTACCAGTCATAATTCCCTTAGCTTCTGGCTCCATTCCAAGAGAGAGAAGTAATACCCTAGACTCCTTTTGCAATCTAACCACCTCTTTATGAGGCAAATATCCTAAATTAAATAAATTCTCCTTTAGGCCATAAAACTCTATCTGATTAATTATAGAAATATCTATGTTTCCAGCCAACTTAATTCTTAGATCTCTTTTAAAATTAGGATCGGCATCACATTTTGCCGAAAGAGCCCTCCACAAAACAGTTGGGTTCTGTCCAACCATAAAAAGACCTGTATATGTTATAGAAAAAGTGTCATCTAAAATTGTCTCAGAGGAGTCAAAATCGGAGCAATCATATCCATTAGTAATAACCTCAACTCTGGATTTTGACATACTAGCAAATTGGTCTCTAATAGTTGGAGAGACTGTAACAATAATATCGGCAGAGTCCAAAACTCCTTTTTCTAATCTTTGATGTATCTTTTTTGCAAACCAAGTATGTTTTAAATGCTTAAAATTGAACATTTGTGTCCATGGATCTCTAAAATCTGCAATCCATGGTATTGAGTGCTGCTTGGATATTTTTTTTGCAATAAGGTGCATTGAGTGAGGAGGACCTGTACTAACTACTATATTAACTGGATTATCTTTTAAATATCTATTAAGGTATTTTATAGAAGGGTGCAGCCACAAAATTTTAGGATCAGGAATAAAAAGATTGCCTCTAATAAACAGTGATAACGACTCTTTTAGAGAAGAGAGATAGGATATCTTTTGCGGTTTTATATACCCTGGTTTAATATCACTCGATTTTTTACCCGTAAAAAATTTATATAGAGAGTATGGTTCAACTATCCTATTTTTAATTACCTCTGTACCGTGTGGTATATCTTTAAAGAGAGTTTGGTCCACAGACATAAACTCGGGATTCTCCGGAGTATAAACAACTGGCGAATACCCAAAATCATTTAGATATTTAACAAATTTTAACCATCTCTGCACTCCAGACCCTCCAAAAGGTGGCCAATAATATGTAATTATTAATACCCTCTTCACTCTAATATTATATTAAATCTATTTTATAAAAACATTATATAACTCCCTAATAACATCTCTTTGAATCTTTAGAAAACCATCTTCATACTCACCATCACAACCATTTGTTATCATAATAATACCAAATCCTTTTGCAGGTTCAAAAAACATAGCACTATAAAGTCCATATGCCGACCCAGTATGTCCAATCATTGTCTCTCCAGGAATAATGGTCTTGCTCTCTCTTAACGCTAAACCATAGAAATTACCCTCAGACATTTTGGCAATAGGCTCCTGCATTTTCTTAGCAGACTCTTCTGAAATAACTCGTTTTTGCAAAATAGGAGAATAACCATAATTCATATGCATAATCATATATTTTGCTAAATCTGTAGATGATATTTTCATCCCTCCTGTTGGAGAAAAAATAGGAGTACTATATCCCAAAATATAGTTATTAGAGATCTCCTCTGCTCTACTCAAATAAGCATCTGGGCGATGAACAAATTTTTTAACACTATCTCCCTCCTCAACAGTATATGCATAAAGATTAACAAACTTATCACTATCCAAAGAGTCCACATTAAAATTGGCGTTAAGTTGCAGAGGATCTAAAACCATTCTTTTAACAAAATCGTCAAATCTCTCGTTTGAGACTTTTTCGATTATTGCTCCTATTGTATTAAAACCCAAATTACAATACTCATACTCTGAACCAGGAGAATAGTTATTATAGCATTTTTCATAATCACTATTTTTATCTGGATTCAAAACATCCAAAACAAAATATCCTTGAGAATCATTTATACTTGATGTGTGAGATAGTAGCATCTTAACAGTGATTACCTCTTGTGCATACTGGGGATTTCTAACTGTAAATCCTACTAATTCACTAACATCTGTATCTAATGATAACAAATCTTGCTCTATAAGTGTCATTAAAGCAGTTGTTGTAAATGATTTAGATATTGAAGCAATTCTAAAAATATGATCATTTTCTAGTAATGTAGAGTCTTCTAAACTCTTGAATCCAAAAGATTCGTTATATATTATCTGACCATCTTTAACAACAGCAACAGATAATCCCACTGCTTTTCTCTGTTGAATTATATCCTCCATTTTTGAGTCTGCAATAGAATTGATGTTTTGGTTAGTACAGCCAATGGCAAGAGTGCCAATGCCAATAATTAATAGTCCAAAAATGATTCTGTTTAATTTTTTCATAGTTTTTGAATTTAGAGTTCTCACAAAGATAGAGTTTTGAAACAAAATATATCTATTTTTGTATAGATGAAACAAGATCAAAAGATAGCAGATACTCCTCTTATGAGGCAATATTTCTCTATAAAAGCAAAGCATCCCGACGCTATGCTTCTTTTTAGAGTTGGTGATTTTTATGAGACATTTGGAGAAGATGCAGTTATAGCCTCTAAAATATTGGGAATAGTACTTACAAAACGAGCAAATGGATCAGCTTCGTATGTTGAGTTGGCTGGGTTTCCTCACCACTCGATTGACACCTACCTTCCCAAATTAGTAAGAGCAGGTCAAAAAGTTGCCATCTGCGATCAACTAGAGGACCCCAAACTAACAAAGAAAATAGTAAAAAGAGGTATCACAGAGCTAGTGACACCAGGAGTCTCTTACAATCCACAACTGCTCACATGCAACCAAAATAACTATCTATGCTCAATCTGTTTTCACAAAGACAAGGGGGGCATATCTTTTTTGGATATATCTACAGGCACATTCAAAGTTGCTACAGGTAGTCTTAGCTATATAGATCTTCTACTATCTAGTCTCTCTCCCAAAGAGGTATTAATAGAAAAAGGACTCAAAAATGAGTTTATTAATAAATTTGGAAACGACTACTACATCTCAACAATAGATGAATGGGCTTTTTCTCAAGACTCTGCAAAAGATAAATTACTAACACATTTTAAATTAGACACTCTTAAAGGCTTTGGAATTGCCGATATGCCACTAGCAATTACAGCGGCAGGTGCAACCATTTTCTATCTAGAGCTAACAGAACATAAAGATCTCTCTCACATAAATTCAATTAGCAGATTAGATGAGAGTGATAACGTATGGATAGATCGATTTACTTTTAGAAATTTAGAGATTTTTAATCCACTTAGTGAAGGAGGAAAATCATTGATTGATATTCTGGATAACTGTATCACTCCCATGGGATCTAGAACATTAAGAGAGTGGATTGCTCTCCCATCTAAAAATATTGAAATATTAAACTCAAGGCACAATATTGTTGATGCACTCTATAGCAATAACAATCAAAATCTTCAGATAATTGATCACCTAAAGATGATTGGAGACTTGGAAAGAATTATCTCCAGAGCTGCTGCTGGTAGAATTCTTCCAAGAGAGATTATTATGCTTAAAAATGGACTATCTCAGATTGATCCAATTAAAAATATCTGCTCCTCTATAGACAATTCTCAACTAAATGATCTTCTAATAAAATTAAATAGTTGCTACACTCTTATAGATTTAATTAACTCACATATACTTGATGAGCCTGCACAACAAATTGGAAAAGGCCCTGTAATTAAATCACAAATTGATGAAAATTTAGAATCATTAAGATCAATTGCAGAACATGGCAAAGAGATTTTAGAACAGATTCAAGATAGAGAGATTAAAAAGACAGGAATATCCTCTTTAAAAATAGGTCAAAACAATGTTTTTGGATACTATTTAGAAGTAAGAAATACACATAAAGATAAAGTTCCTATAGATTGGATTAGAAAACAGACACTAGTTAGCGCAGAGAGATATATTACTCCAGAACTCAAAGAGTACGAAGAGAAGATTGCTGGAGCAGAGCAAAAGATATTGGAACTAGAGCAACAGATTTTTAATAAAGTTGTTATAGAAATTCAGAAGAAAATTGATATAATTCAGCAAACCAGCAAGACTATTTCTCAAATTGATTGTCTTTCTTGCTTTGCAGTAACTGCACATAAAAATAACTATTTTAAGCCAACTCTAACAACAGATAACTCTCTAATCTTAAAAGAGTCTAGACACCCTGTTATAGAAAAATCTCTTGGTATTGGTCAAGAGTATATCTCAAATGATATTTATTTAAATGATACAGACCAACAGATAATTATATTAACCGGGCCAAATATGGCTGGAAAGAGCGCTTTGTTAAGGCAAACTGCACTTAACGTACTGATGGCTCAAATTGGATCATATATACCTTCAAGCTCTTCAAGAATAGGTATAACAGACAAAATTTTTACTCGAGTAGGTGCTTCGGATAATATATCAAAAGGGGAGTCAACATTCATGGTAGAAATGTTGGAAACATCTACAATACTACATAATCTATCTAATAAATCTCTTGTACTTTTAGATGAAATTGGCAGAGGAACAAGTACATACGACGGAATGTCGATAGCTTGGAGCATTGTAGAATTTATTCATGAACATCCTACATATCGGCCCAAAACTCTGTTTGCAACTCACTATCACGAACTAAATCAATTAGAGAAAAAGTATAAAAGAGTTAAAAATTGGCATATTTCTGTTAAAGAGAGTGGTAATAAGATAATTTTTCTTCGTAAATTGTGCCCTGGTGGAGTGGCACATAGTTTTGGTATTCACGTTGCTCAAATGGCCGGAATGCCAAACGAAGTAATCGAAAGGGCGCAAAGAACTCTTAAAAAATTAGAGAAACAAGGTAGTAAAGTAGATAATGCACACTCTCTCAACCAAGAGGCTATTCAGTTATCATTATACCAGCTGGATGACCCTCTTTTGTCAGAAATCAAAGAAGAGCTTAAAGATTTAGATATAAACAAAATATCTCCTTTAGATGCTTTTGATATAATTAGAGGAATAAAAAATAGACTTGGTCTGTAAGGAGGCTAAATATGAAAAATATAACAATAAAAATTGCCATCTTTTTTAAACTAATCACAGAAAGCATCTCTTTTGCTATTGGCTCTCTTAAAGGTGATAAATTTAGAACCTTTTTATCTCTTTTTGGCGTTACGATTGGCATATTCTCTATAGTTAGTGTATTCACAGCAATTGATGCTCTTAAAGCAAATGTAGAGACTGGTCTAAACTCCTTAGGGAGTAACACTGTTTATATCGATAGATTCCCATGGACACCAGATGAGACAGGTGAATATCGGTGGTGGGAATTTATGACAAGGCCATCTGTTAAAATTGAAGAGTTCAGCTTTATAAAAGATAACTCAAAAACCATTGAGGGTATTGCTTTTGTCTCAAGTACTAATTTAAATTTAAAATATAAAAGGTTTTATATAAATAACATCAATGTTGTTGCTCCAACTTATGAATGGGAAAAAATAAATAATCTAAATATCGAGAAGGGCAGATATTTCTCTATCTATGAATCAAAAACATCAAATCCTGTTGCAATTATAGGACACGAAATTGCACAAACTCTATTTCCAGAAGAGGATCCATTAAACAAAGTCATAAGCGTTGGTAATAGCAAAGCCACCGTTATTGGAGTTCTAAGAAAATCTGGAGAGAGTATTGTAAATGTTTTTGATAATGACAATAGTATTATCATCCCATATAGCTCTGCATCAACAATATTCAATGTTAAAAGAGCCTCAACTATGATAACAGCTATCCCAAAAGCAGATGTTGATAGAGAAGAGTTTATTCAAGAGTTAAGGAATCTTATGAGATCTATTAGGAGACTTAAGCCTCAACAAAAGGACTCTTTTGCAATTAATGAGATGACCTTTATTCTCAATTCTACAAAACAGATCTTCTCTGGTATAAATCTAGCCGGATGGATAATTGGTGGATTCTCCATCTTAATAGGTGGGTTTGGTATAGCCAATATTATGTTTGTATCTGTTAAAGAGAGAACTAATTTGATTGGAATTCAAAAGGCACTTGGAGCTAAAAAGTTTACTATTCTCACCCAATTCCTTTCAGAAGCTGTTTTTTTAGCTATTGCAGGAGGTGCGTTTGGTATTCTATTTGTTTTTCTGGTTGTGGTTGCTCTTGGAGATATCGAAGCTTTTCCAATGAAATTGAGTATCTATAATATAATTAGAGGCTTAATTATATCCTCTACCATTGGAATAATTGCTGGTTTTTTACCAGCAAAAACCGCTGCAGATTTAAACCCTGTTGATGCAATTAACTCAAAATAGTCTTTTGAATAAATTATTATACTGAGGTAATAGATTAAAGACTCTTAGCTAGAGTGAGACTCTATAAGTTTTGTTAGCTCAATAAACTCATCTACTGATAGCTGCTCTGGTCTTTTTGACATTAGGGGGTGAGTTGAACATTCAACAATATTTGCAACAGCCTTAATAGAGTTTCTAATTGTCTTTCTTCTTTGATTAAACGTTGCTTTAATAATTGATTTGAATAGAGCATAGTCACATCCCAACTCTTTTCTACTATTCCGTACAAGCCTAATTACTCCCGATTTAACTTTTGGTGGAGGGTTAAATGCACCTTCGTCTACAGTAAAAAGATACTCTAGTTCATACCACGCTTGTAATAGAACAGATAAAATTCCGTAAGACTTATTACCTGGTTTTGAAGCTAATCTCTCTGCAACTTCCTTTTGTAGCATACAAACTATCTGGGGAACACTATCTTTATAATCTAGAAGTTTAAAAAATATTTGAGAAGAAATATTGTATGGAAAATTACCAATTACAGAAAAAGATGAATTAAAGTAAGATGAAATATCTATTTTCAAAAAATCACCCTCAATTATTCTATCAGATATAGTTGGATAGTTAAGGTTTAAATAATCAATAGATTCTGTATCTATCTCGGAAAGAAATAGATCTATATCGTCTCTCTCTATAAGATATTGTGTAAGAACGCCCGTTCCAGGACCAATCTCCAATACTAATCCTTTATTATTATTTACATCACTGAAATATCTATTATCTAGTGAATCTGATATTCTTTTGGCAATTTTTAAATCTTTTAAAAAATGCTGCCCAAGTGCTTTTTTTGGTCTAACGTACATTTGGCAAAGATAAACTTTAATTGTTTGAGATTAAAATTATCTTTATTGGCAAATGATCGCTAAAACCTCCAATATATCTTGGCCCAATATAAGTTCTATAGGGCTTATAATATGTATACTTAATATCTCTCACTAATAAATAATCTACTTCATGAGAATAGACAGAAGTTGAACATAAATATGGATTAGATTGCAAACAATAAATATTTTGTGATACAAAAAAATGATCTATCTCTTGCCAAACTCCCCTATATTTAATTGTTCCACCTAACTGACTCACCAACTCTACTCTTACTAACACCTTAAGTAGACTATCATAAAGATTTGAATGAGTCGTTTCATTAAAATCTCCACACACAATAATATTTGAATAGCTATCTACAGACAAAATTGAATCACAAATATTATGTAATTTCTTTGCCGCAATAGACCTGCTTATATCTGATATCTTCTTACCCGAATATTTAGAAGGCCAATGGTTGATCAAAATATGCAACGTATCTTTACCTCGTAAAACCCCCTTACAATATAAAATCTCTCTAGTTCTAAGTGTATCTCCCTCTTTTGATATAAGTGGATAAAAAGCACTCTTAATAGGATTAAAAAGGGCTATTATATATAGTAGTGCAACATCAATACCTCTAACATCTGGAGAGTCTCTATGAATAACTCCATATTCGCCTTTGATTAAAGGTGTTTTATATATCAATTGATTTAAAACTAATCTATTTTCAATCTCTGCTAAACCAATAAAGGTAGGATAATCGGGATAACTAAAGTCTAATATAGTCTTTGCCAATCTATCTCTTTTTTTAACAAAGCGTCCATAATTCCACCTCATTTGACCGTTATAATAGAACTCATCCACAACGGTTGAATCGCATATCCAATCATAGAAGTTCTCCACATTCCAAAAAATAAAAGTATCCTTATTTGTTGTATCTCTCCAACAAAATAGTGATATAAATAAGATAGTCTTGACCATTTTTACTCTAAATATACTCGCTTAGATCTGTAATAAAGTATCTTAGTAGAGACAAATATCTGATTTTAAGCAATATTTATCTGACTTTAGATTTATATGTTATTTTTTGTTAATTTCGCACCCTTAAAAGATAAAAAAAGTAAAATGGCACTTCAATGCGGTATAGTTGGGCTTCCCAACGTAGGAAAATCAACCCTATTTAATTGTATAAGCTCAGGTAAAGCACAATCTGCAAATTTCCCTTTCTGTACAATAGAACCAAACATCGGTCTTACTGTTGTTCCTGATGAGAGATTACAAATATTGGAAAAATTAGTAAAGCCTCAGAGAGTTATACCAGCATCTGTAGAGATAGTTGATATAGCTGGTCTTGTAAAAGGCGCTAGTAAAGGAGAGGGACTAGGAAATCAATTTTTGGGCAATATTAGAGAGACAGATGCTATTATACATGTATTGAGATGTTTTGATGACCCAAATATTGTTCACGTAGATGGATCTGTAAATCCGGTAAGAGATAAGGAGATAATAGATACAGAGTTACAAATTAAAGATCTGGATACTGTTGAGAGCCGAATTTCAAAAGTTTATAAGCAGGCTCAAACTGGGGGTGACAAAGCAGCTAAAAGAATGTTCGATATACTATCAAGATATAAAGATGCGCTTATCCAAGGAAAATCGGCAAGAACTGTAGAGTTCGATAATGCAGAAGATGCTAAAATGGCAAAAGAGCTATATTTATTGACTAACAAACCTGTACTATATGTTTGTAATGTAGATGAGAACTCTGCAAAAGATGGTAATAAATATGTTGAGATGGTTAAAGAGGCAATAAAGGATGAGAATGCACAGCTTCTTATAGTTGCTGCAAAAATTGAATCAGAGATTGCAGAACTAGAAAGCTTTGAAGAGAGAGAGATGTTTTTGAATGAAATAGGGTTACAAAATTCTGGCGTATCTAGATTAATTAAAAGTGCGTATGCATTACTAAATTTAGAAACATATTTTACTGCAGGCGTACAAGAGGTAAGAGCATGGACTTTTGTAAAAGGAGCAAAAGCACCTCAAGCTGCTGGTATAATTCATACCGATTTTGAAAAAGGATTTATTAGAGCAGAAGTTATTAAATATGACGATTTCGTGAGACTTGGTAGCGAGGCCGCATGTAAAGAAGCTGGAAAAATGTCGGTAGAAGGCAAAGAGTACATCGTACAAGATGGAGATATTATGCACTTCCGATTCAACGTATAACCCTCTACCCTGGATTTAACTCATATCACTGCAACTCACTCTCTTGCACTGCAACCTACTCCCTGCACTGCAACTTACTCTCAGCACTGCAACTTACTCTCAGCACTGCAACCTACTCTATTGCACTGCAACTTACTCTCAGCACTGCAACTTACTCTCAGCACTGCAACTTAAGTTTTTACCTCTTTTATCAATAGTTTTTGAGGAGTAGGTCGAGGACTGTTTGACGAACGACAGTGAGGAGTTCCGCAGACCCCGAAAAAACAGAAGATAAAATAGGTGCCCCTTAAAAACTTCGTTGCAGAAAGAGAGTAAAGTGCAGTGCAAAGCACCAGAACAAAGTGAAGTGCAAAGCACCAGAACAAAGTGAAGTGCAAAGCACCAGAACAAAGTGAAGTGCAAAGCACCAGAACAAAGTGAAGTGCAAAGCACAACATAACACTAAAGAAAAAAGGCTGCCTAAAAATAGACAGCCATAATTTTATATCTAAACTAGACCACTAAAAGAACCTAGCCCTGTAATCCTTTACACCAGCCTTTTTCTCAAGAATAGTAGGAATCATTTGCATCTGGAAACCAGAAACCTGATTATGTCTAGAAATAGCATCATCCTCAGTAAAGAACGCTCCAATATCTCTAGAATTAACATTAAAGATATAAATCCCAACATTACCAGCCACAGGCCCCATCAATTTACCCTCTGGAGCACCAGCAACGAAACCAATAAACTTAGGATCGAAACTCTGAGCACCTTGTGCACCAAAAGAAATACCACTCTGCTTACTAACAGTAGTACCAAGCTTTTCTGCTACTAACTCAATATCGTTGATACCAGAAATTCTCTCTTTAACCTGCATAAGCGCCTTTTCATTAGACTTCTCTCTTCTAAGAAGAGAAGCTATTTGAGACTCAATTTGTTCTAATTTAGGAATACCAGCTTCTCTTACACCAGTTAGAGCCACAACAAAGAAATATTTGTTATCTAAAGAAATAATCTGAGAAGCATCTCCTTTATTTGCATCATAAGCCCATCTAACAATCTCTCTAGCATTAGGATAACCTGCAATGCTTCTTGCATTCTGTGCTAAATTATATGCTGGTGTTGGATGAAGACCCATCTCCATAGACAATTGATTGAAATTACTTAATTTACCATCTACCTTGGTAGCAAATTCGTTTGCTTGAGAATAGAACCCTTGGAAAGTCTCTCTTCCAGCTATTGCCGATTTCTCAAGAATTGCTACTTGAGCTTTTCTATGAAGCTTAGTTCTCTCCCTAACGTTAATGATATGAATTCCATAATTTGTTTCAATAACAAAAGGCTTACCTACCCTTGCAACAAAACAAGTATCAAAACCAGGAACCATATTTTGCTGAGTCATCCAACCCAAATCACCTGGAATAGAATTAGGATTTCTATCCAAAGAGTATTCAGCAGCCAATTCATTGAAGTTTGCACCTCTATCTAAAACGGTAACTAAACTATCTGCCAACTTCTTATTACTATTATCGGCAGTAGATTGCAATAGAATATGTTGTAAAAACACTGAATCTGGAAGATCTTTGAAAGAATTTACTCTCGCACTAATAAAAGTATTACCATCCTTTATAATAGGCATAACAGATCCTACAGTAGAAGTGAAGACAAAATTGGCTATTTCATCAGAATAAGACTCCAAATCACTTTGCTTATAATAGAAATTATCCAGTTGTCTATCAGAATTTCTTGCTAAAAATGATCTTAAATTTGTAGTTGTAGCAAACTCATCCATAACAGACTCCATCTCATTTTGAGCCAATTGGATATCTCTTAAGGAAGGAGTAACTTCAAAAACTACATACTCTATATCTCTACCAGCAGGCTGCTCAAAATTGTGCTTATGTCTGTTATAGTAGTCTCTAATCTCCTGTTTTGATACAACAACAGTTGTATCCTCTGCAAATCCAAAAGGCTGCACAACAAAAGATACATCAGAAGTAATATTATTATCTTCTATAGATCTTCTTAGTTGTATTAGGTTTTGAATGTTGCTTTTGGACAAAAGAGTAACATACTTACCCACCATTTGATCTACTACAATATTTTTTTCTAGATAATCCCAATACATCGATAAATTCCCTGAAGGATCTTGAGGAATAGCTCTAACAAACTGCACTAAAAGATTTCTGTCAAATTCACCGTTTTCTCCAATGAACGCTTGTTCTCTTGTAAGAACTTGAGATATAAATCTTCCTTGTGTTAAGTCAAGAAGCTCCTCTTCTCCAACAGAGATACCAGTTGATTCAATTGATGGCATTAATACTTTATCACTTATTATATCCTGCCATGCACTTTGATTAACCATCTCAGAACTCTGCTCATCTAAAGAAGCAGATCCGGTCATTAATTGGTGAATTTTGGTAAAATAATCTACCCTTTTTTGAAAATCTTGATAAGAAATCGCCTTCCCATTTGCCTCTCCAACATCATATTTAGAAGAGAACATTGAGACTGCTGTTTGTAGTGTGTCTGCGTCAATAATAAATGATAATAGTGCTAAACCTATTACTACTGTAATAAAGAGCCCCATTTTAACGCGGATCTTCTCGAGAACTGCCATGTTGATATTAATTTAATTATGTTATTTCCTTGTAAGGCGCGAAGATAATAAATTTTCGCATATCTTCTCTTTATTGATTAATAATTCTTAACGATACACTATCTAATCTGTTTGTGCTAGTCTTTAGTATATTAAACTCAAATGACTGATATTTTACAATATCTCCTTGCTCTGGAATATCTTCATTAATATAGGTAATAAAGCCACCTAGTGTCTCATAATCCTCACTCTCAGGCAAATCAAGATCGTATTGACTATTTAGATATTTTATTTCCAATCTGGCACTAAAAATAAATTCATTTGCCGATAATCTCTTCTCAATTAACTCCTCTTTGTCTAGCTCATCTGATATCTCTCCAAATATCTCCTCCATTAGATCCTCTAAAGTGACAATTCCAGCAGTTCCACCATACTCATCATTCACCACTGCAATAGACCTTCTTTTTCTTATCATTGTTTTTAACAATGAGTGGGCATCCATCTCTTGGGGATAATAACCAATTTCTCTAACTATACTTTTTATGGAATCTGCCTTTTTAAAAATATCTTTAGAATGTACATATCCAACAATCTGATCTAAATTATCTCTGTAAACAATGATTCTTGAGTAATTTGACTCTGCAAATAAATCAATTAAACTCTTAACAGATGAGTCAATAGATATGGAACAGATCTCTGTACGAGGAATCATACACTCTCTTAGTTTAACATCAGAAAAATTAAGAGCATTTTTAAAAATCGTGATATCATTGTCATCATCCAAAATATCACTCTCTCTATCCATTGAATATCTCTTAGACAAAAAAGGATAAAAAAGAATAAAAATTAGCTTGGCAACAAAGATGAAATACTTAAGTATTAAATCTGGATTAAGAGAGGTTACCAGAGTAGGTAAGAATTTAGATATTGTAAGAACTAAAATAAGCGACAAGAATATAGCATAAAAGATATTTGATATTATAAAAAAAGTGGAAATAGCTATAACTAATAATAAAATATCCGATAAAAATCTACTAATTTTTTGATAAGCAACTCTCTTGTCTAAGAGCTCCTGTGTAATTATAGTATATCTTCTACCCTCTTTTAAATCAACTTCAAATTTTAATCTATTGTAGTTACTAAAAGCATGCTCAATTGCAGATAAAATAAAAAGCAATAAAGACGATAATATAATAAGAATATAATAACTATTCATCTCTATTTCTAATTAAGGGTCCCACAAAATTTATAGTGTCTCTATAAAGTACTTCTGTACTATCACGGGTAATTATTGCATAGCTATCATAGGGATTTTTAATTACGGCATTTCTAGCCATATCATCTGATTCCATTCCATAACCCTGCATAAAAAACTCTGGTGTTGTCAATCTTACCCATGAATGTGTATATATTCTTTGTGTTAATCTATTCCAAAAAAGAGTATCTGTCTCCATTTTTTCTCCCTTTAGAAAATTATTAATCACAACATTTCCATAAGCTTCCCAGATCTCCTCCCGTGCTTGCACAATATGCTTTGCATAGTCTGCTACTATCTTTGTCTCCAATAGTCCATCACTGGTAAAACCTTTCAGAACGATCCCTTTGGGAAAAACATCATAAGGCACTTCTACTGTTGAGAACCTCTCCATTATAGGAGCCTCAACAATATACGCGGGAATACCAGAAGAAAATTGAATAACCCTCATATTTTCAACCACTTGAGTAGGATAGTCTTGATCCTTAGAAAAATCAGTAGTAGGAATATCCTCCTTACATGAATAAAGAATGATAGCAATCACAAAAGTGACTGCTACCATATTTATAACTCGCTTATATTTAAGGGAGTTCTTATACATATTTACTTTCTAGTTCTAACTTTTGTTACCTCTCTCATTCCCCCACAAGATACTGTAAAGTTTTGACCATCTATTATATCATACATAAAGGCCTCCTCTTGAGCTGGAAAATACTGAGAATATAGTTGAATATATCTATTTGCCTCATCTGCTATTGAAGAATCTGCTGCCCTTGCTCTTGTTAAATAATCAACCGCAACCCAATATTTAGCTCTACTCTCTACGTCATTTCCTCCATTACACTTTAAAGAACCCCAAATAAGACCTAAAATCAAATTTCCTCTTCCTGCAACAGTAGAACTTCTTTGAATAGCTAATCTAGCAGATTCAGCAGCCTTAGGAAGATTTTCTAATCTTTGCAAATAGTAATTTGACATTTCTATATACATATTAGCCTTTTCTTCGTCAGTTGACTGATCACTATCGATAGCTGATTGTAGCATTTTTAAAGCATTCTCATGTTCTCCTCTATTTGAGTATAATCTATGAAGATATCTAGCATATGTATGATTAGAAGGATCCATATTGTATAATGCTTGTACAGTTTCTATATATAACTGATCCTCTGTACAGTCAGCATCATTTAATAACTTAACAATCGTTGCAACTAAATCTCTATCGTTAGGGTTCTCTCTAAATCTTGGTGTAAAAAGCTTAATAATATTTTCACAACTTGCTAAACCGCTAGATGCAAAAAGATTATCAATATCTGTCTTTGCTTGCTCAGCATCTCCATTATTTGCTGAGACCAATTTTTCTACAACTTCACTAACCAACGAATACTTTTCAACTACCTGATCTACTGTATAGTGACCACTTTTGTTAAGATCTAAAGCCTTTTGCATAGCAAGAACCAGAATTGCAGGAGATACTTCGTTTCCCGCATATTTCATAGCTTCAAGAATAGCATCCATAATCTCCTTATCGGAATCTGGTCTCAATTGCACAAGATCATAAACCTTAAACTCCGCTGCTGCTGCTGCATTACTTGGAAAGTGCTCCAATCTCAAATTATACATCATTAATAACGAATCTATATAGCTATTTTTTAACTCATTATTAGATGTATTATCTATAAAATTTCTAAAAATTCTAATACCATCAACATATATCCCCTGTCTAACACCAGGTGTACAATGTTTGAATGCCTCTCTCCATAAAGGAGCTGCCTCTTTTAAATTATTCTGTTTCATATAATCGTTATAAAACGAAAGACTCCTCAAACATTCTGGACTCTCATTAGCTAATCTACCTTGAGAATAACCAATAACCGAAACAAAACTTAATAGTGTAGCAATTAATAAAACGCGCGCTTTTTTCATAATATTTTAATTATATAATTACTATTGAAAATTAATCATACTTATATTTAATAAACCAAATATCGTGCAAAGAGATGCTAAAATTCATCATTATATACCTCTCTCTTACCAAATTATTCTTCATCGATCCTCTTTGACCCATATCTAATGAAATTCCTAATCCATTATAGAATCTAAAGATCGGTAATGTTGCTCCAAGTGTTACACCCATAGCATTTATCTGCTTACCAGACACCTTCATGTATGAGTTATCATAATAGAAACCACCTCTATAAGATACTCTTTTTGAATAATATCTTACATCATATCTATTTGGAATATATTCAAATCCAAATCTGAAAGAATTACTTGCCGCAGTTCTAAAATCCACTCCAGGTGTCGGCAAAAAATCAACGTCACTCCAATCTTGTCTAATATAGTCTGCTGTAATTAACCATTTGTCTTTCTTTCTTAACGAAAAACCTATCCCATATTCATTGGGAATCTCTAAAAAGGTTTCGTTCACAGTGGAGCTATAAACAGTATCAATATTACCCCTTGAACCATATGCATAAGAGTATCTAGAGAAGTCTCCTCCTAATTTTGACCCAATTAACCAAGTAGCACCAACTGTTAAGTCTAAATCATTTTTTACTTTAGTACTATACTGTAATCCTAATTTACCAGAAAAAGAGCTAATAGTATGATCTATACCTGTATTGATTGCTCTATAATTTGGATTAGTAATAAAATTAGCATTTGAATACTTATCAATTGTTCCGAAATAGTATATTCCTTCGGCACCAAATGAAAACTTATCTAAAAAGACAAAAGATGCCCCCATAAATGATTTAGTTATACCACCTGTACCATATTTTTGATATCTAATATATCCCAATTCATTAATAATCTCTGGCCTTGTCTCTACAGTATCAAATTTATAACCTATATTACTATATGGCATTATACCAGCTACAAATGCCGATTTTTTATAAATCGGAAAAGTTAATGCAACGTGATGCATATTAAACACATTATAAGCCGATGATTTATTATCACTCTTTGAATAATGACCACTCTGAGTAACACCAAAATCTAACATAAAAGAGAGAGTATCTCTGTAGCTAATAGCTGCTGGATTAACTAAATTAATCAATCTATTCTCTCTAATGGCAATGCCTGTACCACCCATTGCTTTATTAAAAGCAGTACCTCCTTTATTAATATCCCCTAACCCAAAAATTGAGTATGGAGTAAAGGTACCTAAAGCATCGGTATCTTGAGAAAAAGATATATTATTAAAAGTAAGCAGTATTACAACCGCTATAAAAAACTCTTTAATTCTTCTATTTTGCATAATTATTTATTGTATGGGCCATTCCCATCAAGACTAAGTTGTAAACTACAAATATCGAACTTTTAAGTTTTTCTCCAAAAAAATTCGCATCACCACCAGTTATTACATATATATGATTAGGGTATTTTCTCATATACCCCTCAACTTCAAAAATCAGACCTAAAATTACACCACTCTCTATTGCGGACTCTGTTGATTCCCCTATTTCGTTTTTAACAACTCTAGAATCAATAAGAGGAAGTCTATTTGTAAAACTATTTAAAGCTTTAAATCTTGTACTTAAACCAGGAGAAATATTACCACCTAAATATTCTCCTTTACTATTTACAAAATCCACAGTTAGAGCTGTTCCAAAATCAAAAATTATAACATCTCTATTAGGAAAAAGATATTTTACGGCAACTGCAGCCATCAATCTATCTGAACCTAATGTAGACACAGATTTATATCTATTAATTATTGGTGAATCAACATTATTACCAATTATATAGAGAGAAACTCCCCTACTCTCTACCGTTTCAATCAATTTGCTATCTATATCTCTAACAGATGATATGACCACAGAACTCACCTCTTCTCTATCAATAAGGGAGAGTACAAATGAGATTATATCTGTGCCATCATATCTTATAATATTCTCTAAAGAAAGATCTTTACAAAATGAGGCTTTTACAGAGGAATTACCTATATCTAATAATAAATTTACCACGGACAGCAAAGGTATAAAAAATTATAACTTCATCTTAAAAAAAATATTATATGCATTTTCTGCCGATTTTACATTATCAGCAGATATTAATAATTTATTGTTTTGCTCTTTAATTCTAAAAATTTTACTCTCTTTTTGAATATAATTTAAAATAGAGGCAAATTTATTACCCGAATAGTACGAGGATTTCTGATCTGAAACAAAGTAGGCTAACATCTTTGAACCTTTTAATACTATCTTTTCAAACCCTAGCTCAATACCAAGCCATCTGAGCTTAACAACAAACATTAACTGCTCTACCTGTTTTGGCAACTTTCCATATCTATCTTCTAACTCTTCTCTAAATTGCTCAAGTTTTTCCTCAGACAATATACTATCCAAATCTTTATATAATCTAATTTTCTCTGCAGTTATACTAATATAACTATCTGGTATTAGAATCTCAAGATCTGTATCAATAATACAATCACTAACATATGACTCTTTAGTCTCTTCATCAAAACCCTTTTCATGTTTAATCTCAATAAAAGCCTCCTCTAAAATTCTTTGATAAGTTTCAAATCCCATATCGGCAATAAATCCACTCTGCTCGGCTCCCAAAAGATTTCCCGCTCCTCTAATATCTAAGTCCTGCATAGCTATATTAAATCCACTACCTAAATCAGAAAAGGTTTCTATTGCCTTCAATCTTCTTCTAGCATCATCTTTTAAGTTAGAAACTGGCGGAGTAATTAAATAACAATATGCCTTTACATTTGACCTCCCTACCCTTCCTCTTAATTGGTGAAGATCACTCAATCCAAAATTTTGAGCATTATTAATTATTATTGTGTTTGCATTAGGTATATCAATTCCATTTTCTACAATGGTTGTTGCAATTAGTATATCATAATCACCCAATATAAAATCTAATATTCTTTTCTCCAGATCGGCAGGAGCCATCTGACCATGTGCAATACAGCTTTTTATTGTTGGAATAATAGACTTTATTGTATCCTCTATTGCCTTTATATCTTCTACTCTGTTGTGAACGAAAAAAATTTGACCACCTCTTTCTATCTCTTGATTTATAACCTCTTTTATAAACTCCCAATCCAAATCAATCAAATGAGTACTTATTGGTTGCCTATTTGGTGGTGGAGTAGAGATTATAGATAAGTCTCTTGCTCCCAACAAAGAGAATTGCAAGGTTCTTGGAATAGGTGTTGCCGATAATGTTAATGTATCTACATTTAATTTAATCTGCTTTAGCCTCTCTTTTG
The DNA here is from genome assembly GCA_001603425.1 of Bacteroidales bacterium Bact_08. GTDB lineage: Bacteria > Bacteroidota > Bacteroidia > Bacteroidales > UBA932 > Bact-08. The sequence continues at coordinate 27,463 of LUYZ01000051.1, forward strand.
CAGCAACTCCAAACTTCTGCTCTTCGTCAATAACAAGCAGTCCTAAATCTTTAAACCCTATCTCTTTGTTTAATAATCGATGGGTTCCTATAATTATATCAATTTCTCCACTCTTTAGTTTATCAGATATCTCTCTAATCTCTTTTGCACTCTTTAGCCGACTTATATACTCAATTTTACATGGGAACTCTTTTAATCTTTTAGAGAATGACCTATAATGCTGTAAAGAGAGTATCGTTGTTGGAACTAATACAGCAACCTGCTTATTATCGGCAACAGCTTTAAATGATGCTCTAATTGCAATCTCTGTTTTACCAAAACCAACATCTCCACAAACTAACCTATCCATAGGATACTCTTGCTCCATATCGGCTTTTACAGCAGTTATTGACTTGTACTGGTCTGGAGTATCTTCATACATAAATGAAGCCTCTAGCTCATGTTGCAAAAAAGAGTCAGGAGAAAAAGCAAAGCCCTTAACATCCTTTCTTTTTGAATACAAATCAATCAGATCTTTTGCAATATCTTTAACCTTAGCTTTAGTCTGACTTTTTATCTTTTGCCATGCTCCTGTTCCAAGTTTATATATTTTTGGAGACTCTGCATCTTTAGATCTATACTTAGCAATTCGGTGAAGAGCGTGAACGGAAACAAAAATCACATCTCCATCTTTGTATATTAACTTAACAGCCTCTTGCTCTTTACCATTTAGATTTGTCTTAACCAATCCTCCAAATTGACCAACACCGTGATCTATATGTACAATATAGTCTCCAATTTCGTATGCATTAAGCTCATTAATTGTTAATTTCTCACTTTTCTCTACACTTTTAAATAGTTTTACTCTTCTGTGGCGATCAAATATTTGGTGATCGGTATACAAACACCTTTTTGATATATTATCTACAAATCCTTCATGAATAGAGATTGGCTCAATTGTATAATCTAGTTTGCCCGATTTAGAAAACTCCGATAAAATAGCAGCTATTCTCTCAGTCTGCGAAGCACTCTCAGTCAGTATAGATACTTTGTATCCCCTTGATATATTTAACTTAATATCCTCTGCTAATAAACTAAAATTCTTATTAAATATCGGCTGTGGCGTAGTATCAAACTCCACTATTTTGCTATAAATTGAGCTATTTTCAATAACAGGCGAAAAAAGAAATGTTTTATGAGAGTTAATTATATTATTAAATAAATCATTATCAAATTTTCCCAAAAGATAATCTACATCACTAATCCATAATGTAGATTTATTTTGACAAAAATCAAAAATCGAAATAATATTCTCACTTTGCCGATCCGTTATGTTTGGCAAAATATCTACAGAGTTTACCTCTTGTACAGATCTTTGAGAATCAATGTCAAATATTTTAATATTTTCTACTGTATCACCAAAAAAATCTACTCTATATGGTCTATTGTCAGAAAAAGAAAAAATATCTATAATTCCTCCTCTTAATGCAAATTGACCAGGTTCTGAAACATAATCACTTTTACAAAATCCATATTCAAATAGAATCTCTTTAATAAAATCGTGACTCAACTCATCGCCTTTAGATATTTTTAAAATACTATCTATAAATTTTGATTGCTCTATAATTAACTCTTCTACCGCCTGAGGATACGTAACTATTATTAATTTTGCTCTCTCTCCACTATCAGATAGAAAACTATTAATCCGATTAAGAGTATGTGTTCTCTGAACTAAACTAGAAGAATCACTTATATTAAAACGTTTATTTACATCTTTAGAAGCTGGAAAAAATAAAATATTATCCTCATTATCAATTCTATATAAATCAGAGGTACAATATTCTGCATCTTGTCTATTATTTAAAATTACTATATTTATTCCTTTGACAGATGCTGCAGATATTGCAAAAGATTTTGATGAGGAGTATAGCCCCTTTATTAGAAAAGTATCTGATCTCTTTTCGTTATATAGCTTAAAAAGCTCTTTTACAGGCTTTTGGTCTTTAAAAATATTAATATACTCTTGTTTATCCATAATTGTGTGCAAATATAGTTATTAACATCTTTTGGTTAATAACTATTAATAACTATTGAAAACTTCTGATAACTCATAAAGGAAAATATATATATAAAAAATCGGCAGATATAAGCAAAAATAGTTTCACTAAGTTTTCTAACAACTATCCATAACTTTTAAACATGTTAATAGTGTTAATTTAAAAATCTCATATTTATCAACAATTGTTAACAACTCCTTATTTTCCGATTTAAAAATCTATAAATCAGTAAATAAAATTTTTGAACATATGTTGAAATGTCTGTTAAAATGATCTTTATAAGTACGTAAAATTGTTGACTATTTATGTTATTAACATATTAACAAACAATAATAAAAACAATATATTTATATAATAAATAGTATATATTTGTATTTATTAATTATTGTTGAAAATTGTTTTTAAATGGTTAGTTTTAATCCTAGAGAGGAGAAAAGATCTGTAGATAGAGATTATGAAAATCAGATTCGCCCAAAAGATTTTGCGCAGTTTAGTGGGCAAGACAAAATTATAGAAAATTTAAAAATTTTTGTCCAAGCAGCAAAAATGAGAGAGGAATCTTTGGATCATCTTTTATTACATGGTCCTCCGGGTTTGGGGAAAACTACATTAGCTCATATAGTTGCTAATGAAATGGGTGTTGATTTAAAAATTACATCTGGTCCTGTTCTAGATAAGCCAGGAGATCTTGCTGGTCTATTAACTGGTTTGAATAAAGGTGATGTTCTTTTTATTGATGAAATTCACAGACTTTCACCTGTTGTTGAAGAGTATTTATACTCTGCTATGGAAGATTATACAATAGATTTGATGATTGACAAGGGCCCTGGAGCTAGATCTGTTCAAATTAGTTTAAATCCTTTTACACTTGTTGGAGCAACTACTAGAAGTGGTCTTTTAACATCTCCTTTAAGAGCTAGATTTGGAATTCAATCTCATTTAGAATATTATAATATTGAGACATTATTAAATATTATTATCAGAAGTGCTTCTATTTTAAATGTTGAAATTGATAGTACTGCTGCTGAGGAGATTGCAAGAAGAAGTAGGGGTACGCCTAGGATTGCAAATTCGTTATTAAGAAGAGTTAGAGATTTTGCTCAAGTAAAAGGTAGCGGTGATATCGATTATAATATCACAGTTTATGCGTTGGATGCTTTAAATATAGATAAAAGAGGTTTAGATTCTATGGATAATAAAATTTTAACCACTATTATTAATAAATTTAAGGGAGGCCCTGTTGGAGTAGGAACTATAGCTACAGCAGTGAGTGAAGATATAGGAACCATAGAGGAGGTGTATGAGCCCTATTTAATAAAAGAGGGGTTTATTCACAGAACGCCTAGAGGAAGAGAGGTTACAGATTTAGCATATAGTCATTTATCTATAGAGAGATATAAACCAGATCCATCATTATTTTAATTTATTTTATTATGAAAAACGTTTTAATTTATTTATCTGCAGTGCTTTTTTTTGTTTTTAGTACCACAGAGATCTATTCATGTACATCGGCAATTATTACTGGAAAATTGACACCAGATGGGAGACCGCTTTTATGGAAACATAGGGATACTGGCGAGGATAATAATAGATTAGAATTTTTTAAAGGTGATAAACATAATTTCATTGGTTTAGTAAATAGTCCAGATGAGGGTGGGGTAGTGTGGATTGGTACAAATAGTGCTGGTTTTTCAATTATGAATACTGCTTCGTATAATCTAAAAGATGATGATGTTAAGGAGATGGATCAGGAGGGTGTTTTTATGTTCAAGGCACTTTCTGTATGTTCAAGTTTAGAGGAGTTTGAAGAGTTTATAAATAATTATCCGAGACCTATGAGAGTTGAGGCTAATTTTGGAGTTATTGATTCTAAAGGAGGAGCTGCATATTATGAAGTCAATAATCATTCTTTTGTTAAATTAGATGTTAATGATCCAAAGATTGCTCCATTAGGATATTTAGTATATACTAATTTCTCATATACAGGTAGATTTAACGAAGGGATGGGGTATATAAGATATATGAATGCTAATACTATTCTTTCACGTAAATCCTCTTATGGTGACATTACTCCTCATTGGATTTTTAATAGTTTATCTAGATCGTTCTATCACTCTTTATTAGATATAGATTTATCTGAAAAATCACTAGATAGTGGTTGGTTTATCGATATGGATTTTATTCCTAGAAGATCTTCTACTGCTTCTGTTATTGTTCAAGGAGTTAAAAATGGAGAGTCTCCAGATTTAACTACAATGTGGACTATTTTAGGTTATCCACCAACAGGTGTGGCTGTACCAGCCTGGGTAAGTGCAGGGGGAGTTTTACCTTCTATTGCTGTAAAATCTGATAATACTAATAATGCATATGCTTGTGATATGGCTCTTGAGTTAAAATATAGAATTTTTCCTGTAGAGAGAGGTAGTGGAAAGAGATATTTTAAATTTAATCTAATATACAATAGAGATAAGACAGGATATATGCAGCAGTTAAGCTCTGTTGATCAATATATATTTAGATTATTTAAGGAGCCAATAGAGAGATGGAGAAGAGAGGGTATTGATAAAAAAGAGCTCCAATTACTATATAGAGATCTAGATGACTCTGTAATTGGAGCTTATTCTGGTATATATTAATAATATATTTACTACTCCTCTATTTTTAGATCTTGTAGAGATAATATATGCCCATCATTAGGTTTAGTTATTGTAATTCTAATTTTTAGTACAGGTTTTATAGGGAATAGAATAGCTGTGTTTTTGTTAAAAAAGGTTTTGCCTTCATAATCAACTCCATTATAGCTATATTCCGCATAACCATCTGTAACTCCATAAAATGTAATTTGAGGAATGCCTGTTTCTATCGTTATTCTTGACGCTTTTACAGGCTCCTCAAAAATATATGTGAAATAATCTCCCTCTTTTGTTCTTGAAGATGTTCTAAAGTATGTATTAAAGTTATAGTCTGTAACATTTTTTATAGGGAATTTAATATTCTCAGTCATGTTTGTCTCTACTCTTGTAACAGGTTTTAAATAAGTATAATTTGCATTTTCTGGTTTAATAGAGACACTTTTTATTTCATCTTTATAAAAAGTTGCAAACCTAAATTTATGAGCTCTATCTGTAATAATTTCTCCTCTATAAATTGGAGAATACATATTAGGCTCAGACTCATCTGTTGTATATCTAACTACTAGCCAAGGCTCAGGAGAAATAACTATAATTGAACCATTTATATAATCGGCTTTTGGAGGCTCTAATCGGAAAGCAATACCCATCTGATACATTCTTTCATAATGCGCAGATCTTAATCTACTTTTAAAATTATTCCAGTCTTTATTCTCTGGGTTTGTCCATCCAACTTCTGCAATTGCAGCAATTCTTGGAAAGGTTTGATATTCAATAAATCTATTAGGATAGCCTAGTAATTCTGTCCATAGTGCTGCTTGTACACCAACTATTAGGTTAGCCTGTTTATCGTTTAGTTCTGCTGTAGCTATAGGATCTAGCGAATAACTTTTCTCTGTTGTGACAATTCCTGCCCAGTTATGCCCTCTTTCAACGTTAGATTGTTTCATGTCAAAGTAACAAAACTCTCCAGGCATCATTATGGTAGGCTGACCTTTAGTTACAGACTCAATTCCTTTGGCAACACTTCTCCATGCATAAACTCTTGTATTGGGTTTGAGTTCTCCTCCATCTAGAATTTCGTCCCAACCTGCCATATATTTTCCGTGTTTTTCTAAAATAGATTCCATTCTTCTAACAAAGTAGTTTAGCAACTCTTCATGCTTTTTCATCTCTCTTTTTTTCATAAGATTTTGACAATGAGGGCAATTATCCCAAGCGTCGTAATTAACCTCATCTCCCCCAATATGAATATATTTAGAAGGAAAAAGAGAAGCAACCTCTTTAATTATATTTTCGAGCATCTTAAAGTTATCCTCTTTACCTACACACCAAACATTATTTGATTCACCTTGTACGCTTACAGAATTATCATCTCCGTCACAGCCAACATTTGGATAAGAGGCTGTAACTGCCCTACTATGACCTGGTAAATCTATTTCAGGGATTATCTCTATATGCCTCTCTGCTGCATATGCAACAATATCTTTTATCTCTTCTTGAGTATAATATCCGCCATATCTAGCACTTCCAGAACCAAAAGATGGACTTAGTACTTCATTATCACCTCTCCAGGCACCAAGTTGAGTTAGTTTTGGATATTTTTTTATCTCAATTCTCCAGCCATTATCGTCAGTTAAATGCCAGTGAAATTTATTAATTTTATGATATGCTAGCCAATTTATATATTGTTTAACTGTTTTTGCATCAAAAAAAGTTCTAGAAACATCTAGCATCATTCCTCTATAACTAAATCTTGGATAATCAGATATATTTACTCCTTGAACTATTAATTCAGTATTATCTATTTTACCTGAGTATACTGTGGCAGGAAGCATCTGTAAAAGAGATTGTATACCATAAAAGATTCCAGCTTCTGTGGAGCTTTTTATTACTATACCGTTTTTGCCTACAATCAAATTATACCCTTCATTAGGAATTTCATATGAAGATGATATATCTAAGATAATATAGTTGTTTATTGGTTTACTTTTAACTGATTCTATTTTAAGATTTGTTCCTCGATTGAGGTACTCATTTAAGTATGAAATATTGGATTTATTCTTTTCGTTTGAATAAATAACAGTCTGATTATTAATCTTGAAATACTCATCGTTAATTTCTAAAGAGTTGGGTTTTGGAATAATTGTAATTTGAGAGTAGGATAATGTTGTTATAATACTCATTACTAAAAAGCTTGCAATTTTTTTCATTATATTAACAGTATTAGGT
>LUYZ01000160.1 GCA_001603425.1 Bacteroidales bacterium Bact_08
CTGGGCTAAATGAATGATTAGAAAAATGTTCTATACTCTCTTTAAGTTGAGTACTTTGTTTAAAAATTTGAGATATTTCTGAAATATCTGAAATTTCTTGTATCTGTTTTTTAAAATTATCGTTCATAACTTTGAGTTTTAATTTTTGCTAAGTTACAAAAAAAAACTCTATATTTGCAGCCGTTAAGCCCAGATGGTGAAATTGGTAGACACGCTACTTTGAGGGGGTAGTGCCGGTTACGGTGTGCAAGTTCGAGTCTTGTTCTGGGCACAATTGTTAAAGTAAATGGTTTTAACTATTTGCTTTTTTTTATTTATAATATACACTTTTGTCATGAGGTTAGTTTTTTTAGACTCTTCTACTTTAGGTATGGATATAGATCTCTCTCCGTTAGAGAGTTTAGGTGGTTTAATTAGTTATCCAACTACTAGTGAATCAGAGATTATTCCAAGAATCAATAATTGTGATGTTTTAATAGTTAATAAAGTTGTTATTACTCCAGCTGTTATTGATGCTGCAAAATCTCTAAAATTAATCTGCGTTGCTGCTACTGGAACCAATAATGTTGATATTGAGTATGCAAACTCTAAAGGAATAGAGGTTAAGAATGTTGTAGATTACTCTACAGATAGTGTTGCACAAGTTACTTTTGGATCTCTTTTAGCATTGATTAACAATGTAGAGTATTATAATAACTATGTAATGAGTGGAGAGTATTCAGACAGTCTAATATTTACAAATAATAGATTCCCATTTTTTGAGTTAAAAGGAAAGCAGTTTGGTATAATTGGTATGGGTAATATTGGTAAAAAAGTAGCCTCTATTGCCTCTGCCTTTGGTGCAATTGTTAACTATTTCCCTACTAGTGGAGTAGCTCATTGTAAAGATTATGAGTCAGTTGGATTGAATGAGCTTTTAGGTAAAAGTGATATTATATCTATTCATGCACCTCTTAATCAAAAGACTAATAATTTAATAGCAATGCCTCAATTTAAATTGATGAAACCATCGGCAATTGTTGTTAATATGGGTAGAGGCGGAATTGTTAACGAAGCAGATTTGGCTACAGCTATTGATTTTGATCTTATATCTGGGGCTGTTGTTGATGTATTTACTAAGGAGCCTCTTGAGAAAGAAAATCCGTTATTGTCTATAAAAAAGAGAGAAAAAGTTATCTTTTCTCCGCATATAGGTTGGGCAAGTAAAGAGGCTAGAGAGAGACTTATATTAAAAATAAGAGATAATATTTTATCTATTAAATAGTTATTTAAGAGGCGAGTTAGCCTCTTTTTT
>LUYZ01000052.1 GCA_001603425.1 Bacteroidales bacterium Bact_08
GTTTTATTTCAAATGTTATTAAAAAAAATTACTTTTGTAGATCAATAAAATATAAGATATAAATGGAAATTACTGAGTTAAACGAACAGGAACTTATCAGAAGAGAGTCTCTCAAGGTTATGAGAGAGATAGGTATAGATCCCTATCCAGCCGAATCTTACGACGTAAATATCACAACTCAGCAGATTAAAGAGGACTTTAATCCAGAACAAAACAATTTACAAGAGATCTCTATTGCAGGAAGAATTATGTCTAGAAGAATTATGGGCGCAGCCTCATTCATAGTTCTTCAAGATCAAACAGGAAGAATTCAAGCCTATATAAAACGGGACGAAATATGTCCAACAGAAGACAAAAAATTATATAATACAGTATTTAAAAAATTATTAGATATTGGCGATATTATTGGGATAAAAGGTTATGCATTTATAACTCAAGCTGGTGAACTATCTGTTCACGTAAAAGAGCTTAAGGTTTTAAGTAAATCTCTTAAAGTTCTACCAATAGTAAAGGAGAAAGAGGGGCAGGTTTTTGATGCATTTAAAGACCCAGAACAAAGATACCGAATGAGATACGTAGATCTCATTGTTAATGAAAATGTTAGAGATGTGTTTATTAAAAGAACAAAGATAGTAAACACTATGCGAGAGTTTTTCAATTCTCATGGTTATCTAGAAGTTGAGACTCCTATCTTGCAACCAATACCTGGAGGAGCAACTGCTAGGCCTTTTATAACTCATCATAACGCATTAGATATACCTCTATATTTGAGAATTGCTAATGAATTATATTTGAAACGTTTAATTGTAGGTGGTTTTACTGGAGTATATGAGTTTGCTAAAGACTTTCGAAATGAAGGAATGGACAGAACTCATAATCCTGAATTTACAGTTCTAGAGATCTATGTAGCATACAAAGACTATTTCTGGATGATGGAGTTTGTAGAAAAGATGATAGAAAAAGTTGCCATATCTCTTCACAATAAGACCACAGTTACCCTAGGAGATAGAGAGATTGAATTTAAAGCTCCTTATAGAAGACTTCCTATGCTAGAGGCAATAAAAGAGTATGCCAATGTAGATGTAGCAGGCATGAATGAAGATCAACTTAGAGAGGTTTGTAAAGATCTTAATATAACCATAGATAAGACAATGGGTGTTGGTAAACTTATTGATGCAATTTTTGGAGAATACTGCGAAAAACATCTTATTCAACCAACATTTATTACAGATTACCCCGTTGAAACATCTCCTCTCACAAAAAGACATAGATCAAATCCAATGCTAACTGAAAGATTTGAACTTTTTGTTAATGGCAAAGAGCTTGCAAATGCATACAGCGAATTGAATGACCCAATTGATCAACTAGAAAGATTCAAAGATCAGGTCAAACTAAAAGACAAAGGAGATGATGAAGCAATGTTTATCGATATGGACTTTGTACGTGCATTAGAATATGGAATGCCTCCAACATCTGGAATGGGTATTGGAATAGACCGTCTTACTATGTTTATGACTAACTCATCCTCAATACAAGATGTTCTATTTTTCCCTCAAATGAGACCAGAAAAAACATCTACAGAAAAAGATCAATAGTTATAAATGGAACATAACCATATCTCATCCTCAAAAAACTTAAAAGTTAAAGAACTCTCTCTTCTTTTGGAAAAATCAAAACATAGAAGAGAGAGAGCTCTTTTTTGCGTAGAGGGAGAGAGAGAGGTCCAAAATGCCATCAGTGGTGGTTTTACTCCATATGAGATTTATTATTGTCCACAAATAATTGACAAGAATCATCCCCTACTCTCTTTAAATATCCCCACATACTCTTTATCCAAAGATATTTATGAAAAACTAGCCTACAGAGGAGGGACTGAGGGAATAATTACAATCTTTGAAGCAAAAGAGCGCTCTTTAGAGCAGATTACTCTATCTAATAACCCTATAGTTGTCATATTAGAGAGCATCGAAAAACCTGGAAACCTGGGAGCAATCCTCCGTACTGCAGATGCAGCAATGATAGATGCTGTTATTATTTGCGATCCACTAACAGACCTCTATAATCCAAATATTATAAGATCAAGCATTGGAGGTGTTTTCACCCAGCAAGTTGTTTGTGCAGAGTCCCAAGAGATATATTCTTGGCTAAAATCAAATAATATATCCATATTAACTGCTGAGCTACAAGCCTCAAAGTGGTATACTAAAACCAATCTCACAAAACCATCGGCAATAGTTATGGGGAGTGAGTCGGATGGATTAAAAACTTTTTGGAGAGAGAGAGCCGATTACAGAATCAAAATTCCTATGTTAGGGAAATTAGATTCGTTGAATGTTTCTGTTAGCACTGCCATCATATGCTACGAAGCAATTAGACAACGTGGAATTTATTAATACTACAAACGTGGATAAATTTGCACTAATAGGATACTCTATTCAGCACTCACTTAGTCCTAAGTTATTTAAGGCTGCATATCATAATTACTCATCTTTATTTGACTATATCCTAATTGATACTAAATCGATTGATGAAGCTCTTGGAATAATCAAAAATAGAGAGATAAAAGCTTTTAATGTCACCTCCCCTTTTAAAGAGGAGATCTTAGAATATTGCCATTATATAGATTATGATGCAAAAATGGCTAAATCTGCAAATACAATAATCTACACCGACAATCAATTCAAAGCCTATAATACAGATATTATTGGCATTACATCTACGCTAAAAGAACATAGTTTAGAGAATCTACCTATAATAATTATTGGAGGTGGTGGTGCTGCAAAATCTGCAGCCTACGCTACTAGAGACAAAGAGACAACTATTGTTAATCGAAGCTACAATAAAGCAGTAGAAATTGCAAAAAATCTAAACATATCCTCTTTGGAGTTAGATCAACTACAATACATTGATCTTGCCGACAAAGTTATAATCTACACTATAGATTTTCCCATTAACAATCTAGATAAACTAGATTTTAGCAAATCTTACATATTTGAGGCTAATTACAAAAGTCCAATATTAAACGCTTGCAAATGCAAAAAATATATAAAAGGAGAGCATTGGCTGATAAATCAAGCCATTCCAGCTTTCAAACTATTTACAGGTATTGAGCCAAATCTTGATGCGATCAATAAAGTAATTAATCGTTACTAAATTTTTTTATCTTTGTGTTACAAAAATATTGAGATATGTCTTTAAATAAAGTAATTCTTATTGGAAACGTTGGTAAAGATCCCGAAACAAGGATGTTTGACAACAATAGCTCTGTATCTCGATTCTCTTTAGCTACATCAGAAAGATATAAAGACAAACAAGGGAATGTTCAAGAGAACACCGAATGGCACAATATTGTGTGCTGGAGAGGATTATCAGAAATTGTAGATAAATATGTAAAAAAGGGGAATAGACTATACATAGAAGGGAAAATTAGAACAAATAGCTGGGTAGATAAAAATACAAATGAAAAAAAGTATTCTACAGATATAATAGCAGATAATGTTATTATTTTAGACAGAGTCTCTTCAGAAACCAGAGCATCGTCTTCAAATAGTTCTACCGATTTTAGTCATTATAATAATCCTTCTAATAAAAAAGAGGAGGCTAAAAACAGTGATTTTGGCTCTGACAATGACTCTGTAATTGATGATTTACCATTTTAATTTTTAAATATAACCATGAAAGTAGATGTTGTATTAGGTCTCCAATGGGGAGATGAGGGGAAAGGAAAAATTGTTGATGTTCTTGCTAAAAATTATCCAGTTATTGCAAGATTTCAGGGAGGGCCAAATGCTGGGCACTCACTTCAGTTTGAAGATCAAAAATTTGTTCTTCATACTATTCCTTCTGGTGTGTTTCGTAAAAATACACAAAATATAATCGGTAGTGGAGTTGTTATTGATCCAATAATATTTAGACAAGAGTGTAAAAAACTAGAAGATGCCGGAGTCCCTGTTAAAGAGCGAATTCTTATATCTAAAAAAGCCCATTTAATTCTTCCTACTCATAGAATAATTGATGCTGCATCTGAGCAAGCAAAAGGAGAGTCAAAAATTGGATCTACATTAAAGGGAATAGGCCCTACCTATATGGATAAGACGGGTAGAAATGGCATAAGAATAGGAGATATCGTAACAGATAATTTTCTTCAAAGATATAATATACTTAAAGAGAAACACATAATGTTTCTTAAACAATTCGATTTCTCTTACGATCCCAATCAGAATCAAGAAGAGTGGTTCGATTCACTAGAATATATTAAGGAGTTTAAACTAATTGATTGTGAATATCATATTAACAAATTAGTTCACGATAATAAAAGAGTATTAGCAGAAGGAGCTCAAGGTTCATTACTTGATATAGATTATGGATCATATCCATTTGTAACCTCATCTAATACAATTACAGCTGGAGCTTGTATCGGACTTGGAATAGCTCCAAAACAAATAGGGTCTGTATCTGGAATTTTCAAAGCCTACTGCACAAGAGTTGGAAGCGGTCCTTTTCCAACAGAACTTAACGATGATACTGGTGAAAATTTAAGAAAACTAGGGTCTGAATTTGGAGCAACTACAGGTAGGCCTAGAAGAACCGGATGGTTAGATTTGGTTGCTCTTAAATACGCTGTGATGTTAAATGGTGCTGATAACCTCATTATGATGAAAGCAGATGTTTTAGACTCATTCACAACAATAAAAATTGCTACACATTATAAAATTGGAGAGACTATTACAGACTCTGTTCCTTTTGATCCATTTGCAAAGATAGAGCCTGTATACAAAGAGTTCAAGGGGTGGAAGAAAGATTTAACTAAGATTACAAAGGAGCAGGATCTTCCATTTGAATTTATGAATTATGTGCGATTTATAGAGAAAGAGGTTGGTGTCCCAATAAAGATAATATCTTTAGGCCCCGACAGAAGTCAAACTATCATTAGAAATGAAGAGTAACCTCAACAATCATTTATACACTAATTATATCAATTTATGAAAAACAACTCTTTACTTAAAGACTCTGCGGTAATCCGTTGGTCTATGCTATTCTTGGTATCACTTACCATGTTTGCGGCCTACCTAGCCTCTGATATTTTCTCCCCGCTTAAAACCATGTTGGAACAACACAATTTATGGTCAAGCACGGAGTATGGTTGGTTTAGTAGCTCATATTCCCTCTTTAATGTTTTTCTGGGAATGCTAATACTAGGAGGGCTTTTACTTGATAAAATGGGAATCCGTTTTAGCGGAATAACATCATGCCTTTTTATGGTAATTGGCCTTGTAATCAAATACTGGGCAATTACAAAACCAGAACTAATTGAACAAACCTCTATATTTGGGTTAAAAGCTCAGGTAGTTTGGGTTGTTGTTGGGTTCGGGATTTTTGGAGTAGGAGCCGAGGTTGCTGGTATCACCGTTAGTAAAACAATTGTAAAGTGGTTTAAAGGAAAAGAGTTAGCCTTAGCTATGGGTATGCAATTAGCAATTGCAAGAATAGGTTCTGCTGCTGCTTTAATTTTCTCTCCTATGATTGCTGCAAAATATCAAAGTGTATCACCATCTGTTCTATTTGGACTAGCTCTAATGGTTGCTGGAGCTTTTGCATTTATAGTATACTCTTTCTACGATAAAAAATTAGATAAAGAATTAAGTCTAGATATAAATAACCAAGAAGAGTCATTTAATTGGAATGATGTTAAGTCAATAATAACAAACAAAGGTTTTTGGTTAATAGCTTTGCTTTGCGTTGTATTTTATTCAGCAGCGTTCCCTTTTATAAAGTTTGCAACAGATTTAATGGTTAATAAGTTTTCAGTTGATCCCAAAATAGCTGGAACAATACCTGGAATGCTACCTTTTGGAGCAATAATTCTTACTCCTCTTTTTGGTAGAATTTATGACAAATATGGTCATGGTGCAGATTTAATGATCATTGGATCATTTATGATTGTAATTATTCACTCTCTATTTGCTGCTCCATTTATTACTCATTGGGTGGCTGCTGTCGTTTTAATGATTCTATTAGGGGTTGCTTTTTCTATGGTTCCTTCGGCAATGTGGCCATCATTGGCTAAAATAATGCCAGAAAGACAACTTGGCACAACTTATGCTCTTACTTTTTACATTCAGAATATCGGTTTGTGGGGTATGCCTGTATTAATTGGGTTTGTTCTTGATAAATACTGTATTATTGGCACACATGTAATTAATGGTATAGAGGTAAATAAATATGACTACACTCTACCTATGATGATCTTTGCAGGAATGTGTTCATTTGCAATTCTTCTTGCATATATGGTTAAGATAGAGGACAAGAAAAAAGGGTATGGTTTACAACTGCCCAATATTAAAAAATAGTTAAAATGGAGATATTAAGTAAAGTTAATGACCCGAAAGATTTAAAGAACCTAACCATTCAAGAGCTAGAAAAACTTGCTCAGGAGATTAGAGAGCACATTATTCATTGTTGCGCTTTAAATCCTGGACACATAGGTGCTAGTCTTGGAACAGTAGAACTAACAATCGCTCTACATTATCTTTACAATACTCCAATAGATAAAATAGTATGGGATGTAGGTCATCAGGCCTACTCCCATAAAATTATAACTGGTCGTAGAGATCAGTTTTGCACTAATAGAACATATAAAGGTCTTAGCGGATTTCCAAAAATGAAAGAGTCAGAATACGACTCTTTTGGTGTTGGTCACTCATCAACATCTATTTCTGCTGCACTAGGAATGGTTCTTGCCTCTAAAATTAAAGGACTCGATAATAAAGTAGTCGCAGTTATTGGAGATGGAGCTATGACTGGAGGCTTAGCTTTTGAGGGTTTAAATAACGCTGGAGCAGAAAAATCTGATATTTTGGTAATACTTAACGATAACCAAATATCTATAGATAAAAATGTTGGTGCACTTCATAACTACCTGATTAAGATATCCACATCTCAAATATATAATACTACAAAAAAAAGAGTTTGGGATTTAGTAGGCTCCAAAAAAATAAGATCTCTTCTAAAACGATTTGCATTTAGCACAAAAACAGCAATAATGGATAAAGGCTCTATTTTTGAGTCCTTAGGTTTTAGATATTTTGGTGTTATTGACGGCAACAATCTAGAGATGATGATTAGCACTATCAAAGATATTAAAGAGATTCCCGGTCCTAAATTACTCCACATTATAACAAAAAAAGGAAAGGGTTTCAAACCCGCAGAAGAGAATCAGGTAGTCTGGCATGCTCCTGGAGCATTCGATAAAGAGACAGGAGAACGAATTGAGAGTTCCATTAAAAAGGCTCCAAAATACCAAGATGTCTTTGGCAATACCCTTCTTGAGATTGCAAAAACAAATTCAAAAGTTGTTGGCGTAACACCTGCCATGCCAAGTGGTTGCTCTATGAATATTCTAATGGCCCAAATGCCAGAAAGAGCATTTGATGTTGGAATTGCAGAACAACATGCTGTAACTTTTTCTGCAGGATTGGCATCTCAAGGTATACTACCCTATTGCAATATCTACTCTAGTTTTATGCAAAGAGCATATGACAATGTTATTCACGATGTTGCCACTCAAGACTTGAAAGTTATTTTTTGTCTAGACAGAGCAGGGCTAGTTGGAGAAGATGGAGCAACTCACCACGGTGTCTTCGATTTGAGTTACTTTAGACCTATTCCCAATTTATCTATATTCTCTCCTATTAATGAAGCAGAACTTAGAGATATTATGTTCTCAGTTCAAGACAATATATACAAAACCACCATTATTAGGTATCCTAGAGGTAATGGACAGGGTATAGAAATACCTAAAAATTATAGCTTTATTGAACCCGGCAAGGCACAGCTTTTGCACGACGGTAAGGGAGTAGCCATTTTAACTATAGGCCCAATAGGGAATATTGCCAAAGAGGCCGCTGAGAAGGCTAAATTAGAGGGTGTCGACTATATTCACTATAATATGAGATTCATAAAACCAATTGACAAAGAGGCTCTACAGCATGTATGTAACAATTGTCACTCAATTATAACAATTGAAGACGGCTCTGTGATTGGAGGTCTGTTCTCTGCAGTATCGGAATACATAACTATAAACAACATAAATATTAGCGTAACTCCACTTGGAGTTCCTGATAGATTCATTGAACAGGGGACAATTCCTGAGCTTATAACCGAATGTGGGTTCGATTATGATGGCATATATAAAACAATACTAAATGTCAACAAAAAGTTTTCAAAATAGAGGTCTATCATTTGACAAGGATAGGCATTGTGCAAAAAAAGAGGGTCATAAAGGTAGGTTTGGTAAACATAAGCGCAGGAGAGAGTTAATCTTACAAGAGCTCAGCCAAGAAAAAAGTGATAAATTAGATTCAATTCTGGTACATCCAGTAACTGGATTAATCTCATTTATTCTTATAATTTGGGCAATCTTTTACTTTACATTCAGCTTAGGCGCATATCCACAAGCAGGTATTGAATGGCTGATGGATAGAGGTGCAATTTATATCAGAGATAATATGTCTGAGAGTTGGTTTACTGAGTTTTTAAGCCAAGGTGTAATAATGGGAGTAGGAAGCGTTTTGGCTTTTCTACCTAATATCCTAATCCTGTTCTTTTTTATCTCTCTGTTACAAGAGACTCAATACATTTCCAGAGCAGCTACTGTAATGGACAGATATATGCATAAAATTGGGCTACATGGGAGCTCTTTTATTCCGCTTCTAATGGGATTTGGTTGCAATGTACCAGCAATAATGGCAACAAGAACTATAGAGCGGAGATCTGATAGAATTTTGACCATGATGATGATTCCATATATTCCTTGTAGCGCAAGAATACCTACATTTCTTCTATTTGCGGGAATATTCTTTCCAGATAATCAAGTTTTAACTATAAGTCTATTATACTTTGGTGGTATAGTGATAGGTATATCTATGGCCCTTATTTTTAAAAGAATTTTCTTTCATTTTGGTATCAAAGATTATTCAATTCCACTTCCTAGATATAGAAAACCCTCATTTATCTACTCAGTATCTAATATGTGGGAAGCAGCATGGCAATACACAAAAAAGATTGGAACAGTTGTACTTCTAGCAGTAATTATAGTATGGGCTTTGGATTATTTCCCACTAAAAGATAAAGACCAGATTAATAGTGATAGTCAGAGAGTATCTTATTTAGAACAATTTGGTAAGTTTGTAGAACCATCTCTCAAACCACTTGGTTTTGATTGGAAGATGAGCGTAAGCCTTATAACTGGCATTACAGCAAAAGAGTTTATAATAAGCACATTAGGAGTAGTATATAAAGCAGAAGAAGTAGAAGGAGAAGAGATAAATACATCCTTAATGTCAAGAATAAAAGAGGAAGAGCTATTTAACAAAGCTAACGCACTATCATTTATGGTATTTGCTCTCTTATATATGCCATGTATTGCAACTGCATTTACAATTAAAAAAGAGACAGGTACATGGAAATGGGCTCTACTATCTGTCATTTCAACTATTGTAGTAGCATGGCTAGCAGGATTTATTGCATATAGAATAGGATTGATAATTTTTTTATAAAAGATTGATGAAAAAAAATATCTTTTTTTTGGAGTTTAAC
>LUYZ01000161.1 GCA_001603425.1 Bacteroidales bacterium Bact_08
AGGTCGTTCCTCAGCGTTGCCTTGTTTGGCTGTATTATGAGTATTGACTATATTTTTAATAATTAAACGCATTTACACAGTTAGTTTATCTGAACCTATAGAATATTAGTTCTGTATTAAGTTATCTTTTAATTTTAAATATTTTCTTCTAAATCCTGAAGTGCATCAATTAAAAATTCTTTAACTTCAATATCATTCTCGATGTCCAGTTGATTTTTTAGTATAATAACAACCTTATCATCCTGTATTTGAGACATTGAAGTTATTGCTGAAACTCTTACATCTGGATTTGAATCACTTAACAACTTTTCCAATGGATTAATTAATTTTTCATCTGGAAATAGCGCACAGATTTGAGAGCACCAATATTTTACTCCATTATACTTACTTTTCAATGCTTCTAGCAAGTAATTTACAACTTTATTATGTTCAAATTTTAAAATTACGTCTTCAACTAATTGATATACTCCCATTCCATCATATTCACCAAATGAATTTAAAAATAATGATATACACTCTTCATCTGGATTAGATAAAAAGTATTTTCTTACTTCATCATACATTGTAATCATGCTTTCATTTAAATTTTTATCATTTGGCATTGGTTGATTTTCTTTTAAAAAATTTATTGCTTTTTCTTTATCCATACTTAATCACTCCCTTATTATTTCGAAAAATTACCTGTAGCCTTATTCTGTCTGATTAATTCTTGCAATTGCCTATTTACTGTACTTCTATTATATCCTGCATCCCTCAGAATACCTCTTAATTCCCATACATCTGCTGAAAGGTTCATTCTTAAATTTGCAGGATCTATATCTCTTGTTTTTCTAAACGTGCCTGTTAATTCGTGTAAATCCTTTCTAATATTTATTGTAATGCCTCTTCCATGTGATGTTTGAGATATAGCATCTTGAACTGCATGGTGTGGTGTATGTGTCTTATTTAAGCCTGATTTTATATTTCCAGATCTTGATTTACTGTAAGTACCAACATATAAATCTTCACCTTGTTTTGCTAGTTGAATAGGGTTACTGTCCCCATTAACTGACCCACCTGCATTTTCTTTCGACTCAAGACTTACAGATGGTGTCTCATCATTCAGAGAACTTGAAGACTTATTGTTGTTCAGGCTACTGGCATACATACAATTTGTAGCTGCAAATCCTCCACCAATCCACGCTCCTGCTGTTGCAATCTGTGCTTTTGAAACACCAAACGAAAATGATTTTGCAGCCATTATTGTTCCATTTGCGTTGACAATTTGATTAGCCCCAAAATTTACATTAAGCCCTTCTGGTGGGAATAATCCTCCGGTTCCCTTGCCTAAACCTGCAGATAAACCAGTTAAAGCTATATTTGTTGATGCTTGACCAAATTTAAAAGCTACATTATCCAAGCTCCAATTTGTTTGAGCAATATCTCTAAATACGTTCCAGGTTCCAAATGCAGGATTATTAATTAATGAATTCTTTAAAAGGAATCCTCCGGATTCTCTTATTGTTCCAAATGGATCAGAAAGAAATTTTCTAACACCTTGAACTTGACCTTCCAAAGATAAAACTGCACCTTCACTATAACTTGCAAATGTTTTACCAGCTATTTCACTATTTCTTAATTGATTAATTCCTATATCCAAATTTTCTTTTGTACATATTACTGGTTCTGGAGGTTTTGGAAGTACTGAAT
>LUYZ01000053.1 GCA_001603425.1 Bacteroidales bacterium Bact_08
AACTTAATTCAATTAATTCACAAAATGAACTTTATTCATTTGAAAGTAAAATAAAGGATATTGTTTTTTCTGAACTTTCCAATGTAAACAAATCATCAAACAAAATACAACGTTCTTTGAGTAAAAAACAAATTGAATTTTTTAATAAACTTTGTAAACAATACAAAGTAAATATCGACATAAATAATGTTGATCCCGATAACTTTGATAAAACTATTAAAGAAATATTAGAAACAAATAAAATTACTTGTAAATGTGGTTCATTAGTAAATGAAACACCAAAAACATTTTTCTGTCCTAATTGTAATCTTACTGTTTTTAAAACAATTTCAGGTAAAAACTTAACCTTTAATCAAGTTAAAGACCTATTTTTAGGTAAAGAAATTGTTTGTAAAAATCTTAAATCAAAGACAGGTAAGGTATTTGATGCTAAACTCGTAGTTAAAGATAATAGAGTTTCTTTTATTTTTTAATTATTTATCACTTATTTATTTCTGTTTTACTATGACATCAAAAGTATCTCAATTGATTGAGATACTTTTTATTACATCGAATTTTATTTTCTTTCATTTTTTATTTTTCTGATAAAATAATTTTATTATTCTTTGCATACTTTATATTTAACGTTCAGTTTCCGTTTTTAACATTTTCGGCTTCGCCAAAAATACAAAACTGAAACTCAACGCATTTCCTTTACCATGCCATATTACGAGGAGGATAAAAGTTTCTCGATATACTCTAAACTTTATTCCACCTCGAACAATTTTTTAGCATCCTTTCTTCTTTATCTTTCCTTTTAACATTCGGAGAGGTCAGCGGGGGGCTTCCCTGTTGATTTCTTTAGCCTATTTTCCTTGCAAGGTGTCTAATTATGTGCTACCTTTGGGTTAGTTAATTGATTTATTGATGTTTAACCGTTCCACGTGGAACATAAATAGATACCTCTATGAAAACTAAAGATATGGCAAGGGAAAAATGCCTAAAGGTAGTAAACGGTGATAATGGTTTTGTTGCTTCTATAATTAGGAGTAGCAGGGATGGCGCAAATTTCTGTAGGAATTTCTATGGCTGCGACATAGAAATTTATGAGTCGTTTTTTTTGATTTTACTTAATAGAATGAATAGAACAACGGGCTATGTAAAGATTAGTCAGGGGGGTACTGCTGGCACAGTGGTAGATATTAAAATAGTTTGTAAGTATGCAGTTGACAGCCTGGCTTCGGGGGTCATAGTTTGCCACAACCACCCATCGGGTAACTTGCAGCCGAGCGATAAGGATATTAATTTGATTAAGAAACTAAAAGATGCTTTGGCTCTCTTTGATATTACTCTTTTGGATAGCCTGATATTAACAAGTGATGATTATTTTTCTTTTGCTGATAATGGGCTTATGTAGAGTATATGTGTAGGAATAAAAGGGGGTTTAACACCCCCTATTTTTTTTAATCACTTCTATTTAAAACCTCTTTATTTATATAATTATTTTTATATTTGTAAAAATATTAACCCATTTCTATAATATGACACAGGAAAGAAAATCGTTAGAAGGCGTTGTTTTGCTTTTTGTTGTTCTGTTTTTTTTAGTTATAGCACTTCACTATCTTGCTATAAATGATATTTTTTCTTTTAAGCAATTCAATATCCTTTCTTTGAAGCATAAAGGTATTCTTGTTATTCGATTTATATTTTTTGTTTCTCTCGGTTTGCTCATTTACCTTACCCCTGTAAGAATTTTTAAGGACGATCCACCCCTGCGGGTTAAACTTTACTGGCTTGCTGCATTTACATTTTTCTTTTTCTTTTCACTTCTTGGCTATACTCGTTTTAGTTTTTACAACCTTTTTATTTATCCGATTATTTTCTTTGCCGCCCAGATTACCTTAATTTTTTCTTTATCACTTTTTTCAAAAAAGGTTTTGAAGGAGGATAGATTTTTTAAGGGTGTTTCTTGTTTGCCCCCTGATGTTCCTGGCTTTTTCTTTGATCTTCAAACCGACGAGGGTATTTTGAGAATACATAAACCCGCCGAAAACATTTTTATAGATGGAGGTCCAGGTAGCGGTAAATCCCACTACCTTATTAAACACTTCATTAAACAGGCTTGCGAAAGGGAGTACGCAGGTTTGATATATGATTACGAGGGCGACCCACACTCGCCTGGTAGCCCTATCCTGTCATCTATTGCTTACAGTTCTATTATTGAGGCTAAAAAGCAATTCCCTAACCATAAACTAAAGTTTGCCTTTATCAACTTTACCGACATGAGCCGTACGTCAAGGGTTAACATTCTTTCAACTCGGTACTATACTCCATCCAATGCCAAACTTTTCATCAATACCCTTG
The DNA here is from genome assembly GCA_001603425.1 of Bacteroidales bacterium Bact_08. Lineage (GTDB taxonomy): Bacteria > Bacteroidota > Bacteroidia > Bacteroidales > UBA932 > Bact-08. The sequence goes on from LUYZ01000053.1 coordinate 2,344, forward strand.
CCCAAACAATTATGAAAAACCTTGAACCCTCATGGAGGGAAAAATCTGATTTCTGGAGTGCAAACGCAATTAACTTTGTTTCGAGCGTGATGTATCTTTTATATAAAAATTATAGCGATAAAGGCTATAATACACTTCCTCATGCTATTTCAATATGCCTTTCTCCTGTTGATGATATTTTTAACTGGCTTACCAAGGATGAGGAAATGGATAAGACCATGGCCCCAATGATTAGCGCATGGAAATTACAGGCTCAACAACAGACTGCGGGAGCGGTTTCATCCGCTCAACTCCCCCTTGTTAATCTTTACAATCCTTATATCTATTGGGTTTTGTCTGCTGATGAACTTAGTTTGGATATTACTAATAAGGACAATCCAACACTTCTCTGCCTCGGTAACTGTCCAGAGATTACCCCCGCTACTTCTCCGGCTATATCATCAATCATTAGCGTTATTATGGGACAAATGAATAATCCGGGTAAACAAAAAAGTATCTTTTGTGTTGATGAGTTGCCTCGAATTAACATCACTAATCTTGATGGTTTCATAGCAACTGCACGTAAGCATAATGTTTCTATCGTTCTTGCCATTCAGGATTACCACCAACTCGTTAGGGATTACGGCGAAAAGAGTGCAAGCACCATTAAAGCCTCTTGCGGTACATACTTTCAGGGTAAAACGGGTAATTACAAAACCGCAGAGGACCTTTCTCGTGCCATAGGTGAGATTAAAAAGGTTACCCAATCCATTAGCCAACAACTTACGGATTCTGGTGGTTCTTTCAGTGAAAGTTACACCAAGGAAAGGGTATTTCAGGCAAGAGAGATTGCCTCTCAAAACTCAGGTCATTTCTTTGTTCAGGTTTCAAACGGTAACCCACCATTCAGTTACACTAATTTTCAACCATTCCATTTAGTTGCCCCTAAATCCCATAAAATACCGCCCTTTGGCTATACGGTTAAGGCCGACAACGAGGAGGTTCAAAAAACAATTCTTGAGGCAGAGGTTCGGGCTAACTTTAAAAAAATTGAAAAAGAGGCACGCGACATTTTACTTGGTAATGTTTAACCTATAAAATTACAATCCTATGAACTTTAAACAAATTATCTCTGGTTTCGACAAATATTTATCTTTAGAATTTTTTACAAGTTCTATAAAATGCTACTCTTCAACTTCTGGTTTCCGTTTTATCCTGTATCAAACCGAATTTAGCAAACCTGTTTCTTGTACCATTCTCAATTTTTTACATGATTGCTCCCCCGATGAACTTCTTTACTTTATTACACTCTACCATAAACCTGAAGATTTTATTAGAATACATGGTATATCTTTTCAGGATGAAAGGGAGATGCAATTTGAAAGCACTGTTTCTCGCGATGAAGCGATTGGTATTGCTTTTAGTCTTTATCGGCTTTCTCTTAGCGATGATGACTATGAACTTGCCGACAGTGAAGATAATCTTGTTTTACCTGATTACGATGAAATCCTTAATATCTTTTCCGATTTTACTCTTTATGGTAATACATATGTTACCGATGAAGGCCTTGGCTGCCTACCCATGTTTTACAATCCTAAACAACCAACAATAAACAATTTTGTTTATTTCAACTCTTCCTCTGTTCGATATTCAAACCCAACCTCGTTTTCCTCTTTTTACCTTTCTAAACCTTTTTCAAACCAACATTACCTTTCCATTTGCGTCAACCCCTTTTACTTTGCTAAGTTTTTCTACAACATTTTTACTTCCGGTACAGATGACCTTACTTTAATTGAAAAGTACCAAGACCATCGCTTATTTGTAATTCCCACAAACCCTTCAATTTCCATTTCAAAACAACTTCTCGACCTTGTTAATGAGGATTTGTTTTCATCATTCTACTACTATCACTCTAACGATATGGTTAGTTTGGTTTCTCTAATTATGCTCTGTAATAATCTATTTTCTTTGAAAAAACACATCCACATTTCGCATCAGGCTAACCAAAACTACATCCTTCTCTCTTTCTTTCTTTACCCTAAATACTGTGGCACATCGCCCCAGGAATTGATAAGTTTCTTTACGGAGTTACAGGATAAATATAAGTCAGTTCCTATCTTTTTAACACCAAAACTCTTATTTTCAACTAACTACCCTTCTAATCCAGATTTACCTTCTCCGATAACCCCATTAAGCCTTTTAGTTTACCTTCCCCTTTCGCCCCATATTATCTTGGATTATTGCAAACTGATATTCAACTCTTTAAATATTTCATTTCATTTTCGTTTCGTTGACTAATATTTTTGTATTTGTAAAAATATTTTTATATTTGTAATATTACTTTTATGAATGAAACACCTAAAAGGAAAAGAGGCAGACCAAAAGTTGACCCCGAAAATAAAGTGATTCAAATAACACTTTATGTTAAAAGGGGCGTGGTTTTGAAAATTCCAGATTTAAAGATGGCTTTATATGAGTACATCCAAAGAATATACGAAGAAAAAGAAAAGGTATAATGTTTTAGTTCCTGATTTTGTTTACAATAAACTATCTACCTACTATTTAAGTAGGGAACTTGATAGTTTTTGTTTGTTATACAAAGATGACGAACGATTATGGGCAACGCCATTTTCAATATATTCCTATGAAACTCATCATCCCAAAATGAAGTTGGGGTTTTATTTAAGTACAGATATTTCCAATGTTATTGAAGAAATGTCCATTGCCAACCTAAGAAACACATCAAATCAAGCATTACATTTAATTTACTCTTATTACAATTACATATGCCAGCAGTAAATGTTTTTAAGGTTTATGTTAACCTTCCTCAAGAGGTTGAAATGTTTTTCAAGGGTTTGAAAAATTCTAACCCGGATATTTACAGGTCAGTTATTGAACAAAGGTATAGTTGTAATAGAACACCAATGGAGTTTTCTTACAACTCAAAGGTTAGGCGTGTTGCAATTTACTTACCCAATGAGTATAGGCAAAACCTAATAAATGAAAGCAATAAATTTCTTTTTTTTTCGCTTTCCGCCTATCTATCATATATTTTTATGAACTACTATTTAAACTATTTCGGTTATGGAAGAAAGTAAACCCAATCAACTTACCATTCCTTTTACTATTACCAATGATGATACGGATAAACATCATAATCCCAAAAACTTGTTGGTAAATCTTGAACTTGCAAAGTTCCCCTTTTTTTTCATTTCTAAATCTCAAAAAGTTCTTCAAAGTCGCATTGGTATTGATAAGTATCTTACCTACAAAAAACTTAAAAATTCAGGATTGGATGATGAAACCATTAAGAAAATGACGAATTTTAATATTTCTCCGGCCGACCTTATCCACGAGGAGGCTTTTAGTATTGGTTCAAATAATGAAAAATGGACCATTCGCGCTGATGCTTTCCTTGGTTTTCCTGATGAGTTCGATTCCCTTGTTTGGGAGTATTTTCTCTATATTCTTTCTACAAACTACTATACTACAAAAAAAATCAACCCTTACATTTCTTTCAATAAATTGGACGTTATCAACTATTTAGTTAGTAAAAAATATTTTAAACAGTATTACGGCAAACTTTACACCCTTATTGATGCTTCTATTGAGCGTCTTTTTATGACCCGTTATAGTTACTCAAAGGGATTTTACGTTAAGGAGTTAAATCATTACACTGCCGAGGATTACATGTTTTCCCTTATTAAAAACATTTACCGCAAGAATACAAAATTGCCTAATGGCGAGTTTGTTTCAAGCGACTACATTATACAGATAGATCCTGTTATTTACTTTAACTTCATTAACAACTACTTTCTTATTTCCCCTCACAGTTTAAGGCTTAAACTTAACTCTTTGCAATCCAAATCCCTTTACGATAAACTTAACTACATGCTTTACTATTCT
>LUYZ01000162.1 GCA_001603425.1 Bacteroidales bacterium Bact_08
GGAGTGTACTATAGCAGCCATCGAGTAGTCAATTGTAGCCATTACTTGAGGAGCCATCTCCACTAATGAGGTATCAATTTTTAACTCTTTGAGATTCTCTGCCATCTCTAGGCCAATAAAACCTCCACCTACAACTACTGCTTTTTTAATGTTTTTAGTAGAAATATATTTCTTTATCTTATCTGTATCTGTAACGCTTCTTAGTGTAAATACTCTAGTGCTCTCAATTCCTGGAATATTGGGTTTTATTGGTTCTGCCCCAGGAGAGAGTATTAGCTTGTCATAACTTTCAGTGTATTTTGTGTTATTAGAAATATTGTATACATGAATCAACTTATTTTCTCTGTCTATTTTTTCTACAAGAGACTTTATTCGTATATCTATATTAAATCTATTTTGTATGCCTTCTACAGTCTGTACGAATAGAGATTCTCTATTTGCAATTGTACCACCTATATAATAAGGAAGTCCACAATTTGCATAGGAGACATACTCTCCTCTTTCGAATAGTATAATTTGCGCTTTTTCATCATTTCTTCTTAACCTTGCGGCTACTGTTGCACCTCCTGCAACGCCTCCAATAATTAGATATTTCATAAATTTAAAATTTTATTTCTCTTGCTAATAATTTCT
>LUYZ01000054.1 GCA_001603425.1 Bacteroidales bacterium Bact_08
GGCAATGCTCTAACAGATATACTTGCCGTTTTAGAGGATGACTCTTTACTTAGAGAGTATCACATACCTAGGGGAAGTATGCAGCATGTAGATATGGAGACGGGAGATAAAATATGGCAAAATTTAAAAAAAATGGATTTGCAATATGTGGCAGGAGGTTCTGCGGCAAATACAATTACAGCTACAGCTGTTTTGGGTATGCCATCTACATTTATCGGTAAAATAGGAGAAGATGAATTGGGAGCTCTTTTTAAATCGGACCTTTCAAGAAATGGGATTAAATCCACTCTTTTTAAAGGTAGAGCTGCCTCTGGAAGAGCAATGGTATTTATAACTGCACCCAATGCAGAGAGAACTTTTGCTGTATATTTGGGAGCCGCAATAGAGATGGGACCCGATGAGCTAACTATTGAGATGTTTAAGGGGCATGACTATTTTCATATAGAGGGATATTTGGTGCAAAATCAAAAACTAGTAAGAAGAGCAGTTGAGTTAGCAAAGGAAGCAGGCTTGATTATCTCAATAGATATGGCTAGTTATAATGTTGTAGAGAGTAATTTTGCATTTTTACACGATATAGTGAAAAATTATGTTAATATAGTTTTTGCTAATGAAACTGAGGCTCAAGTCTTCACCAATAAAAATCCAAGAGAGGCACTGGACGATATGGCAAAAATGTGTGATATTGCTGTGGTAAAGATTGGCAAAGATGGCTCAATGGTAAAAAGTGGCGATGAGTACCACTATTTAGAAGCATGGCCTGCCGATACCAGAGATGCCACAGGTGCTGGAGATAATTATGCAGCAGGTTTTCTATTTGCACACTCTCATGGTCTATCACTTAGAGATTGTGGAGAAGTAGGATCTATTGTAGCAGCTAAGGTTGTCGAAGTTATTGGCCCTAAAATTGACATCCCAAGATGGAAGCTTGCCAAACAGCAAATTAGAGATTTAACAGGCCTATTGAAATAGAATATTTTACACTATAATTGAATGAAAACAATAAATAGATTTATCTGTACTATCTCAATTGCAATATTACTCCTCTCTTGTAACTCAAATAGAATAAAAGTCAATCCGCAGGAGTTTGCAATTATTGATATTGTTAATTCTGACTATATATTAGAGAGAGTTCACCTAGATTTTGGGGATCTAACAGTTAAAAGAGCAGAAGAATTTGTTCTTTTCCAGGACTATTTTGTTGTGAAAGCCGATGGTCAAAGGTATCTCTTTAATAGAGCTGGTGTTATTGACACAACACTGTCAATTAATTCAATAATGGAGAGGTATGAGCAATTATATAAAAATGATCTTTTTGTCTCTAGTCCAACATGCGATACAATACGTTCTATATCTGGAGATGAGATAAATCAAGTTGAATATATCGTTGATTTTGGAAGTTTTGCGTTTAGGCCAGAGGGTATAAATTTTAGTAGTGAATACGAAAAATTACAATACCTAAATATCTTAGATAATAGAGAAAAATATGCTACACTCATCTCTAATTTGTCTCAAGATTCCAATAATTTATATTTTACATACTATTTTGGTTATGCGAGGAACTTCATCGGCATATATAATAAGGCCAAAAAAAGAGTAAATAGCTATCTAATCGCAGACCTCTCTAGAGAGGAGAGTGTTCAAGTAAAATTGATGAGAGTATATGATGGAGATCTTTATATATTGATACAGATACCACATGTAAATGAGAATAATCCAGTAATTCTTAGATTAAGAATAGATAATTAGAATAATCCGTGTAAATTGGCATCTATTTTATCAATTACATAACTTAAATCTTCTGGCCTATCTTCGTATTTAATATTATCAACATCAACAATCAGGATCTTACCATCGGTATATTGAGAAATCCAGTTATTATATCTGTCATTTAGTCCAGATAGGTAGTCTATTCTTATTGAAGCTTCGTACTCCCTGCCTCTTTTGTGAATTTGAGAAACAAGATTTGGGATAGACGATTTAAGGTATATAAGTAAATCGGGAGGCTTAACAAGAGAGAGCATTAGATCGAATAGAGACTTATAGTTTTCAAAATCTCTAGTGGTCATTAAACCCATACTATGAAGATTTGGTGCAAATATCATTGCGTCTTCGTAGATAGTTCTATCTTGAATTACATTATTGTCGGACTTCTGGATATCAACAATTCCTTTGAATCTCTCTTTTAGAAAGTAGATTTGAAGATTGAAAGACCATCTGGTCATATCGTAGTAAAAATCTGCTAAATATGGATTTGATTCAACCTCTTCGTACTTAGCTTCCCAATTATAGTGTTTAGAGAGTAATTTTGTTAAAGTAGTCTTGCCACTGCCGATATTTCCTGCTATAGCTATATGCATAAAAAGTGAGATATTATAGAAACCTATTTTGCAAAAGTAATAAAATCTTTTAGTAATTTTGCCTTATGGTAGATTCTTTACTTCATCAAGGAAAGAGGAGGCAACTGATAAAAAGCTTATCTTCTAAGTATCCTTTTCCAGATAGCATTTTGGAGGCATTGTACAGAGTACCAAGGCACCTTTTTTTGGAAAAAGGCCTTGATAATCTAGCTTATTTAGACAAGCCATTGCCCATAGGATGCAAGCAGACAATTTCTCAGCCCTTTACTGTAGCTATGCAAACACACCTATTATGTGAGGTTGTTGGGAAATTTCAAAAAGTGTTGGAGATTGGCACAGGGTGTGGTTATCAATCGGCAGTTTTGGCTCAAATGGGGCTTAGGGTATATACCATAGAGAGGCAGAAAGAGCTTAGTATGTTAGCTCAAAAAAATTTGACAAAATTAGATTATCATACTATACTAACCCATTATGGAGATGGTTTTGAAGGGATGCCTAAATTTGCTCCCTTTAAGGGGATTTTAGTAACATGTGGTGCTCCTGAGATACCTGAAAAATTGCTGCTGCAATTGGAGGTAGGAGGGAGAATGGTCATTCCATGTGGCGTTGATAGCCAGACCATGATAACAGTAGATCGGATTTCTGAAAAAGAGTATGTGAAAAGTGAACATGGGCAATATTCGTTTGTTCCTATGTTAAAAGGAGTAGAGTAGTAATAATAAAAAAATATAATAATGATTGAGATTAAAATTTTCTATTTTAATGATCTAAGAGAGTGTACATATGTTCTTTGGGATCAAACCAAAGAGTGTGTGATTGTAGATCCAGGTTGTCATACCGATTCTGAGAAGAGCAGATTGAAAAAATTTATAGAAGAAAATGAGTTGAAGCCAGTAAAGCTTCTAAATACTCATGGCCATTTTGACCATATTATGGGAAATGCATATGTTCAAGCTCAATGGGATGTTCCTTGCTATATACATCCATTGGATAAGCCACATTTAGAGAGAGCTCAAACCTATTCTGAACTGTTTGGATATAAAATAGAGCAGCCATCTGTAGATACAATTGATTTAGAAGATGGTCAGAAAATTGAGTTTGGAGACTCATATCTATTTGTTTTATATACTCCAGGGCATACAAGGGGCGGAGTCTCTTTTTACAACGATCTGCAAAAATTTGTAATAACTGGAGATGCACTTTTTGCTGGTAGTATCGGCAGGACAGATCTTCCTGGAGGAGATTATGATGTGTTGATGGAGAGTCTTTTGGGCAAGATTGTTAAGCTAGGTGGAGATTACGATGTCTACCCAGGTCATGGCCCAGCCACAACAATTGTAAAGGAGTTACAGACAAATCCTTTTTTGAGATATGAGTAGATTAAGCTTTGCATTACCATTATATCGTCTAATTGTGGTGTTATTGCCAACACTAACATTTTGTACAACAGTTACATCTGAAGAGGTTAATAGAGTCTCTTCTAACTATAGTTTTACAAATTCTAGTTCTAATTCAAGTATAGGATTTAAACAAAACGTTACAGTTCCTCCAATCCCAGATAAGGTAGATTTTGCAGGAGAAGAGGTGCCTTTGCACTATTTTGATGTAAGAGAGTCTTTGATAAGAGAAGTAACTAGCCTATCTTACTTTCATGGGACAATGCTCTATATTATGCAACTTGATAATAGATATGGATCTGAGATAAAGTCTATTTTAATTGAAGAGGGTGTTCCAGAAGATCTTTACTATATCTGCATTGCCGAAAGTGGAATACAACCAGTTGTCTCTCCTGCCGGTGCTGCTGGGTATTGGCAGTTTCTTCCAGGTACTGCTAGAGAGTATGGGTTGGTAGTAGATAATGAAGTTGATGAAAGATATAATATACAAAAATCAACAAAGGCAGCGGCAGCCTATTTTAAAAAAGCATATAGTGAATTTGGTTCATGGGCTATGGCTGCAGCCTCTTATAATACCGGTTTTAAGAATGTTAGATATCGAATGGATATACAATCTCAATCAAACTATTTTGACACCCAGTTTGTTGATGAGACTGCCAGATATTTATTTAGAGCATTGGCATTTAAGATAATATTGAATAATAGGGAGATATACGGCTTTGATATACCACAAGAGTATCTTTATCGTAAACTTGAGTTCTACGAAGTTACAGTAAATGGCTCTATTGATAATTGGTCCGATTTTGCCAGAGAGCATAACACAAATTTCAAATTGATTAAGATGTATAATCAGTGGATTAGAGCTAATTATTTACAAAATCGATCTCGAAGAACCTATATAGTTAGAGTTCCTACTCCAAATTTTAGAGAGTCATAGTTAGATAAGTGATGGATATAGAGGTAAAAGGGGCAAGAGTCCATAATTTAAAGAATATAGATGTTGTTATTCCTGCAAACAAGCTAGTTGTTATTACTGGATTGAGTGGGAGTGGTAAATCTTCGCTTGCCTTTGATACTATATATGCAGAGGGTCAAAGACGATATATGGAGACGCTCTCTTCTTATGCACGGCAGTTTATAGGATCGTTAGAGCGTCCAGATGTAGATAGTATTACGGGTCTCTCTCCAATTATAGCAATTGAACAGAAGACTACAGGTAAGAATCCTAGATCTACAGTAGGGACCATAACAGAAATTTATGATTTTTTAAGACTCTTATTTGCCAGATCGGCAAAAGCATACTCTCCTGTTACTGGTCAAGAGATGATCAAGTATACAGATCTACAGATTGTAGAATTGATACAGAGTAGATATAAAGGAAAGAAGATAATGCTAATGTCTCCATTGATAAAGGGGCGCAAAGGGCATTATAGGGATCTTTTTGAACTCTATTTAAAAAGAGGATACAATAAAGTCAGAGTAGATGAGGTATTATATGATATTTTTGATGTTCCAGAGTTAGATAGATATAAGGCACACTTTATTGATCTTGTAATTGATAAAATTATACCTAGCGAAAAATCATTAACTAGAGTGAATGAGTCAGTGATGTCTGCGCTCTATAATGGCAAGGGGTCTTTGTCTGTTTTGGAGATTGAGAGTGGAGCGGTTTCGCACTTTAGTAAACATTTAGTCTGCCCCACAAGTGGATTGTCTATGCCAGAGCCAGCACCTCACACTTTTTCATTTAATTCACCTGTAGGAGGCTGTGCTAATTGCAAGGGATTGGGGGTTATTATTCAGGCCGATATGTCTAAGATAGTTCCAGATTACAATAAGAGTATTGCAGAAGGTGGGATTCTACCTATAGGAGCTAAAAGAGATACACTTTTATATAGACAGATTGAGGGGATTGCTAGAAAATACTCATTCTCTTTAAATGACCCAATAAATCATATTTCTGATGAGGCTTTTAAAACCATAATCTATGGTTCTGATGAGCTTTTTAGAGTTGGTTCGGGCTCTATGTCGCAGATGATGAGTTTTCCTGGAGTTATTGCAATGATTGAACAGTCTGGAGAAGAGAGTGATAATGTGATAATGAAAAAGGAGAGGTATACTCAACAGATTGTTTGTCCAGAGTGTAATGGAACGAGACTAAAGAGAGAGGCTTTAAATTTTAAAATTGATAATAAGAATATCTCTCAATTGGCAGATATGGATGTTTGTGGGCTTTATGATTGGGTTGAAAAGTTGCCTAGTAAATTAAGTTCCAGAGAGAAGACTATTGCTCATGATATTTTAAAAGAGCTTAGAGAGAGACTCTCTTTTTTAATTAATGTGGGATTGGACTATCTATCTTTATCTAGAAGCACACGATCTTTGAGTGGAGGAGAGAGCCAAAGAATAAGATTGGCCACTCAAATTGGGTCCAAGTTGGTAAATGTTACCTATATCTTGGATGAGCCAAGTATCGGCTTGCACCAAAGAGACAATATTAAGTTAATTGACTCGTTAAAGAAACTACGTGATTCAGATAATTCGGTTATTGTTGTTGAGCACGATATGGAGATGATCCAAAGTGCAGATTGGTTAATTGATATGGGGCCAGGAGCAGGAGAGAGAGGAGGAGAGGTTGTATATTCCGGAACTCCAAGTGATATTATTGGGGTAGAAAGATCTCTTACTCAAGATTATCTTTCTGGCAGGAGAAGTGTAGATAAAGTAGAGAGAGAGCCCCTCAAAGAGATTAAGTTTTTGGAGCTTTTTGGAGCAAGTGGAAATAATCTAAAATCGGTTAATTTAAAGATTCCTCTTAGATCTTTTGTTGTAGTATCTGGAGTAAGTGGTAGTGGTAAATCTTCGTTGATTAATCAAACATTAATGCCAATCTTAAGTAATCATTTTTATAGATCTCATTATGAGCCCTTGCCATATGATAGAATAGAGGGATTACAATATATAGATAAATTAATTGAGGTAGATCAATCTCCAATAGGAAGGAGTCCTAGAAGTAATCCGGCAACATATACAAATCTTTTTACTGATATTAGAAAGCTTTTTGGAGAGACACCTGATGCAAAAATTAGGGGCTTTAAGCCAGGGAGATTCTCTTTTAATATAAAGGGTGGTAGATGTGAAACCTGTAAAGGAGCAGGAGTAGAGGTTATTGAAATGAATTTTTTACCATCGGTGTATGTTAAGTGCAAGGATTGTAATGGTAAAAGATACTCCAAAGACACCTTGGCAGTTAAATATAAAGGGAAGAATATTTATGAGGTATTAGAGATGACAATCTCTCAAGCGATTCCTTTTTTTGAGGCTATTCCATCGATAGCTAATAGACTTAATGCTCTTGAAAGTGTGGGGCTTGGTTATATACGATTGGGTCAATCTTCCACAACATTAAGTGGTGGAGAGAGCCAAAGAGTAAAGTTGGCTACAGAACTGTCTAAAAAATCTACAGGGAACTCATTTTATATCCTGGATGAGCCAACAACTGGCCTGCATTTTGAAGATGTTAGAGTGCTTATGAATGTTTTGAATATGCTTGTAGATCAGGGGAATACTGTTGTTGTGATTGAACATAACATAGATGTAATCAGGTGTGCCGATTATATAATTGATATGGGGCCAAATGGAGGGCAACAAGGAGGTTTTATTGTAGCATGTGGTACTCCAGATGAGGTAAAAAATAATCCCAAATCTGTTACAGGGAGATATCTTTAATTTTGCTATCTTTATAGTAAAATTAAGAATATATGATAGAGATTTACTGTGAGAATAAAGAGCAACTATATGATTGCTTACCAGGTGTTAAGCTAAGTGAGCTATTAACACAGATTAATATCGATACCAAGTACCCTATATTAGCAGCAATTGTAGATAATCAACTAAAAGAGCTCTCATTTGAGATCTATATGCCTCATAATATAAAATTTATAGATTATTCACATCCAGATGGAGCAAGAACATATATCCGTTCATTAAATTTTGTTTTGCAAAAGGCTGTATATGACCTGTATCCAAATCAATCTTTGGTTATAGATTACAACTTACAAAATGGAATGTATGCAGAGCTTAGAGAGATGGGTTATAAGGAGAATGGGGCTCCAAAGACATTCAATCTCAACACAGACGATCTAACTAAAATAAAGATGAGAATGCAGGAGATTATCTCTGCAGACCTACCTTTCACAAGAAAAAAGATTAGAACGGAGTCTGCCGCAGCTCTTTTTGAATCAAAAAATCGTTATGAAAAGGCTTTTTTGCATAAACAGAGGGGTAAGTTTTTTACAACAGTCTATTTTTTAGATGGTTATCCAGATCACTATTATGGTCCTCTCGTAGAGTCAACAGCAGCGTTAAAATCTTGGGATATAGAGTTATTCAGCCGAGGATTATTAATTAAATCTCCATCAGTAACATCTCCGTATGTTCTCAGTCACACTCCTTATCAGTATAAGCTATTTGATGTATTCAAGGAGTATTCAGATTGGTGCTCTATTTTGGGAGTTAAGGGTGTTGGTACATTGAATAGTGCCATTGTAGATGGAAAATCTAGGCAATTAATTCAAATATCGGAGGCGCTACATGAGAGAAAATATGCTCATATTGCAGATATGATTTATTCAAGGAGAGATGTTGTTAAGCTAATACTTATAGCTGGCCCATCTAGTAGTGGAAAGACTTCTACCTCAAAAAGATTGGCGTTACAACTAAAGGTTTTGGGATTGAATCCTGTAATAATAGAGATGGATAACTATTTTGTAGATAGGGATAAAACTCCAAGAGATAAAGATGGCAATTTTGATTTTGAGGTATTAGAGGCAATGGATGTGGAGTTCTTAGATCAGCAGATCAATCAGCTGTTTAGTGGAGAGGAGGTGGAGATTCCCAAATTTGACTTTGCTCAAGGGAAAAGAGTTTTTGTGGGTAATAAGATAAAGCTTCAAGAGAAAGATATTCTGATAATGGAGGGAATACATGGGTTGAATCCAAAACTGACTAAACACATAGATCCTGTTAAGATTTTTAGAGTCTATGCATCGGCACTCACATCTCTCTCTTTGGATGAGAATAATAATATCTCTACATCTGATAGTAGATTATTAAGAAGGATTGTGAGGGATGGAAGTTTTAGAGGCATGACGCCAGAGAATACAATAATAAGATGGCCAAGCGTAAGGAGAGGAGAGCTAAATAATATTTTCCCTTTCCAAGAGAATGCCGATATTATGTTTAATTCTGCTTTAATATATGAGTTGCCTTTATTAAAGTATTATGCCGAACCTCTTTTAAGACGTATTCCACCTAATTCACCTGCCTCAACAGAGAGTATAAGGCTGTTGAAGTTTCTCTCTTATATTCAAGAGTTACAACCTCAGGAGATAGCACTGATTCCTCCAACATCAATTATAAGAGAATTTATTGGAGGTAGTAGTTTTGTATATTAAACAGGGACTATTTAGATAACCAAATCTCTGGATTTTGTTTGGTGGTACCTTGCCAAAGTTGAAAGTGGAGGACTGAGTTTCCTTCACTTTCTGTTAATATTCCAATGGTATCTCCAGTTTTTACAATATCTCCACTTTTTACAAATATTTTGTCCATTTTAGTGTAGAATGTGTAGTAGTTACCATGTTGAATAAGAACACACTGATTGTATCCAGGCATCACCAATACCTGTTTTACCTCTCCATCAAAAATAGCCATTACCGGGGCATTTAGTGTTGTTGAGATGTTTACTCCGTTGTTAAATGGAAGTTTTATATTTGGAAATACAGGATGATTGTGTTGTCCAAATTTTTCTATGATGACTCCTTGTCTAACAGGCCAAGGTAATTTACCTCTATTGTTCTCGAATTTGCCAGAAAGGACAATGTCTATTTCTCTATTTTTATAGTCATCTTTCTGCTGAGCTTTTGCTGCTTGTGCAATTAATCGCTCAATCTCTCTATTTAGCCTTTCGACCTCTCTTCTTTTATCTGTAATTTGTTGTCTAAATTGTCTCTCTTGTCTTGATAATCTTTGAACGATGTCTCTAGCTCTCTTCTCTTCTGAAGCCAATGATCTATATTCCGACTCTCTACCCTCTCTCATTTTGAGAGACCTCTCTTTAAGGGTGTTTAATTCAAGAATCTCACTTTCTAGTTTTTTATTTTTCTCTTTAATTACTAGTGCGCTCTCTTTTAGAGATATGGAGAAGCGTTTTAGATAATTCCATCGTTTGTACCCTTGCTCGAAATCTTTGCTCGCAAGTATATATAATATCCAGATTGTTTTATCGCGGTATTTATATGAGTTGTAAATCAGATGTTCATAGTTTTTTTTGAGATTGTCTAGATCTGATTTTAATTTATTAACCTGGTTCTGTTTTTGTCTAATATTCTTTTCTATAGCCTCTATCTCATTTGTAATTTGAAGAATAAGAGTCTTTCTATTTGATATTTGTCTTCTAATAAGTTCAAGCTCTTTTGTGCTATTTTTATGTTGTTTAGATGTATTAGAGAGCTGATTGTTAAGAAATTGGATCTCTTTTTCTAAGGCCTCCCGTCTTTTTGTCTGTTCATTTATATTCTGACCATATAATGATATAATGGAAAGAGAAATAAAACAGAGGAAAGTGAGGGCTTTTTTCATGGTAAGTTTAGGATATTATTATTTTTTGGAATTTATTTTTTTCTCTAAATTCAGGGACGGATCTAGTTTATTTGCTTGTGTCCAATATATAATTGCAACCTCTTTTTCTCCCAATGCATATAAGATATCACCATAATGATCCAAAATATCGGCACTCTCTTTTCCTCCATTCCCAATTGCTTTTTGAATAGCTTTCTTGGCCTCTTGATAATTGCCCATTTTGTAAAGAATCCATGCATATGTATCTAAATATGTATAATTAGTAGGCTCTTTTTCTATGGTTTTTTTACTCATTTGATAGGCTCTTTTAAGTTGTCTATTCTCTTGAGCAAGAAAGTATGCATAGTTATTTAAAGCAGGTAAATGATAAGGCTCTTTTTTTATTGTTTTTCTATAGTATTTATAGGCCTGTTTAATATTTCCTTGTTTATAGTATAAATCGCCGATTGTAACAAGAGAGTTAACTATAGTAGCACTATCTTTTGAAATTCTTAATATGCTCTTAAAATCTTTAATAGCATCATCTATTTTGCCCTGCTGAAAAAGAGATATTGCCCTAAATTGAATAAAATCACTGTTTTTAGGAAAGCTCTCTATTGCCCTATTGCTATAAATCTCCATCTCTTCCCAAAATGATAGGTAGTGAGTTAGAGAGAGATATTGCCTATGTGCTTCAATGGACTCTGGATGGTTGTTTAAATTATTTAACAAAACATCAAGTGCTCTAGCATCATCTTGTATCTGAACAGAATAAAGAGCAAACATAAAAGCAATGGAACTATCCTGTGGGTGGGTTTCATAAAGAGTTTGGAGCAGAGTATCTATTTGAGGTATAAAAAGTTGGACAAAATTTCTATTAGACAGCATCTGTTCTAAATAGGCTTTCTTCATATTAGGATCTACATCTTCTGAGGAGATAAAACTCTTTATATTAGTAAAGTAGTTTGCATACTCTCCTTTAATTCTATATATTTCTGCTAATCCAAATTTAGCGGGAATAAAGGTTGGATCAAGAGATAGTGATCTGCTATATAACTCGTAAGCTAAGGAGTCATTTTGTTCAGAAGCGTAGTAGTCTGCTAAAATGGATAAATTTCTTGGAGAAGGGTAGTCTTGTGCATGAGATTTTAATATTGATATTGCACTATCAATCTGGTTTTGATATAGGAGAATATTATATCTTGTTAGAATAATCCCATCATTTTTACCGATAGATTTTTCTATGTCATCTAAAACCTCTTGAACTTTATCAAATTGTTTGTTTTCTAGGAAAAGCTCTACAAGACCATCATATAGCTCATTTTTATAAGGATGCCGTTCTCTTATTTGATTGTATATTTCTATTGCTTTTTGAGGTTGATTGGAGTATCTATATAACATTGCCAATTTTGATGCATATATCTCGTTATTGCCGTCAAGTTCATATGCCTGAAGCAAGTAGTTTAAGGATCTTTTGACATCATTTTTTTGAAGATAGATATTTGACAAATAGTGATATGCGGCATCATCTTCTTTATCTAGAGCTAATATGGATCTAAATTTTGCCTCTGCCTTTTTTAGATCTCCTTTGTTGTAATATCCAATACCTTCAATGAAAAGTGAAGTAGTGTTATTGGATTGTGAAAAGGTAATAGAAGACCAAAAGAGAAAGAAAAGTATGGAGAGAGCTTTAATTATATAGTTTTGTAAAATTATTTTCAAATGCATATTAGTATAAATTATCTATTTACAAAGTTAATTATTTTCCTACCTTTACAAATATCAATCCAATATTAAATATTCTTAATATTTTTGTTTTTTAATGCAGCGATAAATCATTTTGCTGCATCTTATATATGAGAATCGAATGATAACGCCTAAAAGGGAATTTAAAGAACAGGAGGATATTATTGCAGGCTGTCTTAAAGAAGATCCGAGAGCTCAAAAGGCTCTTTACGATCTTTTTTCTTCTAAGATGTTCTCTGTTTGCGTTAGATATATGGGGTGTAGAGAGTTGGCAAAAGATGTTCTTCAGGAGGGATTCATTACGGTTTTCGAAAAGATTAGCAGTTATAGTGGTTCTGGTTCTTTTGAAGGTTGGTTAAGAAGAGTATTTGTAAATACGGCACTTATGCAACTTAGAAAGTCTAATGTATTAAGATTTTCTGAGGAGCTTAATGATAGCGACAACTCTATTATTGTTGAGGCAGAGGGTTTAAATGGATTGTCTACTCAGGAGTTATATAAGCTAATATCTTCTATGCCTAGTGGCTTTAGGGCTGTATTTAACTTGTATGTTATAGAGGGTTTTAGCCATATAGAGATAGCTAATCAACTTAATATAACAGAGAGTGCATCCAGATCCCAATTGAGTAGAGCTAAGGGTTGGTTAAAAGATAGATTATTTGAAAATAGATGATAAAAGATAAGAATGATATAGATTTCGAAAAGAGTATTAGAGATCTTTTAGAAGATTTCTCCGATACTCCTCCAGCAGATTGCTGGACTGAGATATCTGTATCTCTATCTAAGAGAAAATCATTAAGAAGGAGAAGATTTTTTTATTACTCAGTAACATCTGCAGCAGCAGTTGTCTTGTTGTTTTTTGGTATATTCCAAATTAATAATACTGATATTGTTGTAAGTAATAGAGAGTCTATAAGTGTAATCTCCCCTCCTGTTATTGCAAACAGTGAGATAGTTCACTCAACAAAGAGAGCTCAAGCAATTTTAAAAATAGGACAAAGAGCATCCAGATCGGATTTATTGAGTGTTAATGAAACTAATCTATCTCAAATAGAAGAACAAAAGGATGAAAATCGGAGTACTATTATAGGTATTATTGAGGAGCCAAAGGATAGTTTATTTATAATAAATAAAGATAATGAGTCTATTAACAATAAGATGTCAGTAGAACAATATTTATTTATTGAGGGGCTTAATTCAAGATCTTCAACAAGACGCTCTCCTTATTTAGCCCTATCGACAAACTTATCTCCATCTTCTTCTAGAAACTCAGTTTCGCTTATTGCTGTTAACCAAACTCCTGGAGAGTATACAATGAGTAACCTTGTTTCTGCAGAACATAAAAGCACTGTTATTCATGAGGTTGTAAGTAATACCAAGTTTTTAATGCCTTTATCATTTGGAGCACAACTTCAAATTCCTATAAATAGTAAGTTCTCTTTGGGTACTGGACTCTTTTATACTATGTTGTTTTCTCATTACGATGTTATCTCCAGAAATGAAACGAGAGAGACACAGCAAACTCTACATTATATTGGTGTTCCATTAAATCTGTTTTATAATATATATTATGGAAATGGATTTAGATTATACCTAACAGCAGGGGGTGCATTAGAGAAAGGAGTTGGTGCTAATTTTAGAGTTCTAGAAAACGGAGTGAGACATAGCTATTCTAAATCTATAGATGGTGTTCAATGGTCAATTATGGGAGGAGTTGGAGCGGAATTTGACGTTAGTGAGCGAGTTGGTCTCTATTTTGACCCATCTATCTCTTACTTTTTTGAGAGTGATCAGCCAATTAGTATTAGGACAAGCCAACCGCTACAATATAGATTTGAGTTAGGCTTCCGTTTTAAACTATGATTTTAATCTCTCTCACCCTTTTTTAATTATCTTTGTCGCTTTATAAATCGGTTTAATCGAATTTGCTTTGAGTCATACTAAGGTTGCTATAGTGATTTTAAATTGGAACGGAGTTCACTATCTGCAAAAATTTCTGCCAATTTTAATATCTAAAACTAGATATTGTGATGCTCAGTTTTATGTGGCTGACAATGGATCTACCGATGGCTCAATAGACTATATAAACTCTACATTTCCCTATATCAATGTAATTAGGCTCTCCACAAATCTTGGATTTGCTAAAGGGTATAATGAGGCCTTAAAGATGGTGGATGCCCAGTATTTTATGATTTTAAACTCCGATGTAGAAATAACTGAAGGTTGGTTGAAGCCTTTAGTTGAGTTTTTAGATTGTAGAGAGGAAGTTGGGGTCTGTATGCCAAAAATCAAGTCTGCTTTTTATAAGGATTATTTTGAATATGCAGGTGCTAGTGGCGGATTCATAGATTATTTTGGATACCCATTTTGTAGGGGTAGAATTTTGTCTCATATAGAGAGAGATTGTGGGCAGTATGACTGTAATAAGGAGATCTTTTGGGCCTCTGGTGCAGCTATGCTGATTAAGTCCGATTTATATAGAAAATTGGGAGGATTTGACGATAATTTCTTTGCTCATATGGAGGAGATTGATCTTTGCTGGAGAGCAAAAACCATGGGATATCAAGTTTGGGTAGTTCCTGAATCTGTTGTTTATCACGTTGGTGGTGGTACTTTACCCAATAATTCGCCTAAAAAGCTATACTTAAATTATAGAAATAATTTATTGATGTTATATAAAAATCTACCTTCTAATAGATTGTGGACTATTATTTTCGCTAGAATGCTTTTAGATGGACTCTCTGCAATTCTCTATTTTTTTCAAGGCAAGAGAAGTTTTTTTGATTCGGTAATAAGCGCTCATAAAGATTTTTATAAAATGAGAAAAGATATTATCAGGCAAAAGGAGATCCCTAGGGTCAATTGCATATATAGAGGATCTATTGTGTTCTCATTTTTTGCATCAATTATGAAACCTAAGTTTATCAATTTAGAGAGTAAAATTAGGCAATAAGCTATATTTTAAAGACATTCAAGAGTAACTTCCAACTTAATTCCACGTGATCCTTTAATCAAAATAAAGCTATTGTTTATAGGGTTATTTATTAAAAAATCTTTCAGTTGTAAATTTGAGTTAAAGTGTTTGAAATTATCCTTTTTATGAGTTTCATTCAGGCAAGACTTAAACTGATCTCCTACCAAGTATATCGTATCATCTGAGGTTGTTATTTTGGATAGAAGAGAGTATATATTATAATGCTCTTTTAGAGAATCCTCTCCCAACTCTAACATATCACCCAATATATATACTTTGTTAGGACGATTAATTTTAGAGAAATTAATGATCGATGCCTCCATACTTACTGGATTGGCGTTATATGCATCAATTACAATAGAGTTATTGGCTGTTTCTAAAAATTGAGATCTGTTATTTGATGGGTTATAACTCTCAATAGCTTCAATTGCTAGATCTTCTTCAATGTCAAAGTATTGTCCAATGCATATTGCTGCTAAAATATTGTTAATATTGTATTGACCAATCAGTTTAGTATTTACACTCTTTTCGTTTATTTTAAATTGGAGAAATGGAGTATTTGAAGTCTCTATAGTAGTATTATATTTTGAGTATGATACTATCGACTTAGCTCCTTTCTCAGCAATCATATCTATTAATACGTTATCATCTGAATTGTAGAAGATAGTGCCATTTGAAGATATTAAGTAGTCGTATAGCTCCCCTTTGGTCTTTTTTACTCCATCTACAGATTTAAACCCAAGAAGATGTGCTTTACCAATATTTGTAATTAGTCCGTGAGTGGGATGAGCTATGTTAACTAAGGTTGAAATTTCGTGTAATCCTCCAGCCCCCATTTCAATAACAGCAATCTCTGTATTAGAATTTATATTCAATAGTGTTAGTGGTACGCCGATATGGTTATTTAAATTCCCTTGAGTTGAACAGACTTTGTATTTTTGCTGTAATACTTTTGTAATAAGCTCTTTTGTTGTTGTTTTGCCATTTGTTCCAGTCAAACCAATAACTGGAATAGTAAATTTCTTTCTATGAAATTCTGCTAATCGCTGCAGAGAAGAGAGAGTATCTTCTGAATA
>LUYZ01000055.1 GCA_001603425.1 Bacteroidales bacterium Bact_08
ATAAAACTTTAGAGCATTACCTCCTGTAGTTGTCTCAGGATTACCAAACATTACACCAATTTTATCTCTTAACTGATTTATGAAAACACAACAAGTATTAGTTCTACTAATATTTGCAGTTAATTTCCTTAAAGCCTGGCTCATTAATCTTGCTTGCAATCCCATTTTAGAATCACCCATCTCTCCCTCTATTTCTGCCTTTGGTGTTAAAGCAGCCACGGAGTCAATAACAATTATATCGATAGCTCCACTTCTAATTAAATGATCTGCAATCTCCAAAGCCTGCTCACCATTATCTGGTTGTGAGATAAGAAGAGTATCTACATCTACTCCCAATTTTTTTGCATAACTCCTATCAAAAGCATGCTCGGCATCAATTATAGCTGCAATACCTCCCTTTTTTTGAGCCTCAGCTATGGCATGAATAGCAAGGGTCGTCTTACCACTAGACTCTGGCCCATATATTTCAACAACCCTACCTTTGGGATATCCTCCAATACCCAAAGCATAATCTAGAGTTATTGATCCAGATGGAATAGCACCTACTTCCCATTTTGGCTGATCGCCCATCTTCATTACTGTGCCTTTTCCGTAATCTTTTTCAATTTTATCTAAAGTAGCCTGAAGGGCCTTTAATTTTTCTGGACTAATTTCAGCCCCTTTCTTAACTTCATCACTCTCCTTTGCCATATGCTTGATAATTTAAATTCATGCAAAAATAACAAATGATTTTGAAATTTCACCTACATTTGCAATATGAAAAAATGGCTAATTGGTAATACATTAAAGGATATTGAGATAATTGTAAATGAGCTCTCTTTACCCAAATTTACAGCAAAACAAATTTGTGACTGGATTTACAATAAAAGGGTAAAAAGCATAGATCAAATGAGCAATCTATCTCAAAAAACCAGAGATTTGCTCTCAGAATCATATACTGTTGGCGGATTTGAATATACACAAGAGAGCATATCTACAGATGGGACAAAAAAATATCTTTTTCCATCTTTATGCTCAACACCCATTGAAAGCGTTATGATTCCAGATAATGATAGAGCTACTCTGTGCATATCTTCTCAAGCAGGTTGTAAAATGGGGTGTAAATTCTGCATGACAGCTAGAATGGGATTCAACGGCAACTTATCTTCTGGAGAAATTGTATCTCAACTATTTAACATCCCCGACTATAATAAAATAACCAATATTGTCTACATGGGTATGGGTGAGCCTTTAGATAATTTTGAGAATGTAATTAAGAGCACACAAATTCTTACAGAGAGTTGGGGTTTAGGGTGGAGCCCAAAAAGAATCACAGTATCATCTATTGGTGTTCTACCAAAATTAAGAGATTTTCTAGAAATTTCTAAGTGTCACTTGGCAATATCTCTTCATAACCCATTTGAAGATCAGAGAGAGGATATTATGCCAATGCAAAAAGCCTGGAATTTGTCTGATATTATTGAAATAATAAAAGAGTACGATTTCACAGGACAAAGAAGGGTAAGTTTTGAGTATATTATGTTTAGTGGATATAACGACACAAAAAAGCATGCCGATGCTCTTATAAGAATGTTACGAGGTCTTGAGTGCCGAGTTAACTTAATTCGCTTTCATAAAATACCCGATTTTGATCTTAGTCCATCGCCAGATATTATATTAAATAATTTTAGAGACAGATTAAACAACTCTGGAATAACTGCTACTATAAGAGCCTCTAGAGGAGAAGATATACTTGCCGCCTGCGGTATGTTAAGCAGCACTAATAAGAGAGATCGGAGATGAATTCAGAATCTACTGGTAATAGCAATGATTATAATTTGACAGAAATCTTAAAGAAAATTCAAAGATCTTGTTCAATTAGGGAGTATTGTAGCTATCAGATAGAAGAGAAACTTATAAAACTGGGTGTAGATTCTGTAGATAGATTCAAAGTAATCACCAATTTAAAAGAATTCAAATTTATAGACGACTCTCGATTTTTACAAGCTTATATCAAAGACAAGCACCTTCTCAAAAAATGGGGAGAGAAGAAGATTTTTTGGAATTTAAAAAGATTAGGATTTTGCGAAAATGAGATAAAAGATCATTTAACAGATCTATTATCTGAAGATAGATATTATGAAAATCTAAAAAATATCCTTTTACAAAAGAATCAAACATATAAATATAATCTTAGCAAGTATCAAAGAGAACAAAAGCTAATTACGTATGCCATTTCTAAAGGATACAACTACAACCATATCAAATCTGTTTTGGAACAGATATTGATTAACTTTGCAAAAGAGAATAATAATTCAAATGAGTATGATATATAATGCAGATCTATATAAAGAGATCTGTCAGCGAATAAACACGCTGGGGAGGTCTCTTTGACATTGAAAAAAAGAGAGAACAACTACATAAAAAAGAAGAAGTTACAACCCAAGCTAATTTCTGGGACGATCCTGATAGGGCTGAACAATTTTTAAAAGAGGTAGCCGCAATAAGATATTGGGTAAAGAGTTTTGACTCCATCTTCAACTTAAAAGAGGAGATAGATATTTTAGTTGAATTTTATGCACAAGACTCATCGGTAATATCGGACCTAAATAAATATACAAAAGAGATACTATCTCAAATTGATGCCTTGGAGATGAGAAGTATGTTAGGAGAAGAGGGTGATAATTTAGGAGCTCTTTTAAAGATAAACTCTGGAGCTGGAGGCACAGAGAGCAACGACTGGACATCTATGTTAATGAGAATGTATGTTAGATGGGGAGAGAGAAATGGATATAAAATTAGAGTTTATGATGTTGTGGATGGAGAGGAGGCAGGTATTAAATCTGTCACAATTGAGTTTGAAGGAGATTATGCCTACGGATATTTAAAAGCAGAGAGTGGAGTTCACAGATTGGTAAGAATATCTCCATTTAATGCTCAGGGAAAAAGACAGACAACTTTTTCATCTGTATTTGTTTATCCTGCCATTGACGAAACCATTAATATTGAAATAAACCCATCTGATCTTGAATGGGATACATTTCGTTCAAGCGGAGCTGGTGGGCAAAATGTAAACAAAGTTGAGACGGGTGTTAGGGTTAAACATATCCCATCTGGTATTGTTGTAGAGAATACCGAGACTCGTTCTCAAACAGATAATAGACAAAATGCTTTAAGAATTCTTAAATCTCATCTATACGATCTTGAACTGAAAAAGAAAAAGGAGAAAGCGGCAGAATTAGAGGGGAAAAAATTAAAGATTGAGTGGGGTTCGCAAATCAGAAGCTATGTACTCCACCCCTATAAGATGGTAAAAGACTTAAGGACAGGGGTTGAGACATCGGATACTCAAGCTGTTTTAGACGGTGATCTAAATGATTTTATGAGACAATATTTATTAAACTTAACTAGATAGAGTTATGGAATTTAAATTTACAGAGATGTTTCCTCTTGGAGAGGATAAAACAACTTATCATCTACTAACAAAAGATTATGTATCCATATCCAATTTCGATGGAGAGGAGGTCTTGAAAGTAGATCCACAAGGTCTTAGAATTTTAGCTAAACAGGCAATGCACGATGTTGCGTTTAAATTAAGACCAGAGCATAACGAACAAGTTGCCAAAATTTTGAGCGATCCAGAGGCAAGCGCTAATGACAGAGCTGTTGCTTTAACCATGCTTTTGAACGCAAATATCTCATCAAAAGAGGTTTTACCATTTTGTCAAGATACAGGTACTGCCACAATAGTTGCAAAAAAAGGTCAAAACGTTTGGACTGGCGCCAACGACCAAGAGGCACTCTCTCATGGAGTATTTGATACATACACAACAGACAATCTAAGATACTCGCAAACCATTCCTTTGGATATGTACACAGAGAAAAACTCTGGAAATAACCTTCCTGCACAAATTGATATATATGCCACAGAGGGACAAGAGTATAAATTTCTTTTTGTTGCAAAAGGCGGAGGATCGGCAAATAAAAGCTATCTCTTTCAAGAGACAAAAGCTCTTCTTAATCCTGAGACCTTGGAGAGATACCTTGTAGAGAAGATGAAACTTCTTGGAACATCGGCTTGTCCTCCATATCATATTGCTTTTGTAATTGGAGGAACCTCTGCAGAGCAGTGTATGAAAACAGTTAAATTGGCATCTGCTAAATATCTTGATCAACTGCCAACAAAAGGGAGTGAAGGGGGGCATGCCTTTAGAGATTTAGAGATGGAGGCCAAACTTCTTAAAGCCGCAAACTCTCTCGGAATAGGGGCCCAATTTGGTGGAAAATATTATGCTCATGATATTAGAGTAATTAGATTACCTAGACATGGTGCATCATGCCCTGTTGGAATGGGGGTATCTTGTAGTGCCGATAGAAACATAAAAGCCAAAATAAATAAAGAGGGTATATGGCTAGAGACTCTAGACTCTAACCCTGCAAGATTAATTCCAGAAAAATATCTAAAAGCGGGAGCTTCGCACAGTACAGGGGTTAAGATAGATCTTAATAGACCAATGAAAGAGATACTAGAAGAGCTAACCAAATATCCTGTATCAACCTTCTTACTACTAAATGGAACAATTGTAGTAGCCAGAGATATCGCCCATGCTAAACTCAAAGAGAGAATAGATGCGGGTCTAGGACTTCCAGATTACGTTAAAAACCATCCTATCTACTATGCAGGCCCTGCTAAAACTCCTGCTGGATATGCGAGCGGATCATTTGGTCCAACAACTGCAGGAAGAATGGATTCATACGTAAATCTGCTTCAAAGTAATGGAGGTAGTATGATAATGATTGCAAAAGGAAACAGAAGTAAACAGGTTACCGACTCGTGTAAAGAGCATGGTGGATTCTATCTTGGTAGCATAGGTGGTCCTGCTGCAATACTTGCAAAAGAGAATATTAAAAAAGTAGAACTTTTGGAGTATCCAGAACTAGGAATGGAGGCTATCTGGAAAATTGAGGTTGAAAACTTCCCTGCATTTATCCTTGTAGATGATAAAGGCAACGATTTCTTTAAAGATCTTTTATAGTTTATATTATATAAACAGAGGGGCAAAATAATTTTTTGCCCCTCTATTTAATATAGTAAAGAACTATTGAATTGAACTAAAAACATCATTTGTAATCTTTTGCTCTCTTTCAACTGTCTCCTTATAAATCTGAGCCCCTCTCTCAATTAGATTATTTGCAATATCTCTATCTTTAAGATCTTTAGCATTAATCTTAACATTCATAAAAGCACCTGTTACACAAGCTCTTATTGCCAAAGCACCTACTCCAGCATCCGAAATAGAATTTGGATTACCATCTTTGACCATTGCCTCAACAACATCTAATGCACTATAAGCAACCTCCATTGTTCTTAGTGGAATCTCTGTAGCATACTTTGTAGCATCTTGAATAGCTTTAGATCTAATCTCCTTTTCTTGTTCTGTTGACTTAGGCAGAGAAAATGCTTCCATAATCTTATTAAAAGATTGTGTATCTTCATCTACCAAATGAAGTAGCTCTGCAATGACTGCTTGACCTTTTTCTGCATAATTTGAGAAATACTCCCATTTGCTATCCCATCCAGCCTTATGAGAGGAGAGATTAGCAACCATTGTTGCCAATGCTGCCCCCATAGCTCCCATATAGGCCGATACAGACCCACCTCCTGGTGCTGGAGACTCACTTGCTGTCTCTAGAGCAAACTCCTTACATGTTAAATCTACTAAAGCCTTTTTACTAGACCCATCTATTAAAAACTCAATTACCTTCTCTTGTGGATCAAACGGTTTAAGATCGTCTAACCCCATAGATTTAACTGCAATTTTTATTATCTCCTCTTCTGATACACCCAAAGAGCGCTGCTGTTTTGCTAAATAGTATTTTCCTGCTTCAATTAGAACCTTTTTAGGTATTAACCCAACTATTTCACTACCTGTTACTCTAATCCCTCTAGCAGCCGCCTTTGATACAACCTCGTCAAAAGCAATATGCACTGGAGTTGCTTTAATATCTGTAACATTCATAGAGACCTGAGCAATGCCATACTCCTCGATAAACCAACCAATAGCTTTACATCCTTTTAGTGTTCCTGGAGTCCAAACCTCTTTCCCATCTTTATCTAAAACCACTTTCCCTGTTATTGGGTCACCCTCTCTCAATTTTCTACCTTTCTCTCTAACATCAAAAGCAATTGCATTAGCTCTCCTTGTGGAGGTTGTATTTAAATTGTAGTTAATAGCAATCAAGAAATCTCTAGCTCCAACTGCAGTTGCACCTGTTCTGGATACTGATTCGCAAAATTGTGATGGTCCAAAATCTGGCTTCCACTCATCTGTAGAGATCTTTTTCTCTAATCCCTCATACTCTCCTGCTCTACAATTAGCTAAGTTTATACGTTTTGGTTCAAATGCTGCACTCTCGTAACAATATACTGGAATAGAGAGCTCTTCACCAACTCTTTTTGCCAACCTTCTTGCATACTCTACACTCTCCTCCATTGTGATTCCACTAATAGGGATTAAAGGACAGACATCTGTAGCACCCATCCTAGGATGCTCACCATGGTGTTTACTCATATCTATTAATTCAGAGGCCTTTTTTATTGCTCTAAAGGCAGCCTCTATAACCATATCTGGATCTCCAACAAAGGTAACTACTGTTCTATTAGTGGCAGCTCCTGGATCAACATTCAAAAGTTTCACCCTCTCTACTCTCTCAATCTCATCAGTTA
This sequence comes from Bacteroidales bacterium Bact_08, assembly GCA_001603425.1. Lineage (GTDB taxonomy): Bacteria > Bacteroidota > Bacteroidia > Bacteroidales > UBA932 > Bact-08. The sequence continues at coordinate 6,707 of LUYZ01000055.1, forward strand.
TCTGCTTTATAATTGAGAGATCTCGCCCCTCACTAAAATTTGGAACACATTCAAGTAATCTATTTATCATTTCTATATTATAATTTAATTGTGTAATTCAACCTCTTTTGGAAGTCTGCTCTTTATTGACTCTATATCCAATTCAAAATAATGATATACAATAAGATTCTTTGGCATCACAACCTTTACTGCCTCTATAAACATATCATCACTCATTGTATATGGCAAATTCTTTGGCATAAATGCTAAATCTACCCCCTTAACACTCTCCATCTCTGGGATAATCTCTGTATCACCAGCAATATATACTCTATAACCTCCAAAAGAGATAACATATCCATTTCCCTCTCCTTTTGGATGAAAAGGTAATCCATCCTCTTTTGTGTTAACAATATTATATGCATAAACTGCCTCTACTTCAAGATCTTCATACTTTGTCTTATCTCCAGGAGATAATACAACAGCTTCCTTAATTACAGATTTACATCCTAAATTTGTGATAAAATGGGTTTTATTGGTAACTATATGCTTGAGAGCATCTTCGTCTAAATGGTCGTAATGGTGATGAGTCAATAGAACCAAATCGGCTTTTGGATGAAGAGAATAATCTGCAACCTCACTATATGGATCTACATAAATAACTCTATTATTCCACAAAATTTTAAGGGATGCATGTCCCATTATCTCAACTGAGAATTCGCCTAAAGGGGTGTTAAATGTTTTCATGGTATTATTTTTTGATTAATTTATAACTATGAGAGCATAACCTCTTTACCCTCTATAAACAATCTGTTTACAAGAGGTGCAGATATCGCATATGGAATGTACATATAAGATGGAATAGGATTAGTGACGATTATGTTAGCAATTTTACCTTTGGATATCGAACCATGGGTATGCGAAAGTCCCATTGCATACGCTCCATTAATAGTAGCTGCATTAATAACCTCTTCTGGTGTCATCTTCATTTTTAACGAAGCCAAAACCATCATAAACTTCATATCTCCAGATGGTGATGATCCCGGATTATAGTTTGTAGCCAATGCTACTGGCAATCCATAATCTATCATTGCTCTAGCTGGAGCATAATCCATCTCCAAAAAGAATGTAGAGCCTGGTAACAATGTTGCAATAGTATCGCTATCTTTTAAAACCTTAAATTGGTCTGGCCCTGTAAACTCCAAATGATCTACGGATAGTGCATTATACTTTACACCAACCTCAACTCCGCCAGATATGCTCATCTGATTTGCATGCACTTTTGGTCTTAACCCATATTTAATTGCAGCGTTAAATATCCGATCTGTATCCTCTACACTAAAAAAACCATCCTCTGTAAAAACATCCACAAATTCTGCAAGATCTTCAGATGCAATAACAGGTATCATACAATTTATTATCTCATTGACATACTCTATTCGATTATCTTTATATCTTGCAGGCACAGCATGAGCTCCAAGAAAGCTTCTTTTTACAGTTAAAGGAGAGCTCTCCTCTATCATTTTTGCCACTCTCAACATTTTCAACTCATCTTCCAATGAGAGTCCATAGCCGCTTTTTATCTCAACAGCAGCTGTTCCAAAAGATAGGATCTCACCAACTCTTTCCATCGATTGCCTATACAACTCCTGTTCCGAAGTGTTATGCAACAACTCCACCGAATTTAAAATCCCTCCACCCCTAGCTGCAATCTCTTTGTATGATAGCCCCTTAATTTTATCGGCAAACTCCTTCTCTCTACTACCAGCATAAACAATATGTGTATGGGAGTCACAAAATGCAGGCATCAAAGTTCTACCTGAAATATCCTCAATTCTAACGCCTTCATAAAAAGAGATATCTATATTATCCATTGATCCATAATCCTCTATCAGACCATCTTTAATATAAAGATATCCATTTGTAATAGTATCTATTTGGGACATTTGAGTTCCCTTTTTTACCAATACAGAGGAGTCTTTCTCTACTAATAGTATCTCTTTTGCATTTATAAAAAGAGTATCCATCATTAAAAATTATAATTTTGTATAAAGTTAATTGAGTTATTTATATGAGTGTACATTATTTGATCTTGATCAATAAATGGCACCACTTTTCTATACTCTATTACTAGTTTCTCTATAGTTTCAGAACTCTTAAGCCCTCCACTTTTTATTCTTCTAAAATCAAATGCTTGTGCAGCATTCATTAATTCTATTGCTAATATCTTCTCCAAGTTTTCTACAACAGAGTAACATTTTGTTGCTGCGTTTGCACCCATACTCACATGATCCTCTTGACCCTGTGACGAATCAATTGTATCTACTGAGGCTGGAGTTGCAAGTTGCTTATTCTGACTAACTACTGATGCTTGAGCATATTGAGGTATCATAAAACCAGAATTTAAACCAGATTGAGCAACCAAGAAAGAGGGTAAACCACGCTTTCCAGATATTAATTGATATGTTCTTCGCTCCGATATACTACCCAGTTCTGCTAAAGCAATTGCCAAAAAGTCTAATGATAGGGCTAATGGCTGACCATGAAAATTACCAGCAGATATTATCTTATTATCATCTGGTAATATAGTTGGATTATCAGTTGCACTATTTAACTCTGTCTCAAAAACAGAACAAATATAATTTATTGCATCTTTAGAGGCTCCGTGAACTTGAGGAACACATCTAAATGAATACGGATCTTGAACATGCTCCTTATTTGCAGAGGCAATCTCACTTCCTTTTAAATATTCACTTATGACTTTAGCAGTTTCCATTTGACCTTTATGTGCTCTAATGCTATGAACTCCTTCATAAAAAGGTTCAACTCTTCCGTCAAAAGCTTCAATAGATAGAGCTGCAATTAGATCTGCCATTTTGGATAATCTTTTTGACCTTATAATAGCCCATATACTATATGCCAACATAAACTGAGTACCATTTAATAGAGCTAAACCTTCCTTAGACCCTAAATCTAATGGGGACCAAGAAAACTTACTATTTATCTCATTTGCAGGATATTTAACACCATTATAATAGACCTCTCCCATTCCAATTAATGGTAGTGACATGTTAGCTAGAGGAGCTAAATCTCCAGACGCTCCCAAAGATCCCTGTTTATAAACAACTGGATATACCCCGTTATTAAACATATCTATAAGCCTATTAACAGTCTCAATTTTAACTCCAGAATAACCATAGGAGAGAGATTTTATTTTAAGAAACATCATCAATCTAACAATCTCAACAGGAACTTCATCTCCAATACTACATGCATGAGACATTACTAGATTAGTTTGCAGTTGCGACAATTGATCATTATCTACAGTAACATTACATAGAGATCCAAACCCTGTATTGATTCCATAAACTGGGCTCTTAGACATCTTAAGATAATTATCTAAATATCTTCTACATTCTATTATTCTCTTCTCTAACTCCTCTGATAATACCAATTTTACATCCTCTCTAAACAATACTATAATATCTTCTACCGATGTTTGCTTTGAACTTATATGAAAACTCTCCATTACAATTAATATTTTTAATTATTTTATTAATATTTAATACAAATATAAAACAATTGCACAATACACAAAAAGAGGGCGACTAAAATTTAGTCACCCTCTTAACTCATTGCAGAAAACTACTTAATTACTAATAACCTGGATTTTGCTGGCCTGCAATTTTTGGATTTGCATCTATCTCATTTTGAGGAATAGGCAGGATTGTTTTATAGAAAGTCCTATCTATAGTTACATCTCTCGTTGGTATTGAGATTGTTGGATAAATAAAATCATCATTAAATGTTATCGATTTATTCCAGCGTAACATATCCCAATATCTATGTCCTTCTGTAAATAACTCTTTACTTCTTTCGTCCTCTACCATTTTCATAGTAATAGTTGCCTCAGTTGCCAAAGGAAGAGATGGAGATCTTCTTCTAATAGAGTTTAAATAAGTAACCGCCTTTGCTTTATCTGGAGAACTCTTTCTCAAAGCAGCCTCTGCAGCCATTAGATAAACTTCTGATAATCTGATAACCTTTATATTTGTAGCAGCAGCATTACCTTTATCTCCTTGCATAGCGTGACCTCCAACATATTTCATACATGAACCATAACGGAAGACTCCTGTAACTTGATGAGACTCATCATAATCCATAATAGCCCATCTAATATCATTTGGATCTTCACCTAATCTTTGTAAATAGTAATCACTAGCCATAAAGAAACCTAAAGCTCCACTAACTTTATTGGCTCTTAATAAATAGTACCCTAATGATGCTGTTCCTAAATTAGCTTCGCCCATAAAGATACCTAGCTCAAAAATTGACTCCGAGCTAAATGGAACAGCCCAAGAGTTAAGCCAATTATTATTTGTGTAAAGAGTATATCTATTACTTGTAATTATCTCTTCTGTTGCATCAAAAGCCTCTTGAAACTTATCCATATGCAAATAAACTCTTGCCAAAATAGCTCTATTAGCATAATAATTTAGATATCCATTTAATCTGTTTTTTGTTAAAAATGGAGCACCATCATTTAAATCCTTAACAATCTGATTATAAACCTCTTCAACCGTAGATCTTGTTGGTTGATCTGCAGCGTCTAGTGGTGTCAAAATCAATGGAACGCCCAATGAAGATTTATCCATATTATATGGTTTTCCATAAAGACGAACTAAATCGAAATACATCAATGCTCTAGCAGTTAAAGCCTGACCCTTATATTCACTCAAAGCGGCAGATGAAGTTCCTGCATCTTCAATCTTTTGAATATTAAGAATAAGATTGTTAGCTTGCAAAATACAATGGTAAATCTGAGCCCAAAAACCTCCATAATTACCTGACTCTTGAGCATGATTAAATGTGTATAGAGCATCATTACCTCTACCTTGAGATCTTATTGCAAAATCTCCCCCTTTTGCATCGGCATAAATAATAAAATTACGGCCATAATAGTCAGAGGAGGTCATTCTTCTCATCAAACCACTCATAACAACTTTGGCATCGGCAGGTGTCATGATCGATGTTTCGGCTGCAGCAGAGTTGCTAGGCTTTACATCCAGAAAACCCTCACAAGATGAGATCACCGCAACACTTATCAGTATTAAAATTATATATATTTTTTTCATTGTAAGATCATTTTAATAATTAAAAAGTCAATTCTATACCAAAAGTATATGTCTTACCTATTGGGGTTTCCCAACCTCTAGAGCCATACTCATTAACCTCTGGATCATATAGTTTATTTGCAGCACTTGTCCAAAGATTTTGTCCATTAAAGAATACTCTCGCGTTAGATACATTTAGTTTATTAACTATCTCTTTAGGAATAGTGTATCCAATATTCAAACTCTTTAATCTAAGATAGTCAGCCTTATTCATCCATCTGCTTCCTCTTTGAAGAGCATCAGTAAGGTCTATAGCAATACGCATAGGATATTTAGCATCTTTATTTTCTGGTGTCCATCTATTATCATATGTATCCTTTGCCATAATTCTCTCCCAATAATATCCGTCTTCATTTATATCTCTACCTGCAGCATCATATGTATAACCACCTATTTTATATGTAAAATTCATTCCTACATTAAACCCTTTCCAAGCAAAATTGGTATTAAAACCTCCAAATAATTTAGGATGAACATCACCCAGAATCTTTTCGCTAGCATCTTGATGTCTAAATGTTGCAGGACGGCCGTTAACTGTAGTTGGTTGAGATGTAGTTCTATCATTATTCATGTACCAAACATTTTTACCAGTCTCTCTGTCAACTCCAGCCCACTCTTTTCCATAGATTGCTAAAGTAGATTGGCCCTCTTGATACATAAATTTAGTTCTTTCATCACCTCCTGTAGGCTCCCACCAAATTATATTTTGTCCACCATACAATTTTGTAACCTTAGATTTTATTGAACTTGCATTAATACCTGCTGTCCAAGTGATCTCTCTATTTCTGATAATATCACCAGACAACTCAATCTCAATACCTTTGTTATTAATCTCACCAATATTTTTTAATGTAGAACTAAAACCTGTTACTCTAGAAATAGGAACATCTTGTAATAGATCTTTTGAATCTCTATTGAATACCTCTATTGTACCAGTAATTCTTTGATTTAATATACCGAACTCCAAAGCTAGATTAGAAGTATAGCTAGTCTCCCAAGATAGATTAGCATCGGCAATTGTACTTA
>LUYZ01000056.1 GCA_001603425.1 Bacteroidales bacterium Bact_08
TTTAGTTCCGATGAATTAAATAATTTAAATTCAATAATTTTAGATATTGAGACTGCATGATAAATGAGTTTGACTCAACACTTAAAGAAAAATTAATCTCCTTTGCTATAATTATAGAGAAGGAGCTAGGATTATCCTTTAGATCAGAACAGAAACTATATGATTTATATGTCAAACTATTCGACATCTTTAGTTCTACAAATACTAAGGAGAAAGTTATCTCAATTATAGATAGTATCAACCTAAAAAGAGAGATTCCTAAAGATTTATTGACTCCTATAGCCAATATCTTAACTATAAATGAAACCTATTTTTTTAGAGAATCTAATATTTACCCTCTACTTAAATCCTATATTGACAAAATAGTTAGCCTTGAAAGTGTCAGAGACATTAAAATTTGGAGTGCTGGCTGTAGCTCTGGAGAAGAGCCCTATTCTATTGCCATATTCATAAAAGAGAACTATCCCAAAGATATTGTAAGTCGTGTAAAGATTATTGCCTCTGATATTAGTGAAAAGGCTCTCCAAAAAGCGACAAAAGGAGTCTTTTCAAAATGGTCCTTTAGAGATGTCAAAACAGGAATAATTGATAAGTACTTCCAGCAAAATAACGGAGAGTTTCATATTTTGGACTCAGTTAAAGAGATGGTTGTTTTTAAAAATTTAAATCTTATTTCCAATAATTACCCAGATTATGGCAAAGGATTATTTGACTTAGATGTTATTTTATGCCGTAATGTGTTAATGTATTTCTCAGAAGAGTCTATTGGTCATATTTCCAATAAGTTCTTTAACTCTCTATTGAGTAATGGTATTTTAATTACCTCTGCAGTAGAGATGAACGATCTTATTTTTAAAAATTTTATAAGAGAGATATATGGTGAGTGCATATTTTACAGAAAAGTTACAAACAACACACAATTAGATAAGAAGGAATCTTCAAATTCTAAGAATAAGTCATCTATAGTTAAAATTGAGAAGAGGAAAAAGCAAGAAATCATATCTAACTCAACAATTAAAAAGACCTCAATATATATACCCCCTAAAGAGCATTTAACCAAAAGCATAGATTACATTAGAGAGTTAGCCAATAGAGGTGAACTAGATTTAGCTGTAAGAGAACTAAATATATTAATAGAAAACGGAAGGTCTGAATCTATTATTTATTATCTTTATGCTTTGGTTCTTTCTGAGAAAAAAGAGACCTCTAAAGCATTAAATATGTGTCAAAAAGCTCTATATTTAGATAGTCAGAACCTGGAAGCTATGATTCTGTCTGGTTTTTTATATATGGAGTGTAACCAAAAGGAGAAGGCCATAAAGAGTTTTCAAACTTCTTTAAAAATAATGGAAAAATCTTCCGATAAAGAGCTAAATACTCTTTTTGAAGAGGGAATTAATGGAAGTCGCTTAAAAGAGATTATAGAGTCACTTTATATAGATTTAGATAGTAATGGATAATTCAAGAAAATATGAAATATTAAAAGCTAGGGCAGATCAAAACTATCGGCAAAAATCTACTAACCATATCAATGAAATTGATGGTTGGCAAGATTACCTATCTTTTGAGATTAATCACAATAGATATGCAATTAATTTGAATTACATTACTAGCACTTTTCAAATTGAAGATATAACACCTATACCTGGGCTTCCTCCTTTCTTTAAAGGGCTTATTAATAATAGAGGCTCTATTATTCCTATTATGGATATTAGATATATAACAGAAAAGAAGGTAATGGGACTTTCAGATAATTTAAAGGCAATAATTATTGAATATAATAATAAAAAAAGTGCTATTGCTGTAACTAGGGTTTCTGATATAATACATATAAATAGTAAACAAATAACTATTTCTGAGAGTATAACTAATCATTTTGATGTAGATATATTTTCTGGTGTTGTAGATCATAACACCTTAATTATTGATCCAAATAAAGTATTTAATGCAAACGAGCTAATAATATACCAACAATGAAAACAACACTATTTAATTTAAAAACTAGAGGGAAACTCATAGTAGGGTTCGGCTTAATCCTAACTGCTATTGTGGTTTATATTTCTACTACTAATCTTAATATTTCTCGACTTAATGGTATAGCTGCAG
>LUYZ01000057.1 GCA_001603425.1 Bacteroidales bacterium Bact_08
TATTTACACAAGAGAAATTAATAAATAAAAGCGATACTATAATTAAGTAAAATATTTTTTTCATATTAATAATATTTATTATTGTTTGACTTTTTTACCAAATGCTGGATCTATCTTTAGAAAAGCGGTAACAATAAATGTTAAACCATAGCATATCATAATCCAGTAAAAGAAGTTTTTGTATCCAAGAAGCTCCTGAAGCCAACCTGCAATCATGCCTGGAATCATCATTCCCAAAGCCATAAATGCAGTACAAATAGCATAATGAGCTGTTTTATGCTTACCATCGGAAAAATAGATCATATACAGCATATAGGCTGTAAACCCAAATCCATATCCAAATTGTTCAATAAATACACAAAAGTTAATTACAAAAAGATTATCTGGCAAAAACAGAGCTAGATAAACAAAAGAGAAGCTTGGCAAAGCGATGCTCAATGCCATTGGCCATAACCACTTTTTTAGTCCTCCAACAGAAGCAACAATACCTCCAATTATACCTCCAAGAGTAAGGCCGATTATTCCAACTGTACCATAAACCATTCCTACCTGACCTGTTGTCAAACCTAATCCACCCAATTCATTAGGATCTAAAAGAAATGGTGTAACCATTTTTACAAGTTGAGCTTCAGAAAATCTAAATAACAATAAAAAAGAGACAGCAACCAACACCTGTTTTTTTCTAAAGAAAGATGCAAAGGTTTCGAAAAACTCTTTAAAAATTGCAGAAGGTGTTACATCTGTAGATGAAGATGTATCACTAATTGGCTTTGGAAGTATAAATTTATGATATAGCGCTACTGCAATAAAAAATCCAGCAAGAATAAAGAATGTAATAGACCAAGCAAATGTGATATTTCCAGACAATCCTCTAAAATTAGCAACAGCATCGTGATCTAACTTTGGATCTACTTGCACTAAAAGCATTGCTGGTTTATCCCAATTATCTGAGGTAAACTCAATTCTCTCTCCATGAGCCAGAAATATACTCTTATCTCCTCTGTTAAAAGAAGTATTAAGCACTATCTTCTGACCAGATTCTGGAGCTTTTGTCAATCTAACAAAAACTAATCTAGAGCTACCTGTCAACTGATTTACTTTATTTAAATCTCTATTTTCACCAAAATTTCTTTTTATCCAATTACCTAAAGGCGTAGAGATACTACTTGACCACCATGAAGATTTTATATTTTGCCCATCTAAACTAACAACACCATCTCTAATAATAAATCCATTTCTTAAATTTTGCTCATAGGCAAATGATCTTAAAATTGAAGCTGAATCTTTAGAAATATTACCAGTCCCAATTTCTAGAATATCTGGGTAAATATCAAAGGTATAATCATCTGTTGGATTATTGACATAAGGATTTACTAATAGGGAGTCGGAAGGGATCTCAATTGAAGCAGAATAGTTTGGCCCTGCTTTAACTTCTAAATCTAATGGAGTTAATCCTGTTGCAGACTCTAATGCTCCAGCAATAATTATTAATAGTCCCTGACCTGCAATGGTAGCAACTCTATAAAAAGTGCTCCTTATACCAACATACATTGCCTGTTTATTGGAGTCCAGAGCCAACATATAAAAACCATCTGCCGCAATATCATGGGTTGCTGAACTAAATGCCATTAACCAAAATAGAGCAAGAGTCAATTGGAAAAAATTGGATGCTGGTATTGTAAAGGCTATCCCTGCTAAACCAGCTCCTACCAAAATCTGCATTGAAACAACCCACCATCGCTTAGTTTTTAACAAATCAACAAAGGGGCTCCAAAATGGCTTGATTACCCATGGTAAATACAACCAACTAGTATACAAGGCAATATCTGCATTCGAAATCCCTAATCTTTTGTACATAATCACCGATATGGTCATAACTGCAACATATGGCAATCCCTGTGCAAAATATAAAGAGGGAATCCAAGACCATGGAGATTTTTTAAAATTACTCATTTCTAAAATTTTAGATTAATATTGAGCTTCAATAGATGCTCCTACAAAATAGTGTAATAATATTGTTTTATAATCAAAACCTTTAGCTCCCATTACAGCAGCGCCAATTTGACATAGACCAACACCATGTCCCCAACCTGCTCCAATCAACACAAAAGAGGTTGTTTTTCCATTTAAGTCTTGATTCTTCTCAACAATAAATGCCGAACTATAAAGATGAGATTCAGACAAAGACCTTCTAATCTCTAACTCTTTACCAATAATTCGACTTTTTTTAGTGCCAACAATCTTAAGTTTAACCAATCGGCCAGAAGTTCCTCTTTCAATAGGGATTAGGTCTACAATTGAGCCATAATCAATACCTGTTCTCTTTCTTATAAGTTCCGATAGTTGATCAACACTATATTCAACTCTCCATCTATAAAAGTCTACAGTCTCTTGATCATAATTATTTAAAACCTGGGATAAAATCTCCTTATCTTGAGTATTACAATATGATTCAGGAGAACCCAAAATCCAAGACTTAGCACTCTCTTCTTTTGTTAAATCAGGAATTGATTCTTGTTCTAATAGATCTCTCTTGCCCACAAGATATGGATACTTAAGATCCTCCCAACAGTTTTGAAACTCTTCGAACATTCCACCACAACTTTTTGAATATCTAGCATCACAAATTTTATTGTCGAACATAAGCAACTCGCCTCTTGTTTGCTCAATTGCAATTTTAACCATCTCTGTTGATGCTCTTGTAATTCCTTGATACCTCTGACAATGATCATCTGCACAAATATCAAAATTTACATGATCTTCTCTATCGTACCATTTGATTAATTCATCATCACTCTCAATCATAGCTGAATATCCTTTATCTGACTCAAGAATCTCTTTGTTCTTTTGAATCTGAGCTAAAAGCCATGATCTAGATATAACTGCATGCGCTTTTAATAACTCTAATGATGCAGTAGCACTCATTTCAGAAGAGATAACTGAGGTTAAATACTCCTCTACCTTAAGGACATTAACCGCAGTAATTTTTGAATTTTCAACAATAAATTTTAAATCCCCTTTAAAAACCTGATTCTCTTTTCTTTCCCAATGAAAATTTATGCCAATGGTAACATCCTTTAATTCAAAAGAGGCATCGATGATGTCCATTGAAGAAAAATAAAGTGATTCATACAAATCTCCATTCCATTTAATTTTACCCTCATATAGAGAAACTTCATGCTCTCCTATAACCTCTACATCATTACATCTGTAAGAAGTATTCAATACAAAGGCCACAGAGGGTTCAAACATTATACCGACACTTACCACTGGCTCTTTCATAATTAATTCGCTTTTAGTTTATTAATAATATTATTTTCTTCCTGTTCATCAATACAGATCTCATCTATAATCTCCCTTATCTCCTTATTAGAGATTTTAGCATAATCCTTCTCCAGAGGTGTAATAAAAACACCACCCATATCCACAGAAGCTGGGCTAAGTAATATATTACTATCTCCCTCTGCAAAATAATGATGTGGCCTATGTTTGTCTCTTACATATATCAAAGTGATAAAGCTCCCCCCTTCATACCAAGATAAAATATTCATCATTGGCTCCATCTCTCCCTCTTTAATTGGTAATAAACCATAGATTTTTTCAAAAATTTCAACAGCACTTTGAACACAAGAAGACTCTATTGAAAAAAGCCCCTTAAATATAGACTTAACCGAAAATAGTTTAGCGCCTTTATTATCAAATAACTTCTCTTTATTTAGATTAGAGTATTGATTCTCGATAGTTAAGAAACCTTTATTCCCGGCCTGAAAATGAAAATGATCTGGCGCAGATGCACCACACTTTGGACCATTATAGAATAAAGTATACTCCTCTAATTCTCTAGATAAATTTAGCATTGCATCAAATCTACCTAAAATAAGTTGATCTGTATGCCCAAGAAGAGGAATTGTAAGATGTTTAGGGAAAATTGGAAATGGATTAATAAGAACGGTATAAGGATTATCTATGTCACCCTCGTTAATATACTCTAATCCTTTCTGAACTTGAGGTCTGTTCTCTCTACATAAGAAGCACTTTCTCTCTTTTATGGAATTACTATCTACTTTTGCCGATGAGGAGATTATTCTTGCAGGATTAAATTGAACTTTTAATTTAAATCCATCTATCTCAACATCTTTAACCAACACACCATTTAATGCGTCATAATTATTTTTTGCCTGTTCCCAACAAGCTAACTGCTCTTTAAAAAGAGCAGTCAGATTTTGTGAATTAAGAATCATCTATCTATAAACTTTGGATTAATTACTTAGCTCTCTTATTTAACTCAATACGAGCTTTCAGCTCCCATGTTCTGATTCTATCTTTGTAGGTATTATGAGAATTCATCTTTACAATATCTAAAGATGCATCTGAGTTATCTTCCCATCTACGACAGTGATATAATACATCATAAATTCTACCTATTTGATAATCTCTAGATATATTTAAACCCAATGCGTAATCCTCTCCATAGCTAGTATTTGGAACTTTTACATCTCTTAACACAGGAGTATAAAAAGCTCTCGGAGCTCCTAATCCATTTATTCTAAGCGCATTATTTCTTCCATTATCTGGAGTCCACTCTTTATGATCAATAATTCCAGGAGCTATCATCTCCATTTTGAAGTTAGTCATCATATATGTCCCCACTACCATTGCGCAATTCTGCTCATAAAAAGCATCAACAATTTTTTGAAGTGTATTTTCATCTGAGTATACATCATCACTATCTAATTGAACCGCAAATTTACCACAGCATTGATGATGAACTCCATAGTTCCAACATCCTCCAATTCCCAAATCCTTTCTATTAGGGACTAAATGCAACACTCTTTGATCCGATGTATACTTCTCTATAGCTTCGAATGTACCATCGGTCGAATAGTTATCAACAATAATTAAATTGAATTTAAAAGTTGTTTTTTGCATTAAAACAGATTTAATAGCATCCTCGATAGTCTTAATTCTATTAAAAACAGGAATAATAACAGACGCCTCAAATTCAAAATCTCCTTTATTAAATTCAATATGGGTAAACTTAGGTTCTAAATAACCTCCAATCTCCTTTAGATGTTTTGTACATACCTTCTCCATCTCAATTTGAACAGCTCTGTTTCGAGGGTCTACATAGTCAAATATCTTCTCCCCCGACTTTCTATTATCATGCTCAACCTCTGTGTATAAATACTCATTTACATGAACCAACTCCCCTTTCTGAGATGCCTTAAGTCTTAAATCATAAAGAGCAGCATACTCATAATCTACATCCATTGAGCTTACTGCATCTTTAAGAATAGCGCTATTATACAATAAAACAGAGCCAAAATTAAAATCATCTCTAAGGCTACCAAATTGATAAGTAATAACTGGATTCGGCTTCTTAACTCCATCAATTATTTGGTAATGATCTGAATAAATCATAGCTGCACAATTATCTTGAGCCAATTTTAACATTCTTTCAATAGCAAACATTCCCATTACCAAAGTAGACTCTTTTGTATATATCAAAGAGTATTCAGAGGTAGAGTATTTTGCTATCTCCTTTAATGTTTTAGTAGATTTTATGGAGTCTATATATATTATCTTACAGTCTTCAATAGTCTCTAGTGAAGAATTGTAAGCCAACAGATAGATCTCATTAATTTGTCCAGACTCTTTTAAACCCTTAATTGTCTGCACTACTTGGTCTTTATCCTGATAAGGAATAAAGCAATTTACACATTTTGTCATACTATTTACCTTTTACTTTTCGGTCGCTAAGATATTTAATTGAAAGCAAAAGAACAAAAAAACAGTAATTTTTACTCTTTTTTCTAGTAAAAAAAGAGTACTTTCGCCAGCGCTTAATAATTATATATAATGTATAAGTTTGACTATATAGTAATAGGCAGTGGGCTTGCTGGATTATATGCTGCATACAAAGCATCTAAATATGGAAAAGTAGCCATAGTTACAAAATGCAACATAAACGAGAATAACTCATATTATGCTCAAGGAGGTATTGCCGCTGTTACAAACAACTTAGATTCTACAGAATTACATATCAAAGACACTATAATTGCTGGAAGAGGCCTCTGTAATAAAGAGGCTGTAGAAGTCTTAGCAAAAGAAGCTCCTCTAAGAATTCAAGAGCTAATTAAAGAGGGAATGGAATTTGACTCTGTGAATGGGCAACTAACACTTGGTTTAGAAGGAGGACATAGTAAGCGCAGAATTCTTCATGCAGGGGGTGACATAACTGGGAGAAGAGTTATGGAGTTTATGATATCAAAAGTTAGAGCATCCAAAGAGATAACCATTTTAGAAAACTACAATGTTCTTCAACTTATATCTAGTAAAACAACCTGTTATGGTGTAAACTGCTGGGATGAAAAAAAAGAGAGGAGTGAGATTATTCTAGCTTCATATACAATAATAGCAACAGGAGGTGCTTCGGCAATATATAAAAGATCAACAAACCCTCAAAGTTCGGTTGGAGATGGGATTGCCATTGCATTCAATGCTGGGTGTGAAATAATGGATATTGAGTTTATTCAATTTCATCCAACAACTCTTTATACCCCTCAAAATAGATCTTTTCTTATAAGCGAAGCTGTGAGGGGCGAGGGAGCTTTTCTTCTAAATTGTAACGGAGATAGATTTATGGATGGAGTCCACCCACTCAAAGAGTTGGCACCTAGAGACATTGTCTCTCAAGAGATATATAAACAACCTGGTGGATTTGCATATCTGTCATTAAAACATTTAGACCCCACTCATATAAAAAGTAGATTTCCTCATATATATAAACAGTGCAAAGATATTGGTGAAGACCTAACAGATCAAATTCCTGTAGCTCCTGCTGCTCATTATACTATTGGAGGGATATATACAAACTTACATTCAAAAACATCATTAGACAATCTATATGCATGCGGTGAGGTAGCGGCGAATGGATTAATGGGCGCAAATAGACTAGCTTCAAATTCACTTGCCGAGTGTCTTGTATTTGGAGCAAGAGCCGTTGAAGATAGTCTAAAACAATCTTTCAATAACACAATAGAGCCTCAAAATATAGATTATTACAAAGATAATGGTAATTTTGCCTGCTATTTAGAGCTTTCAGATAAAGTAAAAACCATTTTGACAGAATCTGCAGGAATAATTCGCTCAGAAAAAAAAATATCAAATGGACTAGAAAAAATAAATCACCTAATGTCCACTATTAAAGATACAAAAGAGTATTACTCTATTCTATCTTCGAATATATTGGTAGTTGCAAAGCTAATATTAACTGGAGCTATTAACAGAAATGAGAGTAGAGGGGGTCACTTTAGAGAGGATTTTAACAAAGAAGACTCAAAGGCATACCACACTATTCAAAAAAAGGGAGAAGAAGTAAAAAAGATATATAGGTAACTACAAAATCATGAATAATCAAAATAAACCAGACGTGATTTCCTTAATTAAAAGAGCTATCGATCTAGCTATAGAGGAAGATGTATGGAGTGGAGATATAACAACTAACTCTATTGTAAGTCAAACAAAAATAGCAACAGCATACTTAATAATGAAGGCAAATGGTGTTATTTCTGGATTAGATATTATTAAAGAGGTGTTTCTTAGATTTGACAACAATTTGGTATGGAAACCATTTTTTTCCGATGGAGATTATGTAAAATCCAAAGATGTTATATTGGAGATAACAGCTAACCATAGAGCTCTATTAACAGCAGAGAGAACTGCTTTAAATATTCTTCAAAGAATGTCTGGAATAGCAACAGAGACATCTTTGTATGTTAAGGAATTAGAAAGAACTAAAACAAAAATATTAGATACTAGAAAAACGGTTCCAGGATTAAGAGTTCTTGACAAACTAGCGGTTAAACATGGTGGAGGAACTAATCATAGAATGGGTCTTTACGATATGGTAATGATTAAAGATAACCATATAAAGATAGCTGGATCTATAACCAAAGCAGTAGAACAAATCAGACAAATAAACGGTTGTGGCATGAAAATAGAAGTGGAGACAACCAATTTAGAACAGGTAAAAGAGGCCCTCGACTGTAATGTAGATATTATAATGCTTGATAATATGAGTTGTGATCAGATGATAAAAGCAGTAATGCTCATATCAGATAGGGCTAAAATAGAAGCATCCGGTAACATGACCTTATCTCGAGTTAAAGAGGTAGCCTTAACTGGCGTTGATTATATTAGTGTTGGCGCTTTAACACACTCTGTAACAGCACTAGATATTAGTATGAATATAAAAGATTAATCTCAAATGTATCCACAAACAACAAATAATAAATCCCTTACAGATAAAATCCTAAAATTAAAAAAAGAGAAAAATGCCATTATTTTAGCTCACTATTACGTTAACTCAGAGGTCCAGGATATAGCTGATTATATAGGAGACTCCCTTGGGTTATCTCAGATGGCAGGCAGAACAGATGCTAAGATAATTTTATTTGCTGGGGTCCAATTTATGGCAGAAACTGCAGCTGTTATTTCACAAGAGAAGATTGTTTTATTGCCAGATCCAACAGCAGGATGCTCACTGGCCGAAAGCATTAATGCAAGTGACATAATAGAATGGAGAAAATTTAATAAAGATGGTATTGTTGTTTCTTACGTAAACACAACTGCAGATGTAAAAGCAGAAACTGATATATGTTGTACATCGGCAAATGCTCTGGACGTAATAAACTCTATCCCAAAATCAAAAAAAATACTCTTCACACCCGATAAAAATCTTGGTAGCTATATAAAAGCAAAACTGAACAGAGATATGGATGTTTGGAGTGGAGACTGTTGCGTACATGAGGAGTTTTCTAAAGAGAGTGTATTAAATTTAATGAGTGATTATCCTGATGCACATTTCTTAATCCATCCAGAGAGCAGCTGCTCTCATGATCCAGATATCTATAATAACCCTAAAGTTCATATTTTATCAACAACAGGAATGATTAAAAAGGCTGGAGAGATTGAAATTACCAAATTTGTTGTTGTTACAGAACCTGGAGTAATACATCAAATGAAAATGGTCTATCCTCAGAAAGAGTTTATTCCCGCAGATCCAAAAAACAAATGTTTTCAAATGAGAAAGGTAACTCTTGAGAAAATTCTTTTTTCATTAGAAAATGAGTGCTACAAGGTTGAGGTAAATCAAATAACTACCAAAAGAGCCAGACCATCCATAACCAAAATGTTAGAGTTGTAGTTTTTTTTACTATATTAGTTCACTTTTAAAATCAGATAAAGTGAACATTGTAGCAATTGGAGCATCAGCTGGTGGATTAGAGGCTCTTGAGGTTCTATTCTCAAACCTTAATCCGCATCCAAACACGTCATACATTGTAGTTCAACACCTTTCACCCGATTACAAAAGTATGATGAAAGAGCTTCTTGGTCGACACACTGATATTCCAATTATCTCTTTAGAACAGAGCATCAGAATTCAACCAGGCAATATCTATCTAAACCCTCCAAATGCCTAAATTTTCTTAGAAGAGAACAATATTATTGTCGAACATAATACTCAAAAAAGACTGCTATCATCTCCAATTGATAGGTTTTTTATATCCTTATCTCAAATTACTGAAGATAGAGCGATTGCTATAATTCTATCTGGCACTGGCAGCGATGGAACTTTAGGCGCAAAAAAAATAAAAGAGAACAACGGATATGTTATCATTCAAGACCCATATGACGCCAAGTTCAATGGAATGCCGATAAACGCAATATCAGCGGGAATTGCTGATCTTATTGCTCCAGCAGACAGGATTGGTGTTCATTTAAACTCTATATTATTAAAAAACCGATCGGATATCTCTATAGATCAAATTTCAAGTCTTCAGATTATTCCAATGGCTCTATCTATCATTAAAAAAGAGACTGGAATAGATTTTTCTTATTACAAAGACACCACTCTTTTAAGACGAATTCACAGAAGAGCTACTATAAAAAACCTATCTTCAACAGATAAATACATAGATTATCTTAAAGAAAACTCTTCAGAAGCAACTATTTTATCTAAAGAGTTTCTTATTGGAGTATCATCTTTTTTTAGAGACAACCTAGCTTTTGATATTTTAAATAAAAAAGTTATTTCTCAATTAATCAAAGAGGCCTCTATTAGAATATGGTCAGCAGGTTGCTCTACTGGTGAGGAGGCATACTCTATTGCTATTCTTTTAGCTGAATCACTAAAGAGTAATTTTGATAAACGAGATATAAAAATTTTTGCTACGGATATTGATAACGAAAGTTTAAAAAAAGCGATTAAAGGGGAATACTCATTTTCTGAAACATCAAATATAGATAAATCTATTTTATCTAAGTATTTCCTCCCAATCACAAATGGCTATAAAGTTTGCAGCAAAATAAGAGATAAGGTGATTTTCTCCAATCACAATATTATTAAAGATCCATATTTTTCTAAATTGAATTTAATTTCATGCAGAAATCTATTTATCTACCTAAAACCAGATATTCAAACAGCAATATTAAATAGATTTTGCCACTCACTTTATAATAAAGGATTCCTTTTTTTAGGCTCTAGTGAAAGCATCGGCTCAAAAGTTGAGTGTTTTACAGAAATCGACTCTTCTAATAAAATTTATAAAATTAAGGATAGTATTAAACTTACTCCAATAGATCATCTATCTATTATTAATCGGCTTGACAATTCAACTTTTGAAAAAGATTCAGAAATAGTATCAAAAAACGACATCCAAATGAAAGAGATTAATAATCCTCCATTAATCAAAGATCATATTAATGCTAAAAAAATTAGCGTCGACAATAAAGAGTATATTGTCATATCTTTGGATTCAGAGACTACTACTCATCACCAACCATCTATAGCAATAAATAGTGATGAACAGATTTCTATTTTAAAGACTCAATTAAATAGTGTCAAAGATGAACTGGCCCAATCTATGATGGATTTGGAAAGTGTAAATCACAAACTTCAAAGTTCAAACCAACAATTGGTAACTGCAAACGAAGAGCTCCAGAGCACTAATGAAGAGCTGCAATCTGTAAATGAAGAACTATATACTATTAACTATGAATATCAACAAAAGATAAATGAACTCACCATAGTTAATAATGATATAGAAAATCTACTCAAGAATATAGACATAGCGGCTATTTATTTAGATAAGGACTTAAGAATAAGAAAAATAACTCCATTCACAAAGATTATTACAAATATAATGGATAGTGATATAGGCAGACCAATATCTCACATCTCTTTAATGGATTCATTTTCTGACATTAGCTCCATTATTTCTCAATCAATTAAATCTAAAAATGGGATAAAAAAGGAGATTAATTGCCACAATAAAGAGTATCTATTAAAGGTTAGATCATATACAAATAGCAACGGAGAAAACGATGGGACTATTATAACAATTATCAACCTATAAAATTATGAAAAAGCATGATAGTAGAGCAGATAGGATATCCACTCTTCAGAAAGCAATAGAAGATAAAATTGAGGATATATATAAATCTGAGGGTGATAATAATAAAATAGACACTCTTGTTCAAACTATTGCAATATATAGTCAAGAGCTAGAACTACAGAACTTAGAATTACAACGGGTATATGGAACACTAGAAAAGTCTCATAAACTATACTCATCCATTTTCTTAAACTCCCCTAATGGATATGTTGTTTGCAACGCTAACTTAAGAGTTAAAGAGTATAGTAAATTCTTTGAAGAGGGATTAAATGTTGATCTTCTTGAAAAAGATATACACATCTCCACAATAATTGATGATAAAGATAAAGAGATCTTTATTTCAAATATCAAACAACTTACATCAACTTCAAAAGTAAAAAAAAGTAGTTTTGAATGCAATCTTATTAATGGTATTCCAGTAAAGATCTCTTTTGAGATTATTGATATTAATAATGAGTCTCTATATCTTTTGATATTTACAGATATTACAAAGGAGAGAGAATCTATTCTATCTTTAAATAACCACAATAAAAGATTACATGACATTTTAGATAAAATACCATTTAAAATTTATGTTGTATCTAAAGAGTATGATATTCAATTTGCAAATAAGAGCATTAGGGATATAAATGGAGATTATTTTGGTAAGAAATGTTATACATATGTTAATCACAAGCAACAACCATGTCCCTGGTGTAAAATTGATAATGTTTTTAAAATAGGTTATAATAAAAGATTATGGAAATCTCCTATAGATAATAGAAGTTACATTTTGCACGAATACCCTATTACCAACTTAGACACAACTATTTCTAAAATGGTGATTTTGGATGATGTAACAGATGAAGTTAGATCTAGAGCTCTCCAAAAAGTACAATATGAAACTCTCAACCTAAAGGTTATAAATAATAAAAAGATAGTAATTGTAGAACGGTTTAAAGAGATTCTAAAGAACAATTTTCTAAGAGATTCCGAAAGTGTTTCTGCTATACTATTTGATAATCCAAATGAGTTTAGTATTGATCCAGAACATATTGCAAAACTCCCCTATCTCGAAAAAAGTATCGCCTCTAGTTTATACTTTAAAAGAGTAGTTAAAGAACGTTACTCTATACTTATTAAAGGAGACGAAGTAACCGAAATTTACAATATACTCTCGCCACAAACAACCCCAAAGGATCTTCTTTTACTCCCAATTGCAATCGAAGACAACTTTTTTGGAGTTTTGATTTATGCAAATTACAGCTCAATAAATGAGATAGATGATACGCTCTGTGAACATATGAAAATCATAACGCTTGAATTAGCTAAAACTCTTAATAAACATAGCTTAGTTTATCAACTTATTGCAGAAAAAGAAAACGCACAAAGGAGTGATATGTTAAAAACAACCTTTTTAGCTAACATGAGTCATGAAATTAGAACTCCACTTAATTCCATAATCGGATTCACTCAACTAATCGAAGAATCAAATAATAAAGAGGAGATAAATGACTATATAAAAGTAATTAATGAATGCTCCGATAGATTACTCGCTACAATTAACGATATTATAGATTATTCTAAGATAGAGTCTGGGTATCTCAAAATTGAAAAGAGTCAAATTGACATCTGTAATATATTAAAAAGTCATCTTGATATATTTAATAATCAAGCAAGTGCAAAAAATATCTCAATTAATATTAGTTGCTCTAACTATACCCAAAACTCAATTATCAATAGCGATCTTACAAAAATTAACTCAATCTTTACAAATCTCATTAAAAATGCTATCAAATTCACAGATATAGGAGAAATTATTATTGGATGCAAAGAACTTGATGAAGAGTATCTTTTTTACGTTAAGGATAGTGGCATTGGAATACCATCAGAAAAACTAGATATGTTATTTGATAGGTTTTATCAAGTAGATGCAGGAAAGACCAGAAAGTACGAAGGAAGTGGTCTTGGGTTACCAATAACAAAAGCATATATAGAGCTATTATGAGGTAAGATTTGGATAGAAACTAAATTAAATGTTGGTACTACAGTATGGTTTACTCTACCCAAAAACTAAATATGCTTAACAATATTCCAAATCCAATTAATAGCCACCAAAAATAAGATCACAAATAATATCTTTCGCCTGCCTATAAACTCCTCAAATTTTACATAAAAAAAATAGAAACTCTCTCGTTTAAAAAGAATGTCATAAGCAAACCATATCGGCAAAACAATCATCCCAATAACTACAATGTAACCCATAGGATTTAACATAAATGCCGAAAAATAAGATTTATTAACTATTAGTAAAACAGACCTGGTTACTCCACAAGAGGGACAAGGAAGCCCAGTTATTTGTTTAATTATACAAGGTTTAAATGAATTAATTGAGTTTGCATAAAACTCCATCTTGTATAACCACAAATAACCTATGAAGACCAAGGCTCCATAAAAAAAATAGGTTTTCTTTATTTTTGGATCACTAAACAACTTAGTATAAGAATCTCTGTAAAGATTGCATATTCTTCTCTCTGGTAGCTTTCATTATAAGAAACCAATCAATTATAGTCCAGATCCCTAAACCACCACATGTGAATAGCTTTGCTAATCCTAGACCAGTATCTCCAATTATAAAACGATCTACTCCCAAAGTACCTGCTAACAAAGAGACAATTAACACAATTGTAGGATCTTTGAATGTTAATGTCTGAATAAGATGAGACTTAGAGTCATCTAACAAAATTAATCTCTCTCTAATATATGAGAGATGATGACTTTCTAAATATTTTGCATTTGTCATCAAAAAAATATCAACATTATTTGAGTTCATATGTATAAGATTTAGGTATTTTGTATAAAGTTAAAAAAAACTATTTCCTAATTGCAACTTTTTAATAACCCCACACGTCTAAAATCAAAAATAAAAAATGGGAAAAATGAAAAAAACAATTCTTCTGCTTACAAGTATAGTAATTGGAACTACTACAACAATCTTTGCTCAAAATAGTAATTATATCAAAAAAGAGATTCCAATCAGCAAATTAGAGCACATCTCTATCTCTAATGGATTTAGCTTAATTTTAACTAACTCCCCAGAAACCTCTCTCACCATAGAGACTGATAATAGAACATTTGACCTTTTAGATATAGATATATCAAACAATGGAGTATCTATTAAAACAAATAATTCCAGAGGTGGATGGTGGAAAAATAGAACCCTATCAAAAGTTTATATCCATATCTCATCTCCTAATATCGCATCTATAAGATTAAGCGGAGGTAGTACAGCAAAAGGAGAAATTAATAATTCAAATAATCTTGAGATTAAAATGAGTGGAGGATCCAAAACATACCTAAATGGAAAGGTTCCAAATCTAAGGATTCATGCTTCTGGAGGTTCAAAGTTTATCTCAGAAAATTTCTCTTGTGATACTCTTAAAATATCCATGTCCGGTGGATCAAAAGCCACTTTACATATAAATAACAACTTTGATTTCAAGGGATCTGGTGGATCTAAACTACGATATAGTGGATCCCCTACATACAAAACATCTCTATCTGGAGGTTCTTCTATTTCAAGATCTAATTAATTCAAAATATCATTTTGAATTAATAAAAATTGTCCTTATATTTAGTACGAGTAGCACATATGCTATAAATCTAAATATAAGGGCATTTTTTTATTACATATATATTTATCAAACCTTAATATTCAAGATTATGAAAAATATTTTATACATAGTAATTGCTATTATAGCAGTTATTTTTATAGCATCATGTGGTTCATCAAAAAGTATATCTAGCAACAATAAATTGCAAATAAATAATACCGCAGATACGCTAACAAAGGCTGAGTATGAACTAATTGTTTTTGATCCTGGATTTGAATATTGGTTTAATACAAGAGGGTTTTCTAAGAATCAATACTCCAATGAGTTCCTAATTTCGAAAAACCGACAATATGTGAATGAATGGAACAGAAGGTATACTAGAGGAGATAGAAGAATGGGTAGTTATATTGAATACGACTCTCTAAACGACTATGGTTTAGATTTCAACTACAAACTTTTTATGTATTTCAAATATTTCGAAGAGATAAACCGAACTAAACTAATACCATAAATACATATGTTAAAGCAATGTTAAAACAATGTTAAAACAATGTTAAAACAATATTAAAACAATATTTGAACAATATTTGAACAAAATTAGCTAAAACTGTTAATATTTGTAAAATTCTCTTCTCTTTTTTCACTGAAATAGTTAAAAATGTCATATAGACCATATAACGTAACTAATCGATATACAATAAAAAAAACCTGCCGAAAAGCAGGTTTAATTATGGTGGAGAATAGAGTCGAACCGATGACCCCTTGCTTGCAAAGCAAGTGCTCTAGCCAACTGAGCTAATTCCCCTGTTAATTTAAAAAATACTCACATACAAAAATATGCGAGTATTATAAGTGGAGAATATCGGAGTCGAACCGATGACCCCTTGCTTGCAAAGCAAGTGCTCTAGCCAACTGAGCTAATTCCCCCTAACAGTTAAGTAGTCCCGAGCGGAGTTGAACCGCTGACCCCTACATTATCAGTGTAGTGCTCTAACCAACTGAGCTACGGGACTATATAGTTAAGATAGCGATAAGAGTAAGGAGAGGAAACTCCTTTGGTCAGTTAAGCTCCAAAAAGGAGGTGTTCCAGCCACACCTTCCGGTACGGCTACCTTGTTACGACTTA
>LUYZ01000058.1 GCA_001603425.1 Bacteroidales bacterium Bact_08
CACCTCCTGCAACACCTCCAATAATTAGATATTTCATAAATTTAAAATTTTATTTCTCTTGCTAATAATTTCTAATAGAAAATATGTGCAAAGGAAATTAAAAAATATTAAATTACAAAATATTTTCCATAAGAAATTTGTTTTTGTAGAAATATTATTTTAATTTTGACCACGATTTTTAAAATAGAATTATGAAGAAAATTACAGTATTGACAATAATTCTTAGCCTTGCATTAACCTTTGGTTGTGGGGCAAGAGCACAGGATGGTTCAAATAGTTCAAAATCCGACAAAAAAGAGGTTATTCATATTACTTATAGTGACTTTATTACAAAAGTTGCAAATTTAAAGGCATCGCCAGATGAATGGCATTACCTAGGAGATAAACCTGCAATTATTGACTTTTATGCCGATTGGTGTGGCTATTGTAAAAAGCTTAGTCCAATTTTAGAGGAACTGGCAAAAGAGTATAAAGGAGAGATATATATTTATAAAGTTAATACAGATATAGAACGTGATATAGCTAAGGCTTTTGGAATAAGGGCTTTGCCAACACTACTTTTTATCCCCATGGAGGGAGAACTTCAAGTGGCTCAAGGAGCAATACCAAAAGAGGATCTAAAACGGGCTATAGAGACAGTTTTACTTGTAAAAAAGAATAAGTAAAATGAATATGTTTTAATTAACAAGTTTTAATTAGGTATTGTATATAATAAATTAATATAGAAGTGTAGATGGAAAAATTTTGTGCAATAAGAGATGTTTGTAGGGCTATAAGTGAGTTTGAAAATCATTTTATTGCTGCCCATAATCTATCATTGAATGAGGGCATGTTGTTATGTAGTCTAAAGGACACAACGCTATCATCTGGGGAGATAGCAAAAATGTTGACCTTAACGTGTTCCAATACATCTAAGCTAATTAGATCTGTGGAAGATAAGGGTTATATAGAGAGAGTTCTTGGCGAAACAGATAGAAGACAGATGTATTTTAAATTATCTATTACTGGTAAAGAAAAACTCATCGCAATAAAAAACGATGAGCTAGTTCTTCCATATCCGCTTAGTAAATTGATGGATTAAAACTTAATCCACTCCTCTTTCAATAGTTCTCCTTTAAGAGAGATAACAATGGCTTTAATTGGTATCTCTCTTTTAGCTTTTTCTTTGGCAGCTTTTGCTATTCTTAACAAACCACCACAGCATGGAACTTCCATCATTAAAACAGAAATACTATTGATTTTAGTTCTATCTATCATTATTGATAGCTTTTCTATATAGACCTCTATTTGTGAATCTAACTTTGGACACGCTATAGCTAGTGTTTTATTCTTTAAATATGAGTTGTGAAAATCGGCGCAAGAGAAGGCAGAACAGTCAGAAGCTAGAAGGAGATCGCTATTTTTTAAGAAATTTGATTCTGGATTTAATAGGTGAAGCTGAACTGGCCATTGATTAAGTTGAGATGTTATATTATTTGCCATAGAGAAATTATTAATATTGACTGTTGTAAAGCTTGGTCCAAGATCATAGCCATTATTATTGCACCACTCCACACCTTGATTATACCACTCTATTTCATTATGATTCTTTAGGTGCATTAGGTGTGCTTTAATAACATCTATTCCCTTTTTGCATATTCTACTTATTACAGCAATTTCGTCATATGGCTCACACTCTTTTTCTATAAATGAGATTGCATTTACTGGACACTCACCGATGCAAGCACCCAATCCATCGCAGTAGATATCGCTTATCATTACTGCTTTGTTATTTATAAGCTGTAATGCTCCTTCATGGCAACCCTCTACGCAAATACCACACCCATTGCATAGCTCTTCGTCTATTTGTATTACTTTTCGTTTCATAATCTCCTTTTTTTTGCAAAAATAGAGTTATAAATAGTAGATTTGTGTAACATATGATACACTACCTATTTTATTTATATTGGATTGGGTATGGTATTTGTATATCAATTCTGTTATATGTTAGAAAAAATGTTAAAAATGAGATATATATTATCATTTGTTTCTGTTGTTGTAATTTGGTCGTGTTCCCCCTCTTATCTTATCTTAAATCCTGTGGAAGATTTTGATATTGAGAGATATATGGGTAAATGGTATGAGATAGAGAGGTTACCTAATAAATTTGAGGAGGGATTGGAAGATATTACAGCAATGTATATTCTTAGAGATGATGGTTATATTACAGTTATAAACGAAGGTAGGCTTATAGAAGACAAAAGTAGAGTTAAGCAGGCAAAAGGCAAAGCATGGGCTCCAAATCCAAGGGAACCCTCTAAACTCAAAGTTAGTTTTGTATGGCCCTTCTCCGGAGATTATTGGGTTTTAAGGGTAGATCCAGATTATAATTACGCTTTAGTAGGTGATCCAACAGGAAAATATCTCTGGATCTTATCTAGAGAGAGAAAATTAGATCCAGAGATAGTTTTAGAACTTAAGAATTATGCATCTATTTTAGGATTCTCCGTTGAGAATATGATCAGTGGTCAATCTTATTAGATTCTCATCTGCTATATTTGGGATTGTTACTTTTAATTCTGGAGTTCTCTCCATTTCTCGTTTAATTGCAAATATTGCTCCTGAGTTTCTAGCCCAAGCTCTTCTACTTATACCATTATTTACATCCCAGTGAAGCATCTGTCTGATTCTTCTGTCTGAATCTTCGGATCCATCTATAACCATTCCAAATCCCCCATTTATCACCTCTCCCCATCCAACTCCACCGCCATTGTGTATAGATACCCATGTTGCACCTCTGAAGCTATCTCCAATAACATTGTGTATTGCCATATCTGCAGTAAATGAAGAGCCGTCATATATATTTGATGTCTCTCTGTATGGAGAGTCTGTGCCTGAAACATCATGGTGGTCTCTTCCAAGAACAATTGGAGCAGAGATTCTTCCCTCTCTTATTGCACGGTTCATTTCAAGTGCAATTTTTATTCTACCCTCAGAATCGGCATATAAAATTCTGGCTTGAGAGCCAACTACTAATCTGTTCTCTCCAGCCTCTTTTATCCAATGAATATTATCTTCTAGTTGAGATTTGATCTCAGAAGGAGCATTTTTTGAGATATCCATTAAAACGTCATATGCAATTTTATCACTCTCTTCTAAATCTTTTGGATTTGAAGATGTGCATACCCATCTATATGGTCCAAATCCATAGTCAAAAAATAGAGGACCCATAATGTCTTGTACATATGAAGGGTATTTGAAAGACCCATCTTCTAGTTGAATATCGGCTCCAGCTCTGGACGCCTCCAATAAGAATGCATTTCCATAATCAAAAAAGTACATACCTTTTTTGCACATTTTATCAATAATCTCGGCATGTTTTCTTAATGTTAATTGAACAGCCTCTTTGAACTCTTCTGGATTTTCTGCCATCATTTTATTGGCCTCTTCAAAAGATATTCCCGCAGGATAGTAGCCTCCAGCCCATGGATTGTGTAGAGACGTTTGATCACTACCTAAATCTATTTTTACATTACAGTCATAGAATTTCTGCCAAAGATCTACAATGTTTCCTTGATATGCTATTGAAACCGCCTCTTTATTTTTAGAGGCCTCTTTTACTCTTTCAACAATTTGATCAAGATCTGTATAAACTTCATCTACCCATCCTTGACTATATCTTGTTTGGACTGCTTTTGGATTAATTTCTGCAACAACTCCAATTAAACCTGCAATAACAGCAGCTTTTGGTTGAGCTCCTGACATTCCTCCTAATCCGGAACTCACAAAAATCTTACCTCTTATATCTGCACCATTAGATTTCATTCTGGCTGCATTTAAAACAGTAATTGTTGTTCCGTGAACAATTCCTTGAGGACCAATATACATAAAAGAGCCTGCAGTCATTTGTCCATATTGAGAGACTCCAAGAGCGTTAAATTTTTCCCAGTGATCTTTTGAGCTATAGTTTGGAATAACCATGCCATTGGTTACAACTACCCTGGGTGCATCTTTGTGCGATGGGTAGAGACCCATAGGGTGTCCTGAGTAAAGAACTAGGGTTTGCTCATCTGTCATCTGAGAAAGATACTGCATAGTTAATAGATATTGAGCCCAGTTTTGAAAAACGGCACCATTTCCTCCATAAGTTATTAGTTCGTGGGGATGTTGTGCAACAGCATGATCTAAATTATTAGATAACATAAGCATAATAGCCGCAGCTTGTTTAGATTTATGAGGGAATTGATCTAAAGATCTTGCTGTGATTTTGTAGTCTGGTCTAAATCTGTGCATATATATTCTTCCAAATGTTTGGAGTTCATATGCAAACTCTTCGGCTAAGATTTTATGATGCTTAACAGGGAAATATCTAAGAGCGTTTTTTAAGGCTAGAATCTTCTCCTCTTTTGTTAATATATCTTTTCTTTTTGGAGCATGATTAACATCTTTGTCCCAAATCTTAGGTTCTGGAAGTTCTTCTGGTATTCCTTGAATAACTAATTTTTGAAATTCATTTATGTTCATAATCTAATATCTTATTTATATTAATATAATTTAAATTTTACTTGATTTTTGTGTAAATGTAAAACATATTTTTTGGATCCTACAAAAATAAGAAATTTAAATAGGATAGTTTGTAATTAAAATAAATAATAATTACCTTTGCGGTCCAAATAAAAGGAGGTGTGTGTAATATGATTATTGTTCCAATTAAAGAGGGTGAAAATATAGAGAGAGCTTTAAAGAAATTCAAACGTAAGTTTGAAAAGACTGGTATTATCAGAGAGTTAAGAAGTAGAAAGACTTTTGTTAAGAAATCAGTAAGAAGAAGAGACGAAGTTAAGAAGGCGATATATGTGCAGAATCTTCGCATTAACGAGGAGTAATCTGTTTCTGTATCAATTGAGATATTTAGAAGAAAAGAGAGGGCATCTGCTCCTCTCTTTTATTTTATGTACAGTCAGTTATATTATTGTACTATAGATTTTGGGATGGATTTTGTTTAGAAATTTTTAAACAAGATAGATAAGTAGAAAATGTAATAATTATCAATATAAACAGAGAACATCCTAAAAGCAATACTAGATTAACGGCTATCTTTTTTGAGAAATTATGAAGAATTTGATTTGATAAGTAGTTAGATACAAATGCTCCAATAATAATTGAAGGTATTGCTAATTTATAGATATCTATAATAAATAGCCTAACAATATCTCTCTCTAATGCACCATTGATTTTGCGTATAGCTATCTCTGACGATCTTCTGCTAATTTCGTTTGTGATATATGCAATAAGCCCAAATAACATAATTAGTGTTGCAATAATTCCCCCAGCAAGTATGGTGTTTCTAAAGATTCTTGCTTGATTGTATCTTTTTATCAAACTTTCGCCATAGGAATTTATAGTAAAATTTTCTGATTTAAGGGTGTTAGAAATTACTTCACTTATTTTGTTTTGTTTTTCTAATGACATATCTTCCATTTTTAAGAAGATATATCTATCTACCTTATTAGAATATGAGATAAGAGATGGTCTAATATCTTCGTCAATAATTGTTCCTACTCGTATTTTTTGGTAGACACCCACAATAGTTGCTAATCCTTTTTCCGATGTTTGAACTGTTTTGCCAATAACCCCATCTCTCCAATTCGTCATATTTAGTAATTTTTCTTCAAAATCTTCGCTAATTAAAATGTCATTTGGAGCAGATTTTTCCTTAGAGAAAGGCTCTCCCTTAATTATATTAAATTTCATATCTCTGATATAACTATCATTAGCATAGTATAGTTCGGCAAAGTTAAACAGCTCTTTCGGTTGTCCGGGAAGTGTTATATTATTTCCAGATTGAGGATAAAAAAGCAGCACACTTGCCCACGAAACACTCTCTACTCCAGCAATTTTTCCTAGTTGCTCTACTAGTACTTCTCTTTGTTTAGTAGTGCTGCCAGGAGACTCAATATAGACAATATTTTGATAGTTGTATCCTGGATCTTCATTGGTCATGAGCCTATATTGGAGTATTGAAACAACAAGTATTATAATTAATACCGTGGATGAGGTAAACTGAATAAATAAAAGAGACTGTTTCCATTTACCAGTATTAATTTTAATCTTTCTAAATGCGCTGGATATTGATATTTTCGAAAATATATTAGTAGGAATAATAACAGCAACTATAACAATAATTGAAATTATTGATGTGATAATTAGGCTAGATCTTAAATTAATTAAATTTATAATAGATAAGGATAGGTTTGTTTGTATAAAGTCTTGAAAAATAATTATCAAAATAGCTGCTATAACAAGAGAGATTAAGATGTGAATAACCGTTTCAATAAATATCATCTTAAAAAGCTCTATTTTATTGGCTCCATAGCATTTATATGTTGCAATTTCACTTGATCTATTTACTAATGTTGTAATTACTATTAATATATAGTTGAAAAGCGCTGTTATAATTAGCAGTAGAGCAATTACTCCTAAAATAAGATTGTTTCTTTTTATTTGTGGGTCATTTTTATGAATCTTTGATAGAGGAGATAGTGAATGTCTAATCTCCACAGAGGAGTCTTTAAGAATTTGAGGGTCAATATGCCTATATAGCATTTGAAACATTTGATCTTCTATGTTTTTTATACTGCTCCCAGCAACTATTTTAACATAGCTTCTATATCTATCATTCCCAATCCAGTTCATGCTTCCATCCCATATGAATTGTGATATTGTTGGCATAGATATTACTGCATCAAAGTTGATATTTGTATTTGATGGACGATCCTTAAAAATACCATAAATTGTAACATATTTTCCTGGGTTATGATCTAATTCAATTGTCATTCCAATAGGATTTCCGCCAAGATCTTTTGCTACTTTTTCTGATACAAGCATTGTTCCGGGTCTGGATAAAATATCCTTTGGATTTCCAGATATTATTGGAGTGCTAAGTACGTCAAAGAGTGAGGAATCTGCAATTATAACATAGCCTTTACTCTTATTGGTTTTATTATTTATGTTATTTATGGTGCTTTTCTGGTTAGTTATATAGGTAAATCTTGTGGCAGCTTCAATTTGTGGAATCTCTTTTTTCATTGTGGGAGCAATAGCTCCACTAGTTTGACTAAAAACATCAAAGTTAGCCTCTTCTCCCATCTTGAAATTTGTTTGTATTACATAAACTCTATCAATATGGTCATAGAAGCTATCATATGATAATTCGTATGCTATTTTATATATTAATATTAGCCCTGCAGCTAATCCTATAGAAAGAGAGAGAATCTTCACTAGATTTGACCTTCCTTTCTTAAAAAATGATCGGAATGTTAATAAAAAGTAGTTCATAATATTTATATTATATGTCCGTCAAATAGATTAATAACTCTGTGAGCATATAGTGAATCCTCTTTTGAGTGTGTTACCATTATTATTGTTGCCCCTTCTCTATTTAATTCTGTTAATAGGTCCATAACATCTTTACCATTTTTAGAATCTAAATTTCCTGTAGGCTCATCTGCTAGCAAAATTTTAGGTTTTGCCACAACAGAGCGAGCAATGGCAACTCTTTGTTGTTGCCCTCCAGATAATTGATGAGGGAAATGCTTTGCCCTATGGCTAATGTTCATTCTTTTTAGTACCTGATTTACTGCTTCTTTTTTCTCATTAGAGTCAATCTTGAGATAGTTTAGTGGTAGTTCTACATTTTCATAGACTGTTAGTTCGTCAATCAGATTAAAATTTTGAAAAATAAATCCAATATTCCCCTTTCTATATTGAGTTCTTTGTTTCTCTTTTAACTTAGCAAGCTCTATCTTATCCATAATATATGATCCATCATCGGGATTGTCTAGAAGTCCAAGGATGTTTAATAGGGTTGTTTTTCCACAACCAGATGGACCCATAATAGCTATAAATTCTCCCTTTTGGACATTAAACGATATACTATTAAGAGCTATAGTCTCAACTTCATCTGTTCTATAGATTTTTGTAAGTTTTTCTATTTTTAACATAATAATTTTATTTTAATCAATATTTATGAAGCTGATAAATGCCAAAACTTTGCCCTTTTGATTATACATCTGAAATAAAGGTGTATAGATATTAAAGGGTGGTCGTTTTAGTGTAAAATAAATAGACAATATGTGTGTCATTATTATACATGAAATGTTGGATATAGTCTCATTTTTTATTAAATTAGATGCCAGTTATGGATGAGATTAATGAGTATATAAAATTCCTGAGTGTTCAAAAAAGATATTCTCAAAGGAGCGTAACAATATATAAAGATATATTGTTGCGGTTTGTCAATTTTCAATCTAATAGTGAAGAATTTAATGCCCAATCTTTAAACATTTCAAGTATAAGATTGTACATTTCACACATAGGGGAGGTGGGATTATCTGCAGTTACTATTAATTTGCACATATCTGTATTAAGTGGCTTTTGTCAGTATTTGGTAAAAAGAGGAGCTATTATCTCTAATCCAGTTAAAGTTATCAAAAGACCAAAAAGAGGGAAGAGATTACCTCATTTTTATACAGAGGAGTCGCTTGATAGTTACTTTGGTATTAACGATCAAGAGAGATCATTTACTTATCTTAGGGATAAGTTGATTCTGATGTTGCTGTATACAACAGGTATGAGAAGGGCAGAGTTACTGAATCTTAAGATTAGTGATTGGGACTCTTCAAGAAAGGTGTTGAGAATCTTAGGTAAAGGAGATAAAGTGAGAGAGGTTCCAGTAATTTCAGTTATTGAGAACTATTTCTCAAGTTATTTTGTTATATTAGAAGAAGAATTAATAGATACTACGTATATGTTTTGTACTAAAAGTGGCAAGCAGTTATCAATATCAACTCTTTATAATATTGTTAAAAGAGAGTTGTCTATATGTAGTAAAATAACGGGTAAAAAATCGCCACATGTATTAAGGCACTCAATTGCGACTCACCTTCTTAATAATGGTGCAGGTCTCAATAATATAAAAGAGTTTCTGGGTCATTCATCTTTAGCTGCAACCCAGATATATACTCATAATTCATTCGAACAGCTAAAAAAAGTATTTTTAACCGCTCATCCCAGAGCAAAAAATGGAGGTTAGTATGGACATTAGAATTCAGTCTCTTAAATTTAATGCAGACAAAAAACTTATCGAATTCATTGAGAAAAAATTATCTAAGCTACCTAAATTTAATGATCAAATCATAAATGCAGAGGTTGTCTTAAGCCTTTTGCCTGAGCCTGATAATAAGAACGTTAAAATAATGTTAAATATTCCGGGTAACGATCTTTTAGTAGAGAGGAATGCCGATAAATTTGAAGATGCAACGGTTGACTGTGTAGCTGTTTTAAAAGATCTTTTAGTAAAGGTTAAAGAGAAAAAGAGGGAGGTATAAA
>LUYZ01000059.1 GCA_001603425.1 Bacteroidales bacterium Bact_08
AAAATCAATGCTAAAGCGAACCCTAATAGGGTTAAACTAACAATTGTAAAAATAAAAGTAGTAGTCATTATTTATTTAATTTTTCTACAATAAAAACAAAATCTCTCTTTAATTTGTCTTTTAACAACCATATAATTAGGTAGTAAAGAGTGATTCCTCCAATTATTCCAAGACCCACAAATGGTTCAGAAAAACCAAGGGTCGACAAAGATACTAATAAAAGTAAGAGAATAATCAACGGAATTAAATAAGATATCCATAATGCCCTATAACCCATTGTTCGTTTGAGTTTTACATTTACCTCCTCTCCCACCTCAAAAACGTCGTACCCATTATTCTCAACCTCAATTATTTTGCTCTTTACATCTGCCATAGTGCATGCTCCTTTTGCATGACAACCAGAACAAGCAGAAGCATTTAATATTTCAACTGAGAGCCCATTAATATCGGCCTCAATTACCACTC
Organism: Bacteroidales bacterium Bact_08; assembly: GCA_001603425.1. Classification (GTDB taxonomy): domain Bacteria; phylum Bacteroidota; class Bacteroidia; order Bacteroidales; family UBA932; genus Bact-08. The sequence continues at coordinate 466 of LUYZ01000059.1, forward strand.
CCTTATGATTTATATAATCAATTTTACTCATTTTGTATCTATCTAATTTTACTAGTTAACGGATGTTTTAGGTTTTCGTATGATTTTAACCTACCAGATACTCTACCAACAATAATTGGCGATTCAAAATATAGAGGCACTTTATTTTTATCATCTGTCACCCATAGTGTTATCTCCTCTTTACCAGAGAAGACCTCACCAGCAACTACCTTAACGACAAATTTCAAAGAGTTAAAAGTCCCGACTCCTCTCAATCTAAACACCTCTTTACCAATAAATTTATAATAGAGATTATATATTTGACTATCGATAGCAAAAGAGATTGGCTGTTCAACACCCTCTGGAACATTAGAGAAATCTAAATTACGTGAAAAATAGAATAAAGAGACTAAATCGAATGTGCATATATCTCCTTTTAAAATTGTATCCATTACATCTCTGTTCTTTCTTTGAACCTTGGCCTCTATAGAGTAATCATCTCTAAATTGGTACCAGTTTTTCATTCTATACTTTCCCTCAGATATATCGCGGTGAAAATAGAGAGGCCTACCATTATCCACTCTAAACTTAGACTCAAACAAATCTCTAACCTTAAAGAAAACATCATAGAATCTAAAGGTATTACCTCTAATCACTGAATGAAATACATCTCCATACTTTGGGTCTTTTACTCTATTCAATGATGCTTCAATCTCTCCAACATCACTGTTTACCATACCCCAGTTATAACTTACAGTATACTTTAAGATCTCACCATGACCAAAAGCTCTGTCTTTTTCTGATACAACATTTACAGGGGCGCATCTCTTATCGTTTTGGTTATAGGATTTAAGATTTCCAATATCCCAAAAGAGAGATACTAAAATCAATATAATATTATATATTATTCTCATAAAAGAGTCATTTAAAAATCTGATTCAAATTCAGAATTAGATCTGTAACTATCCGAATTCATTATTGATCCAAAATTCTGATAATTAGAATCACCAGAATTAAGAGCTGGATCTGTCACATCTACAAACTTCACTTCAGAGTTCCTAAACCTTAACTGAACATCACAAACCGCACCATTTCTATGTTTTGCAATTATTATATCTGTTAAACCAGGAGTAGTCTGAGTATCGTCACTAAGACCATAATAGTCTTGCCTATGAATAAACAATACCAAATCGGCATCCTGCTCAATAGCTCCCGATTCTCTTAAATCACTCAATTGAGGTCTCTTAGTGCCTCCTCTTGTCTCCACTGCTCTACTTAACTGAGATAGAGCAATAACAGGAACATTAAGCTCTTTTGCAATAGCCTTCAACGATCTTGATATTGCAGAGACCTCCTGTTCTCTCATCCCTCTAAGTTCTGCTGGGCCAGTCATTAATTGTAAATAGTCGATAATAATTGCTTTTACTCCATGCAAAGAGACTAGTTTCCTCGCCTTTGATCTTAGCTCATTGACAGATAGAGAAGGAGTATCATCTATATACATTGGAGCTTTAACTAAGCTCTTAATTTTCATATTTAACTGCTCCCACTCATATTCCTCTAACTTTTTCCCCCCCTTAATTTTTTCTGCACTAAGCCCTGTCTCACTAATCATTAACCTTTTAACTAGCTGTACCGATGACATCTCCAACGAAAAAAAAGCGATCGGGGAGTTATGCTCTACAGCCATATTTCTAGCCATAGTTAAAACAAATGCTGTTTTACCCATTGATGGACGAGCTGCAACAATAATCAGATCTGATGGCTGCCATCCAAGAGTAACTTTATCTATTGCTGTATATCCAGAAGGGAAACCACTTAAACCATCTGTACGCAATTGATTTGCCTGAAGTTCATCTATTGCTACATTAAGTACAGATTGAATAACTTGAGCCTCTTTTCTCATATTTCGCTCTGCGAGCATAAATATTTTTTGCTGAGTATTATCTAAGAGATCATCAACAGATACTGTATCGTCAAAAGCCTCCTTTTGAACACCATATGAGATAGAAATAAGCTCTCTTTGAATATATTTTTGCAATAATATCTTTGCGTGATAATCGATATGAGCGGCTGCCCCAACTTTCATTGTTAGTTGAGACAAAAACGATGCTCCACCTATTGATTCAAAGTCACCAACTGCCTTTAGCTCTTCTGAAACGGTAAAAAGATCAACAGGAGCATGCTTAGAAGCTAACTTAGAAATAGCCGTAAAGACCTTTCTATTAGTCTCTTTATAAAAACAATCCGGAGATATTATATCTAAAATATCACTTACAGCAGATGGCTCCAACATCAATGCTCCCAAAACTGCCTCTTCTATATCGATAGCTTGTGGGGGCATCTTCCCTAAATCCATGCCTACTATATCAAAATTATTTGTTTTAACAGATCGTTTTACCATGTAATTAATACTACTTAATAAATTATATTTATACTTAGGTTATACTATCCAAGGCTTTTATAATTCTATCAATAGCATAATCTATCTCTTCAAATGATATTGTTAATGGAGGTGCTATTCTAAATGCTGCCGGGAAGAAAAGAAACCAATCGCTTAAAATACCATTCTTAATTAGCTCTGGCAGAATTCTAAAAGCATAATCCTCACTAATCAACTCAACAGCAATTAATAAGCCCTCTGCGCGAATCTCTTTAACCAGTTTATGCCCGCTAAGAGCATTTACAAATATAGCACTCTTTTGATTAACTAGACCAAGATACTCCTCAGAGGTTAATATATTCAGAGATGCTAGAGCTGCAGCGCAACAAACTGGATGACCCCCAAAAGTTGTGATATGACCCAATACAGGATTGTTTTGCCATTTATCCATCAGTTCTTTGGAAGCAACCAAGGCCCCTAAGGGCATACCTCCACCTAAAGCTTTTGCGAATGTTATTATATCTGGAACAACATCGTATTTTTGGTGAGCAAACATAGATCCTACCCTCCCAAACCCTGTCTGAATCTCATCAAATATTAATAGAGAACCAACTTTACTACATCTTTCTCTCAATGCCTTTAAATACCCATTCTTAGGAGAAATTACCCCTGCCTCAGCCATAACTGGCTCAATCAAAACACAAGCAGTTCTTTCTGTAATAAGTTCCAGATCTTCAAAAGAATTAAAATTTATATGTTTTACATCTGGAAGAAGGGGTCTAAATGAATTTTTAAACTCCTCAGAACCAATCATACTTAACACTCCATGAGTTCCTCCATGATAACTATTATAGCAAGATATCATCTCCCTCCGTCCTGTACATCTTTTTGCTAATTTTAGAGCGGCCTCATTTGCTTCACTTCCAGAATTTACATAATATACACTATTCAAAGATTGATCTAATAAAGAGGTTAAAAGGGATGCATGCTCAACTTGAGGTGTCTGGATTAGTTCTCCATAAACCATTAGATGCATATAATTATCTACTTGATTTTTTACAGCATCAACTATTTTTTTATTTCCATGCCCTAAATTAGAGACAGAGACGCCAGATACCAGATCTACTATTTTTTTATTATCGGGAGTAAATAAGAAAACACCTTCGGCCCGTTGAATTTCAATACCCAAGGGTGAAGGTGAAGTCTGTGCAATATGCTTAAAAAACAACTCCCTTATTGTGTAGGGAACCATAACTATTCTAATTCAAAATCTGCATTAACCAAAATTCTTCCACAGTATTCACAGACAATAATCTTTTTACTAGATAAAATATCTAACTGTCTTTGAGGTGGAATTTTATTAAAGCATCCAGAACAAGCATCTCTTCTTACAGTCACAACAGCAAGTCCATTTCTAGAATTAGATCTAACCTTGTGATATGCTGCCAATAATCTTGCATCAATTTGATCTTGAATCTGCTTTGAGTAAGCCACTAACTCATCTTCCTCTTTGGATGTCTCTGCAATGATAGAATCTAACTCTCTCTTTTTATTATCTAAATCAAAAGATCTCTCTTCTAGCAACTTTTGAGCATCTGCAAAAACTGCTTTCTTCTCAGCTAATAAAACAGTATTCTCTTTTATTCTCTTTTCAGACAATTGTACCTCTAATCCCTGAAATTCAATCTCTTTAGATAAAGAGTCATACTCTCTATTATTTTTAACGTTATTTTGTTGCTCGGTATACTTCTCAATCAAACTTTTAGAATTTTCTAAATCTATCTTCTTTTGAGATATCGACTTCTCAACATCCTTAATCTCCAATTTAAGATTATCTATACGAGTTTTTAATCCTAAAATCTCATCTTCTAAATCTTGAACTTCTAATGGTAACTCTCCTCTTAAAAGATGGATTCTGTCTATTTTTGAGTCTGTCTGCTGTAGCTTGTATAACAGATTTAATTTGGACTCCATGCTCAGATCGCCATCCAATGCGGTCTTTTGTAATGAAATAAAAGTACCTCCGTCCAACGGAGTCTCTATTGTTTGTTTTTGTTTAGCTGCTGACATAGTCTATTAATAGTAATATATTGGATTAGCATTTTTTTCACTGATACGAACTGCAAAGTTAGGTATTTTTTTCAAAATAATATCCATCAAAAGGTTTGTTACTGCAATCTCACTTTCATAATGTCCAATGTCCATTATCATTATACCATCTTCACAAAAAAAGTTATGATACGAAAAATCCCCAGAGATATATAGATCTGCCCCCTTTTTATACGCCTCACTTATTAAAGATGATCCACTACCTCCACAAACCGCAACTCTATTAATATCTCTATTAATAAGTTTTGAAGATTTTATTACAGATAGTTTAAAAATATCCTTAATCATAACAATCATACTACTTGGAGAGAGAGAAGCTGGCAACGAACCAATTATTCCAAGACCAATCTCGTTATCTGATGAATCGACAGATAAAATAGACCTATCTTGCAAATTAAGTTTATCGGCCATTAAAGCGCTTACTCCATTAATCACCTTATCTATATTTGTATGAACTGAGTAGACAATTAAATCATTTTTAATAGCCTCAATTAACATTCGACCTTGAATATTTCCGGGAGTGATCTGCTTTACACCTTTAAAAAGTAGAGGATGGTGCGTAATAATCATCTGCGCTCCTATAGATATAGCTTCATCTATTACACATGGAGTACAATCTAGCGCTATCAATATAGAGGTCACCTCTCTATTAACATCCCCAATAATTAATCCAGAATTATCCCAACTCTCTTGGTATGAACAGGGAGCAAAGTCATTTATTATATTTATTATATCCAACGCTCTCATAGCACTACTCTATCATATTGGAAACATCAGAAAGTTTAGATTTAATCATATTTAATCTCTCAATAATCTCAACACTTCTATCAACTCCCTCTTTATTGTCTTTCATTCTATTTGCAGCACCCTCCAAAGTCATGCCTCTCTCCTTTACTAGATAATGGATTATCTTAAGATTACTTACATCTTTAGCTGTAAATAGTCTATTACCCTTCTTATTTCTTGCAGGTTTAATGTATTGAGGAAATTTCTGTGCCCAGAACCTTACAAGTGAGCTGTTTTCATCAAGAAGTTCGGCAACCTCACCTATTGTATAGTATAACTTCTCAATTTTAAATTCTTTGTATGGCATATATTTGATATTTATCTCTCATTAATCTAGTGACTGACCTGTATTCATAGAAGATATTAACATCTCTTTATACATTCCAGGCGTTAAGTTAACAAAAAAATAGTTAATAGGGTCCATAACTTTACCATTATATAACACTTCGTAATGCAAATGAGGTGCAAAAGATAGACCACTATTTCCAACACGACCTATTACAGCCCCCCTTTTAACTCTCTCTCCTCTTCTAACCAAAATATCTCCTAGGTGAGCATAAACTGTAATATATCCATTTCCATGATCAACAAAAATTTGATTTCCTCTCCCTCTATCACTTCTGATTACTTCGCTAACCACTCCATTAGCTGTAACCATCACGTCCATACCTAAACCTGCTAAGATATCGACCCCTGTATGATCATACATGGTCTTATAGAAAGGGTGAATCTTTGACCCCACTCCAGCACCAATCTGGTTAGATCTCAAATTGTGTAAAGGCACTATTGATGGAATATTCTCTAAATTTGAATTATTACTTAACGACCTATATATTACATCTATTTTATTCTCGATTTCTCTAGATAAAAATTGAGAATATTTAATCTTATCAGAAATTATATTAACCAAAATAAGATCAGATGAGGTATCTAATTGAACATAGAGCCCAGGATTATAATCAAAAAACATATCTGGCGGATTTGATTTAAATATATTTAAATATATCTGCCGATCTCTACTCTTTAACTCATCAATAACATTATCTAATAGATCCATTTTTTCTACAGCAGAATAATACTCTCTTTTTAGCATATCATTCTCTTTAAGCAACAACTCCTCCTCTTTAGTATTTAAGAATAGTGCAAAAATCAGATAATATAAAATTGCAAGTAATACGCTACCAAGAAGGTACTTAAAAAAAATAATGACTCTCCCTTTGAGCCCTAATTTTTCTTCGACAAATTTTAATTGATCTCTATTAAACTTATATTTACTCATAACACTACTCCCTAGCTATCCTCTTGGAGATATGAGTAATTGAAACTCTTCATCTGTTATATCTCTGTTGTAGTAGTTGAGTGGATTCACTGGCCTATTTCTATAAATCACCTCATAATGAAGATGTGGACCTTTTGACTTACCTGTATTACCCATTAATCCAATCTTTTGACCTCGACTAACCTCCTCTCCAATAACAACTGTAGCTTTACTTAAATGTGCATACCTAGTTTTATATCCAAAGCCATGATCTATCATTACATAATTACCATAACCAAAGAAATCATACCTCACTTCAACAACTTTACCATCTCCTGTAGCAATTATAGGCTCCCCAACAGGGCCTGCTAAATCAATCCCTGAATGCATTCTATAATCTCCATAAAATGGGTCTCTTCTATAACCAAAACTACTCGAAAATCTAATTTTAGACGATGAAATATTTACTGGAGGTATTGCAGGAACAGCAAATGTCATTTGATCGGCCTTTATTGCTAATAGTGACAAATCTTCAAATGACTTTGACTGAACAAAAGCTTTTTTGTAAAGTATATCTAAATTTGATATAGCAGTGCTTAATATACCAGAACGATCAAAATTATTGAGATATGAATACCTATCTACACCTCCAAAACCCGCATTCCTTACATCTTCTGGGATCTCATCCATACCAAATATTGGCCGATATACATAATTATCCTTCATCTCCAGAGCATATAGAGATTTACTTGCACTTTCAAAACGTCTATTAAGAAGGTCTAATCTACTTTTTATGGCCTCATTTTCTCTTTTAAGTGATAATAACTTTGGACTCTCCATAGAGAAATATTGAGTATAAATATAATAGTACCCAATAGAGGTAATTAAACTTAATAGAAAGAGCAAAAAACCCTTGGATAACCTAGATTTTATAGGTATCCTGTGAATTTCATAGGCTAACGTTTCTGGATTAAATTTATATCTCTTACTTCTCTTCATAGCAGAAAATGGCTTATTAAGCAATGCAAATTTAATTATTTTTAATAAAAAACCTATTTTTGTGACTATTTTTGAACCCAAATTGATTATAGATAACAATAGATATGACATCAAATGAGATAAGAGAGAGTTTTTTAAACTTTTTTGAACAGAAAGGACATAAAATCGTACCCTCAGCACCTATGGTGGTAAAAGACGATCCTACATTAATGTTTACAAATGCGGGTATGAATCAGTTTAAAGACTGGTTTTTGGGAAATTCAACTCCACAGCACAAAAGAGTTGCCGACACTCAAAAATGCTTAAGAGTTAGTGGTAAACATAATGATTTGGACGAAGTAGGGCATGATACATATCACCACACCATGTTTGAAATGCTTGGCAACTGGAGTTTTGGAGATTATTTCAAAAAAGAGGCAATTGAGTGGGCATGGGAACTACTTACTAAAATATACAAATTAGATCCAAACAGACTATACGCAACCGTATTTGAAGGCGATTCTTCAGAAAATATCTCTGCTGACAGTGAGGCATACCAAGAGTGGCTCAAATATCTACCTGCCGAAAGGATTATTAATGGAAATAAAAAAGATAATTTCTGGGAAATGGGAGACACTGGTCCATGTGGCCCTTGCAGTGAAATTCATATAGATCTAAGAGATCAACCCGAGAGAGAAAAATTAGATGGAGCCCAACTTGTTAATACAGGACACCACTTAGTAATTGAGATATGGAATCTAGTATTCATACAATTTAATAGAAAAGCAGATGGATCTCTTCAACCTCTACCAAATAAACATGTAGACACTGGAATGGGGCTTGAGAGACTATGTATGGCAATGCAATACAAGAAAAGCAACTACGATACCGATGTATTCACAGGTATGATTAAAAAGATTTCTGAAATTACTAAAATTGAATATATTGCCGATAGTCAAATTGGAATTTCGATGAGAGTAATTTCTGATCATATTAGAGCTATTAGCTTCTCTATTGCCGATGGACAATTGCCCTCTAACGTAAAAGCAGGATATGTAATTAGGAGAATTCTACGCAGAGCTGTAAGATATGCATATACATTTTTAAATTCAACAGAACCTCTTTTATGCAAACTTGTTCCTACTCTAATAGAAAATATGGGATCTGCATTCCCAGAACTTATTTCTCAAAAAACACTGATAGAAAATGTTATCCGTGAAGAAGAGGAGTCTTTTTTAAGAACTCTAGACAAAGGAATAAAACTGATTGAGACACTAATTCAAAAAAATAGTGACACAAAAGAGATATCTGGAGAAGAGGCCTTTATTTTATACGACACTTATGGATTCCCATTTGATTTAACACTCCTTATTGCAAAAGAGCATGATTACAAAGTGGATCAAAAAGAGTTTGAAAAACAGCTAGAGAAACAAAAAGAGAGAAGCAGAAAAGCCACTTCTTCACAAGAAGGAGATTGGATTACTTTAATTGAAGGGGTTGAACCAATCTTTACTGGTTATACAAACTACATTCAAGAAAATGTAAAAATTGTTCGATATCGTGAAGTTACCTCAAAAAATAGATCATTTTATCAACTAGTGCTTGATCAGAGTCCCTTTTATGCCGAGAGTGGAGGACAAGTTGGAGATAAGGGTGTTTTAACCAATAGCTCTGGGGTCTCATACCCTATTACAAACACAGTAAAAGAGAACAATCTATCTATTCATATATGTGACAAATTACCAGATTTAGAAGACAACTCATTTACTGCTAAAATAGACTTAGATAAAAGATTATCGATACAAAACAACCATACAGCCACTCATCTGCTTCATAAAGCATTGAGAGATGTTTTGGGTGAGCATATTGAGCAAAAGGGATCTATGGTAGACTATGATAGATTGCGATTTGACTTCTCTCATTTTCAAAAAATATCTGATTCAGATATTATAGAGATTGAAAACCGTGTTAACGCTCTTATCAGACAAAATATTACTCAACAAGAGCACAATAATATAGATATTAATAGCGCCAAAGAGATGGGAGCTATGGCTCTTTTTGGAGAAAAATATGGTGAATCTGTAAGAGTTATCGAATTTGGAGAATCTAAAGAACTTTGCGGCGGCACTCACACCTCAAAAACTGGAAATATCGGCTTGTTTAAAATAATATCTGAATCAGCAATTGCTGCTGGAATAAGAAGAATTGAGGCATGCAGCGGAGATTGGGCTTTAAATATGGTTCATAACTGCGAAGATACCCTAAAAGAGATAAAAGCAATATTAGGAAACACTCCTAATATTATTAATTCTATTACAAAATTAAGTGATGAGAATAAGAGTCTCACAAAACAGATAGAAGAACTTAATAGAGAGATTGCTAAAACAATCGTAAGCAACCTTATCGATACAAAACAGACATTGGCAAACTATAATCTACTTATTCTAAAAGGAGAGTATAGTTCAGATATTATAAAAAATATAGTATCCATAATAAGAAATAATTACTCTAACTCAATACTTATTTCTGGAACCACACATTCTGGAAAAGTATCTCTATCATTAGCTATTACGGACGACATTGCTCAAAAAGGGATTAATGCTTCCAATGAGATCAAAGATGTTGCCTCTATGATTAAAGGTGGGGGCGGTGGCCAAAATTTCTTTGCAACAGCTGGTGGCAAAGATAAAAGTGGTATAGAATCTGCAATTGATAAATTAATACAGAATTTAAAGACAAAGTTAAATTAATCCTATTTTGAAGAAGCTAGATCTATTTATATCAAAAGCATTTCTTGGGCCTTTTATTCTAACCTTCTTGATAGTCATTTTTGCATTAATGATGCAATTTCTGTGGCTGTACATAGATGAGTTGGTTGGAAAAGGGCTTGGGCCATTGGTTATATTAGAGTTTTTAGGATGGGGCTCAGCCACCTTAATTCCTTTAGCTTTGCCAATAGCAACTCTACTTGCGTCCATTATGGCTTTAGGTGGTATGGGCGAAAACAATGAGTTGCTAGCAATGAAAGCAGCAGGCATTTCACTTCAGAGAATATTAGTCCCAATAATTATTATCTCATTTTTTGTTAGTATTGGTGCATTCTTTGCCTCTAATAATCTAATTCCAGTATCATATCATAAGATATACTCTTTACGAGATGATATTAGAAATACAAAAGAGGAGATCCGAATTCCTACAGGAATTTTCTATGACGGGATCGATAATTACTCAATAAGGATTGGGAGTCGTGATGAAAAGAGTGGATCTATCTTTGATATCATGGTCTATACACACAAAGACAATAGAGGAAATACAAGTTTAACCCTTGCAGATTCTGGATCAATTAAATTCTCTGCCGATAAAAAAAACCTGATATTCACCCTTTTTGATGGATACTCCTATGAAGAGGAGCCCAGAGACTATGGATCTACAGATACTAGCTATATTCTCCAAAGAATTGGTTTTTCTAGACAAGAGTCAATTATTTCTCTAGACAACTACTCTTTTCAAAGAAGCGAAGATGATAGATTTAGTAGCGAAGTAATGGCTCAAAATCTTAAACAATTAAGAGTTGCAAGAGATTCTATTGACTCCATTTATAGTAAAGTAAGAGCGATTCAATACAGAAATCTAATTACAGGAGGTGGACTATCTTTTAGTAAAGAGTTGGACACAGCCCTTAGAGGGTCATATGTAGCAACATTAGACTATGACTCCCTATTTGTATGGAATGATATTAATCATAAGTCCACAAACCTAAAAATGTCTATTGGTCAAATTGAAAGTGCTATTAATACTATTGATAACTTGAGATTAGATGAGTATCAATACATACACCCTTTGAGAAAGATTAGAATAGAGATATTCCGAAAATTCACTCTATCTATTGCATGCTTTATCTTCTTTTTTATTGGAGCTCCATTAGGTGCAATTATTAGAAAAGGAGGGCTTGGAACACCAGTAATTATCTCTATGTTATTTTTTGTTGTATATTGGGTGATTGATATAAGTGGAAAAAAACTAGCAACAGATGGTGTGATAGACCCATCTATCGGCACTCTTATCTCATCTTTTGTACTATTTCCTATTGGCGTCTATCTAACGTGGAAATCTACTAAAGACTCTGCTCTTTTCAGTGCCGATTCATACAAAGTATATTTTGATAGATTAAAAACCAGATTTAATGCAAGAAGAAATAAACAGAGATTGTAAAATAGTATATATGGGCACTCCTGACTTTGCTGTTGCCCCTCTCAAGGCCTTATTGGATAAGGGATATACCATTTCCGCAGTAGTAACAATACCAGACAAAAAAAGCGGTCGTGGCCAAAAACTATCACAAAGTCCCGTTAAACTTTTTGCCATAGCCAACAACATAAAGGTACTCCAGCCCATTTCTCTAAAAGATCCGCAATTTACTCAAGAGTTAAAACAAATAGACCCTCATCTAATGATTGTGGTCGCATTTAGAATGCTTCCAAAGGAGGTGTGGTCCCTACCTAGATTGGGGACATTTAATCTTCATGCCTCTCTACTTCCAAATTATAGAGGTGCAGCTCCTATTAATTGGGCTATAATAAACGGAGAGAAGAGAAGTGGAGTCTCTACCTTTTTTATAGATCAAAATATAGATACTGGTCAGATTCTTTTCTCAGAAGAGTGTGAAATTACTCCCGATATGTGCGCGGGTGACCTTCATGATATTCTAATGAATATTGGATCGGATTTAGTAGTGAAGACAACCCAAGCAATTATAGAAAATAGTATTAATCCAATACCTCAAAGTAGCATTAACTTGGAAGAAGAATTAAAAATTGCACCCAAAATAGATAAGGAGCTTTGTAAAATAGATTGGAATAATAGCAGCACCTCTTTACATAATTTAATAAGAGGGTTAAGTCCATATCCATGTGCTTTTTCAACCATAATTCTTGATAATAAAGAATCATTGATTAAGATATATAAAAGTTCTCTTAACAATTTAGATCTAAATCTCTCTCCTGGAGAGATCCATACAGATAAAAAAAACTTTTTTATTGTTGGATGTAAAGATGGAGCAATAAATATAGACTCCTTACAATTAGCAGGAAAAAAAAGAGTCTCAATAAAGGAGTTTTTAGCAGGGATAAATAATATTTCATCTATTCATTTAAAATAGGAGCCATGTCCTTAATACAGCACAACAATATAACGATTATTGCAGATGGACAACTGCCCAATATGATTCGAGATCTAATTAATCCTGATGAATATGTTATTTGCTGCGATGGAGCTGCTAAGTCTCTAATAGAGGAGAGAGTAAAAATAGATGCAATTGTTGGAGATATGGACTCATTAGACCCAAAACTTCAAGAGAAATTTTCTAGTATAATACATAAATCGGATTGTCAAGAGAGTAACGATTTAACTAAAGCACTCTATTTTGCCCTTAATTTTCATCCACAAAGAGTTAGAATATATGGAGCTAGTGGGAAGAGAGAAGATCACACTATTGGAAACATTTCGCTACTTTGTATGTATAAAAGATTATCTAATATCGATATTGAGATGATTACTGACTATGGGACCTTTATACCTGTAACAAATAGTGGCAAATTCAACTCATTTAAAGGGCAACAAATCTCTATATTCTCTCTCTCTCCCAATGTAAAAATCCTCTCAACCAACCTAAAATACCCTTTAGATAGTGTTGTTTTTGACGCTTGGTGGAAAGGCACCCTTAATGAATGTACATCTGATTATTTTACGTTAGAATTCTCAGATTCAGATGTTCTCATTTTTTTCGCAAGCAAGCAATAATAGAATAAAGAAGAAAATAATCCCAAATAATTATTTATAAAAAAAGGATCAAAAATAAATTTTTGATCCCTCTTTTTTTGCGTAGCAATTAAAGATCTATTTTACAATATCGTTTAATTCTGCTCCAGGCTTAAACTTAATAATTTTTTTTGCTGGAATTTGGATCTCTTCCCCAGTTTTTGGATTTCTTCCTGCTCTGGCCTCTCTCTCATTAACTGCAAAAGAACCAAAACCAACTAGAGTGATTTTATCTCCGCTCTTTAAGGTTTCACCAGTTACATTAATAAACGCATCCAATGCTTTTCTAGCATCTACTTTTGTAAGATTAGCTTGTTCTGCTATCGCTGAAATTAATTCTGCCTTATTCATGATATATTTTTTAGGATGTTGAGTTAACTGTCTTATATGCAAATATAGAATTATTAATCTTTACTACCAAAAGAAAAATAGGATTGTAATAAAAAAAAGCTGTTAAATCCTAATTTTATATACTATTGCAACACTTAACATTAGAGTATTTTTGGATAAATCTATCAAATATAATAAAAAAATCGTTACGTTGAAAAATTTTATCAGTTAATTATGGCTCTATTTTTTGACTTTTTGCTCTAAATCTTCAATCTTTGCTAATAGTTTTTTATAACTTTCTGTTTGAGTAAAAAATGGTTTATGACTCTTTAATTGAATCAATTTATCTATATCTTCCATTCTGGAATAGCACTTATCACTAATTAAGTTGTTTTTAAAAACATCACACACATAATCAATGGCTATATCTGATGGATGAACCATATCTGCTCCATAAAAACGATAGTCTCTGAGTTCGTCAATAAATAGCTCATATATTGGTAAGTAATAGATATTTGAATGTTTTTTTGCTAGTTCATTTGCAGATATTAGCAGCTTTGCTTTACTAACAGAATTCTCTATAGCACCGTCCTTGAGATGACGTATTGGACTAACCGTAATAATGAATTTTTTATTTGAAAATTTCTGAGCAAATTTTGAGTACATTTCAACAATATCATCTATATCTAACGACTCTCTCTTAAAAATAGAAGGGTGCATTTTATGGCAGTTAGATACAATTAAATTAGTCTCAATATGACGATATACCCAAGAAGTTCCAAAAGTCAATATTACATAATCGGAGTTATTAAATTGACTCGATGCCAGCTCTATTATCTTGTTATTATTATTCAAAAACTCTTCTTTACTATATTTAGAAAAGAGTGAGCTATGATAGAAACTACAGTAAAGCTCTTGATTATAAAAAAGATCGTCGCTAGTAAACTTGTAGTTATTAGATAAAATATCCAAAATTTGGGCTATTGACCAAGGATTAAAAAGAACTCCAGTGGGATTGACACAAATATCAAATTTCATTTTATACAGATAATCTCCTATTTCATTAGCAAAACAAGAGCCTAATGCTAACAATTTAGAAGAGTAATCAATTTTGAAATTGTAGTCAGGAAATTTCACTATTGTTTTCCAGCGGCTATCTTCATTTACTCTTTTCATATTTAATCTGCTCTATTAATACTGCTTGTATTTTTTTTAATCCTGCTCTTAAAAGAGGAGAACTTCTAAAATTCCTTTTAAAATAACCACTTGTCATATTATTCCAGTCATTGCAGGAAAGAGATGTTATCAATTGTCCGTTTTCCAATTTCAATGGTCTTAATTCATCCCAAATAACTCCAATACTCTTCTTGCTCCATGGACAAACATCTATGCATATATCACATCCAAAAACTCGATTATGGGTATACCCTACTCTCTCTTCTTTCCTATTCTCAATTGTATTATATGAAATACATTTTTTTGCATCAATAACAAAAGGAGATATTAATGCTCCTGTGGGACAATTTTCAAGACATTTTTTACAATCGCCACAAATAGAGCTGGTAGTAACATCTTCTATATCTTCAAATTTATATGGACTCTCTAAATTAGACACTACAACTCCTATCAAATTGTGTATTCCCGATGATCTGCTAATAAACATAGTATTTTTACCAATAAATCCAAGGCCAGCTTTAACGGCCATAGATCTCTCAAAAATTGGAGCTGAGTCCGTAAAAATTCTATATATGAATTGAGGGTTATCATGCTTAATATAATCACATAATTGAGATAGTCGTTCTTTAATTACATAATGATAATCTATTCCATAAGAGTATTTTGCTATTTGAGGGAGAGAACTCTCCTGCAATGTGATATTTTGATAAGAAACTATAAATATCATTGCACTACATGCTCCTTCTAAAAGCAATTTAGGATCTTCTCTTAAAGACATATTATTAGATAGATAGTGCATATTACCAGCTCTATTTTCAAAAATCATCTTCTCTAACCTCTCTCTATCTTTTGAGTATTTCCCAAGTGGAATTATACCAAAATCGGCAAAACCCAATTTTGCTGAGTAACGCTTAATATTTTCTATCAAAAGCAATTTATCCATTGATAAACGTCAATTATTTTTAAAAATTAGCTAAAATTATATACTTTTGCAACACTTTTTCCTAACAGAATATTTTTAAAAATATAATATAAAATGAACATTTTAGTAGTAGGAGCAGGAGGTCAAATTGGAACGGAACTAATCCCCCATCTTCAATCATTGTATGGCGAAGATAATGTAATCGCTGCAGATCTCAAAAAAGAGAGCGTAGATAAGTTAGGAGCTATTTCCAGATCTATTACGCTAGATGCTCTGGATATAAATAGCTATAGAGATGCTATTGTTAATTATAAAATTGATAGAATCTATAATTTAGTTGCTCTTCTATCAGCTACTGGAGAGAAGAACCCCAAATTGGCATGGGATATAAATATGGGAGCTCTTTTAAATTCTTTAGAACTAGCAAAAGAGTTCAATTGCTCTGTTTTTACTCCTAGTTCCATTGGTGCATTTGGGCACTCTACTCCTCACGATAACACTCCACAAGATACTATCATGAGACCAAATACAATTTACGGAGTCTGTAAAGTGTCAGGAGAGCTTCTAAGTGATTACTATTATAGCAGATTTGGAGTAGATACTAGAAGTGTTAGATTTCCAGGTATTATCTCTAACGGTGCATTACCCGGAGGAGGTACAACAGATTACGCAGTAGAGGTATTTTACGAAATTCTTCAAAAAGGAGAGTACACATCCCCTATTCCAGAAAACACCTATATGGACATGTTGTATATGCCAGATGCGCTTATTGCCTGTACAAAACTAATGGATTGTGACCCATCTAAACTTATTCATAGGAATAGCTTTAATGTAACAGCTATGAGTTTCTCTCCAAAAGAACTTTTTGATGCCATCAAAAAAAGAGTTCCAAATGCAATTTTCAAGTATGAGATAGACCCTGTTAAAGAGGCAATATCGGCATCATGGCCAAACTCTTTGGATGATTCTTGTGCTAGAGAAGAGTGGGGATGGAATCCTAAATGGAATTTAGAAAATATGGTCGATGATATGCTAAATGCTATATCTAAAAAAATATAGAAAATTTAGTTTTTCGTAAATATCAAAATAATAAAATAGCCCTCAGAAGAGTTATCTACTTGGGGGCTATTCTATATAATATAATTGCAATAAAAGAGTATAGTATATTTGGTACCCACAAGGCTATAAATGGAGGCAAAACTCCTGCATGGACAAACATCTGACTAAAGCGCAAGAATAGGATATAAGAAAAACTCAATACTAATCCTATCCCTATATTAAGCCCAATACCCCCTTTTCTCTTCTTTGCCGATAAAGAGACTCCTATTAAGGTTAATATAAATGCCGAAAAAGGCAAGGAGAATCTTGTATGCTTCTCAATTTGAGCATACATAACTCTTTTATCTCCTCTCATCTTTTGCGTCTTAATTAACTCGTTTAGCTCTCTATAATTAAATGACTCTACAAAATTATCTCTTCTATTTAAATCATTTACAGATAAATTAATAATTGTGTCTCTTTGATATCCTCTTTCAATGACCTGATGAGAATTAGGAGCATTTACATCGCTATTTCTAATATAGTAGTTATAAAGTTTCCATCCATTAAAAGTAGTATCCCAAATTGCAGTCTCTGCACTGAGCTTGGAAACTAAGTTATGCCCCTCTATTGTCTCTAATGTAAATTTGGATGCAACATTATTTATACTATTAAAAGACTCCATATATACGTAGTTTCCAGGCGAGAGTTGAAAATGGATATTTCTGTTTGTATTTATATATCGGTCTTTAATATACCTATCCGTGAACTCCAACCTAGTTTTATTTGCTGGAGGTATAACAAAAAGGCTTAGGAACAGGCTAAAAAATGCAATTATTGCTGCAGAGATAAAGTATGGATATAAAAGCCTCTTAAAGCTTATTCCTCCTGCAAGGATTGCAACAATCTCTGTATGATGAGCCAATTTAGAAGTAAAAAATATAACAGAAATAAATACAAATAAAGGGCTGAACATATTCATGAAATATGGAATAAAATTGGCGTAATAGTTTACAACAATTGCCTCAAAACCAGCTCCCTTATCCACAAATTTGTCAATTTTTTCACTTATATCAAATATTATAACAATTACAATAAATATAAGAATAGCAAAAAAGTAGGTGCCAATAAACCTTTTAATTATGTACCTATCAAGTATATTTATCTTTAAATTCATATTATAGTTTAACCTCTAATTGTTTTACAGTGGCGTCCTTCCAAGCTTTAAAATCTCCAGCTCTAATATGTTCTCTAGCTTGTTTAACCAGATTTAAATAAAATGCTAAATTATGTTCACTTGCAATTTGAGCTCCCAATATTTCACCTGAAACAAAAAGATGCCTTAGATATGCTTTAGAGTAAATTCCATCGACAAAAGATGTGCCATCCATATCTATAGGAGAGAAATCATCTGCCCACTTTCTATTCTTTATATTAATCATCCCTTTTGAGGTAAAAAGCATACCATTTCTAGCATTACGAGTTGGCATAACACAATCGAACATATCAATACCTCTTGCTATTCCCTCCAGTATATTGGCTGGGGTTCCAACTCCCATAAGATATCTAGGTTTATCCTTTGGCAATATAGGATCTAAAACCTCCAACATTTGATACATAACTTCTGCAGGCTCTCCAACAGATAAACCGCCTATTGCGTAGCCTTCTCTATTAAGAGCAACGGCGTGTTCTGCGGCTTCTCTTCTTAAATCTGGATATACACACCCTTGCACAATTGGAAAAAAAGTTTGACCATAACCATATAGTGGTTCAGTTGAATCAAAGTGCTTAATACCTCTCTCTAACCATCTTTGAGTAAGTCCTAGAGATTTTTTTGCATATGCATAATCCGAATCTCCTGGAGGACACTCATCTAAAGCCATAATAATATCTGCTCCAATTACCCTCTGTATGTCCACAACATTTTCTGGAGTGAAAAAATGCTTAGATCCGTCAATATGAGACCTAAACATACAACCCTCCTCTGTTAGCTTTCTATTCTGAGACAAAGAAAAAACCTGATACCCACCACTATCTGTCAAAATTGGACGATCCCATGAAATAAACTTATGAAGACCTCCAGCACTCTTTATCACATCTAATCCAGGTCTAAGGTATAGATGATATGTATTACCCAAAATAATTCTGGCCTTAATATCCTCTTTTAAATCTCTGTGATACACTGCTTTGACAGAGCCAACTGTACCAACAGGCATAAATATAGGCGTCTCAATAACTCCATGATCTGTGTATATTAATCCACACGATGCCGAAGAATTTGGATCCTTTGCAATTTTCTCAAACCTCATACTCTCTTTTTGTTATCAAACCTCAAAGATAATAATATAATAACTATATTTGTTCCCCTATATTAATATAAAACTTGCAATTTGTGAAAAAGCTGCTTATAATTATTACAATCCTAATCTCAATTGGTGCTACATTATCTGCTCAGCATCAAATAGATTCATCGGCAATCATAAATAATGATAACACTCAAACTATCACTCAACAAATAGAGTATTCAGATCCTATTGCTGTTGTAGATAATCCATATAAAGATATTCTGGCAAAAAAGGAGATAACTCTTAATCTGTGGTCAATCATCAGAGGTATATTTGGAATGTTATCTCTTATTTTAATTGCTTGGCTCTTTAGCTTAGATAGAAAAAGGGTAAATTGGAGGACGGTTGGGTTTTCCCTTTCAATTCAATTTTTTATAGCAATTTCTGTTATTGCTTTTCCTTTCGTTCAGTCTATTTTTGAATTTTTAGGAGGAATATTTGTTGCTGTTCTAGATTGGACAAAAGCAGGCTCTACATTTCTATTTGGGTCTCTAATGAATATAAATAGTTTTGGATTCATTTTTGTGCTTCAAATTCTTCCAACAATAATATTCTTCTCTGCTTTAACCAGTCTATTTTTCTATCTTGGAATCCTGCAGAGAGTTGTTTGGGCTATGGCTTGGTTATTAACAAAAACACTAAAACTAACAGGAGCAGAGTCTCTATCCACTGCTGGGAATATATTTCTTGGACAAACAGAGGCTCCGTTAATGGTTAAAGAATATATTCCTAAAATGACCAAAAGTGAACTTATGTTGATTATGACAGCAGGAATGTCAACAATGGCTGGTGGAGTATTAGCAGCATATATTGGAATGCTCGGTGCTGGAGATAAGGCTCTTGAGCTTGAATTTGCAAAACATCTTCTCTCAGCATCAATTATGGCTGCACCAGGAGCAATTGCAATTGCTAAAATTTTAAAACCTCAAACAGAAGAGATAGATAATAGTGTAGAAGTTCCTAAAGAGAAAATTGGTAAAAATGTACTAGATGCTATTTCTAATGGGACTACAGAGGGTCTTAAACTAGCAGCAAATGTTGGAGCTATGCTTTTAGTATTCTATGCTCTTATTGCTGGTTTTAACTCAATATTTTCTATGGTAGGAGATTTAATTAATCTTAATCCAATAATTGAGAATATTACTGGAGGAAGGTATGACTCCTTATCAATGCAATTTATTCTATCATACCTTTTTGCACCAATCATTTGGCTTACTGGTGTATCTGGGGCAGATCTAGATCTTGTTGGTAGGCTACTTGGCGAGAAACTAATTATGACTGAATTTATAGGTTATCAAAGTTTGGCTACTTTAATTCAAGAAGGAGCTTTCTCTTCTCCTAAATCTATAATAATGGCAACTTATGTATTGTGTGGTTTTGCCAACTTTGCATCAATTGGAATTTTAATTGGCGGTGTTGGAGGAATGGCCCCTAATCAAAAACCTATACTATCTTCATTTGGATTTAGATCTCTTCTTGGAGCTACTCTTGTTGCACTAATGTCTGCTTCCATGGTTGGAATGTTAATCGTCTAATAAAAAAACAAAATATAGAAAAACAAAAGGAGGCTGTAAAATTACAGCCTCCTTTAGTATCATATGATTTGTTTAACAAAGATTACTCTGCACTCTTTTCTTCTACAGCAGGAACCTCTTCTTTCTTAGACTTTCTTCTTCTAGTTGTAGCTTTTTTAGCCTCTGGTTTTGCAGATTCTAAAGCTGCTAGATTGAAGTCTACTAGCTCTATAATTGCCATATCGGCAGCATCACCTTTACGGAATCCAGTTTTAAGAACTCGAGTGTATCCTCCTGGACGATCCATAATTTTTGGAGCTATCTCACGGAACAATACAGATACAGCCTCTTTTTGTTTAAGATATGAAAAAACAACTCTTCTAGAGTGTGTTGTATCATCCTTAGATTTAGTGATAAGCGGCTCTATGTATACTCTCAAAGCTTTAGCTTTAGCTACAGTTGTCTCTATTCTTTTGTGCAGTATAAGAGACGAGGCCATATTAGCTAACATCGCTTTACGGTGCCCACTCTTACGTCCTAAGTGGTTAAAATTTTTATTATGCCTCATTTTTCAATACTTTCTTTTCTATATTATACTTAGTAACATCTAACCCGAAATTGAGTCTATATCTCTCAACCAGATTATCTATCTCAGATAGTGATTTTTTACCAAAGTTTCTAAACTTCATAAGCTCTGATCTCTGAAGAGAAACAAGGTCTGCCAAGGTATCTATATCAGCTGCTTTAAGGCAATTTAAAGCTCTTACAGACAGCTCCATATCGGCAAGTTTTGTCATAAGAAGATGGCGCATACGTAATGACTCCTCATCTAGCTCATTACTTACCACCTCTACTGGTGTCTCCAAAGTGATCTTCTCATCTGAAAACAGCATAAAGTGATAAATCAAAATTTTTGCTGCCTCTTTCAAAGCCTCCTTAGGATGAATAGATCCATCTGTAGTTATCTCTAAATTTAATTTTTCGTAGTCTGTTTTTTGTTCTACCCTCCAGTTCTCTACTGAGAATTTTACATTTTTGATTGGAGTGTAAATTGAATCGATTGGAATCAATCCAATTGGTGCATCATCAACACGATTCTCTTCTGCAGGTACATAACCTCTTCCTTTTCCGATTCTGATCTCTAATGTTAGAGTAACAGATGGTTCCATCGAACAAATATGTAGCTCTGGATTTAATACCTTGAAAGAAGAGAGTTGTTTAGAGATATCTTCTGCGGTAAATTCATGTTTTCCACTAACCGTAACGTTAACAATCTCGGTATCTTCTCCCTCAATCATTCTTTTGAATCTAACTTGTTTTAGATTCAACACTATGTCAACTACAGATTCAATAACCCCAGGAATTGTAGCAAATTCATGCTCAACTCCTTGGATCTTGATTGCTGTAATGGCATGCCCTTCAAGAGAAGATAACAAGATGCGACGTAAAGAGTTTCCAACAGTGGTGCCATAACCTGGCTCCAAAGGACGAAACTCAAAACGACCGAACGTATCGGTAGCATCAAGCATTATTACCTTATCGGGTTTTTGAAATGCTAAAATTGCCATTATTAAATATTATTTAGAGTATAACTCAACTATTAATTGCTCGTTTATTGTCTCAGGTATTTCACTTCTGATTGGCATATTCAAGAATTTACCAGTTAGAGCAGAAGGATCCCACTCAATCCATGAATTTCTTGCAGAACCTCTCGAAACACTTGATTGTATAACCTCCAAGCTTTTTGATCTCTCTCTTACCGAAATAATATCTCCAGGTTTTACAATTGATGAAGGGATATTACATAACTCACCATTAAGCATGATGTGTCTATGAGTGACTAGTTGTCTTGCTGCTGCTCTAGATGGAGCAATTCCCATACGATAAACAATATTATCTAACCTAGATTCAAGTAACAATATTAAGTTTTCACCCTTACGTCCTTTCATTCTAGAAGCTTTATCGTATAGATTTCTAAATTGCTTCTCTAAAACACCATAGGTATATTTTACTTTTTGTTTCTCTTTTAACTGAATTCCGTATTCAGAAGATTTCTTTCTTTTTTTAGCCAATCCGTGCTGTCCTGGAGGATAATTTTTCTTTTCATAACTCTTATCCGGTCCAAAAATTGGCTCTCCAAATTTGCGGGCGATTTTTGTGGTAGGCCCTGTATATCTTGCCATATTAAATCTAAAATTATAATTTAAAAAGGTTAAACTCTACGGCGTCCTTTAGGGCGACATCCGTTGTGTGGAAGTGGAGTAACATCTACAATTTCCGTTACTTCAATACCTGCTCCGTGAATAGTACGAATTGCTGATTCTCTTCCAGCTCCTGGTCCTTTCACAAAGACCTTAACCTTACGAAGACCTAAATCATAAGCCACTTTTGCACAATCTTCTGCTGCAGTTTGGGCTGCATATGGAGTATTCTTTTTAGAACCTCTAAAACCCATCTTACCGGCAGATGACCAACTGATAACCTGCCCAGTACTATTTGTTAAAGTTACAATAATATTGTTGAAGGTAGACGATATGTGTGCCTGACCGTAGGCATCAACCTTTACAACCTTTTTCTTATTTGATGTTCCTGTCTTTTTTGCCATGATCTAGGTTCTATTTAGTTGCTTTCTTCTTATTAGCTACAGTTTTCTTTCTACCCTTACGAGTACGAGCATTGTTTTTAGTAGACTGACCTCTTAGCGGAAGACCAATACGGTGACGTATTCCTCTATAACATCCAATATCCATCAATCTCTTAATATTCATCTGTACAAGAGAGCGTAACTCACCCTCAATTTTGTACTCCTGAGAAATCGTTGCTCTAATCGCAGCGATTTGATCATCGGACCAGTCTTTTACTTTAATGCTAAAATCTATTCCATTATTAGCAAGAATTTTTTGGGCAGAACTGCGTCCAATCCCGAAGATATAGGTCAATCCTATCTCTCCTCTTTTATTTTTCGGTAAATCAACTCCGGCTATACGTGCCATAATTATCTTTTATCTTTATTGTTTACAATTAAAAATTAACCCTGACGCATCTTGAACTTTGGGTTCTTTTTGCAAATAACATAAAGACGACCTTTACGCTTTACAATCTTGCAGTCTTCACTGCGCTTTTTGATTGATGCTTTTACTTTCATTGTTCTGTTTTTTATTTATATCTGAAAGAAATCCTTCCTTTTGTTAAATCATAAGGAGACATCTCAACTCTAACTCTATCTCCAGGTAGTATTCTAATGTAGTGCATTCTCATTTTCCCTGAGATATGAGCAATAATAACATGTCCATTATCTAACTCTACCCTAAACATTGCGTTTGATAGAGCCTCGATTATTGTTCCCTCTTTTTCAATAGCAGTCTGTTTTGCCATCTATAATTTCCTTATAATTTAAATATTGTTTTTCTCAATGTAATCGAATGTAGACAAGACCTCTGGTCCCTCTTTTGTTATGGCTACCATTAATTCAAAATGTGCAGAATTTTTTCCGTCATTAGTACTTAACGTCCAACCATCCTTATGAATCTTAACAGAGCGAGTTCCTGCATTTATCATTGGCTCTATACAGATAACCATTCCTTCTACAAGTTTCTTCCCGCTTCCACGTTTTCCATAATTTGGTACCTCTGGTGATTCATGCAGTTGTTTTCCAATTCCGTGACCCACCATCTCTCTTACAACAGAGTATCCGTTAGATTCGGCATGATTTTGTACTGCATATGATATATCTCCTATTCTATTCCCGATTGTGGCAGCATCAATTCCCAAATATAGTGATTCTTTTGTAACTTTCAATAAATTAGCTGTATCTGTGTCGATATTGCCAACTGAGAAAGTGTATGCAGAATCTCCATAAAATCCTTTGTAGACAGTTCCACAATCTACTGAGATAATATCACCCTCCTTTAGTCTGTAATCTGAAGCAAATCCATGTACAATTACATCGTTTACAGAGATACAGAGAGTAAAAGGAAACCCACCATAACCAAGAAATGCTGGTTGTGCTCCATTGTCTCTAATATAACTCTCCGCTATTTCGTTCAACTTAAGAGTAGTTACACCAGGTTCAATATTCTTGCCAACCTCCGCTAGAGTCTTTGATACTAGCAGAGCATTCTCTCTTAGTATCTCAATCTCCTCCTTGGTTTTTAGTCTTATCATTATTCAAAGAACATTAAGTTTAATTACATACCCGAACGTCCTTTTAGACGTCCTGTTTTCATTAGCCCGTCATAATGACGCATAAGCAAATGACTCTCTATTTGTTGTAGAGTATCTAAAACCACACCCACAAGAATTAACAATGAAGTTCCTCCGTAAAACTGAGCAAACTGATTATTAACACCTAACATGGATGCAAATGCAGGTAATATAGCAACAATTGCAAGGAAAATTGATCCAGGCAAAGTAATTCTAGACATTACAGCATCTAAATACTCTGTTGTTTTCTTACCAGGTTTAATACCAGGAATAAATCCACCATTCTTTTTCATATCCTCAGCCATCATAGATGGATTAACCGTTACCGCTGTATAAAAATAGGTAAAGGCTACAACCATTAGGCCAAAAATTAGATTATACCAAAATCCCATAGGATTTGTAAGAGTGGCAGCAATGCCTCTTGTAGCATCAAAACCAGCAAAAATAAGTGGAAACATCATTAACGCCTGAGCAAAGATAATTGGCATAACTCCTGCCGCATTGATCTTTAACGGAATATATTGACGAACTCCACCATATTGTTTATTACCAACAATTCTTTTTGCATATTGAACTGGAATTCTTCTTGTTCCTTGCACCAAAGCTATTGTTGCAACAAATACAAAGAAAAGAATAACAAGCTCTACTATGAGCATCAGTAAACCACCACCTGCTGTCTGATTCATCCTGGCTCCACCCTCGGCTAAAAGGGCAAAAGGCAGACGAGCAATGATTCCCACCATGATTATCAGAGATATACCATTACCTAAGCCGCGATCGGTAATTCTCTCTCCTAACCACATAATGAACATAGTACCACCTATAAGAACGATTGTGGCAAAAACATTAAACATCAAGCCACTAAAAATAAAGGCCGATGCAGGCAACTGTACATGAAGGTTTGCCATATAAGCAGGACCTTGAAGTACCAAAATTATAATTGTTAGATATCTGGTCCACTGATTCATCTTTCTTCTGCCACTCTCTCCCTCTCTTTGCAGACGTTGAAAATATGGAACCATAATACCTAATAGCTGAATCACGATAGATGCCGAAATATACGGCATTACACCCAACGCAAATATAGAGGCATTTCCAAATGCTCCTCCAGAAAACATATTTAACAATCCTAAAAGACCCTCAGAGGCCTGAGATTGTAAATTAGCCAATTGTGTGGGATCTATACCGGGGAGAACCACATAACTTCCCAAGCGATAGACAAGCAGCAACAGGATAGTATAAACTATCCTCTTGCGCAACTCTTCGATCTTGAAAATATTTTGAATTGTTTCGATCAGTTTTTTCATGTTTCAATCTAGATTATTGTAGCCTTTCCTTGTAATGCCTCAATCTTAGCGATGGCAGTTTTAGAAAATGCATGGGCCGTAATATCTATTTTTTTTGTCAACTCACCAACTCCAAGAATTTTCACTCTTTGGTTTTTAGAAACTAATCCAGCTTCAATTAAAGAGTCGATAGTTAAAACCTCTACATTTAGTTTTTCTCCAATTTCTGCGATAGTAGATATATTAATAGCTTTATACTCTACTCTATTGATATTATTGAAACCAAACTTTGGAAGTCTTCTTTGAAGAGGCATTTGACCTCCTTCAAAACCTTTTTTACGAGAGTAACCCGATCTTGATTGAGCTCCTTTGTGACCACGTGTAGATGTTCCACCGTGTCCAGATCCCTCTCCTCGACCTATTCTCTTTTCTCTTCCCAAAGCCCCTGTAGAAGGTGTAAGATTATGTAATTTCATGATTAAATCTCCTATTAATTAAATTTCTTCAACTTTAACAAGGTGCAATACCTTATCCAACATACCTTGCAAAACAGGGTTCATTTCTAACTCCACTGTCTGATGTATCTTACGGATTCCTAATGACTGTAAATTTGCAACTTGTCTCTTTGTTGCACCATTTTTACTAATAACTTGAGTAATTCTTAATTTCTTCATTATAAATTCCCCCTTATCCGTTAAATACTTTACTCATTGGAATACCTCTCAAACCTGCGATAGTATAAGCATCTCTCATCTCCATCAATGCTGCAACAGTAGCTTTGACTAAGTTATGTGGATTAGTAGATCCTTTAGACTTAGCTAAAACATCGTGTACTCCAACTGACTCGAATACTGCACGCATTGCACCACCAGCAGTAAGTCCTGTACCTTCTGCAGCTGGCTTCATAAACACTCTCGCTCCACCAAACTTACCAGCTTGCTCGTGAGGGATAGTTTTTCCATTTAAAGGAACTTTTACTAGATTCTTTTTAGCATCCTCAATTCCCTTAGATATAGCCGTTGTTACCTCATTAGCCTTTCCAAGACCAAAACCAACAACTCCTTTTTCATCACCTACTACAACAATAGCAGCAAAACTAAAATGTCTACCACCCTTTGTTACTTTTGTAACGCGTCTGATTGCAACCAATCTATCTTTTAGCTCTAGATCGGTAGTCTTAACTTTTTTTACGTTTGTACTTTTCATACTCTACTATATCTTAGAATTTAAGACCACCTTCGCGGGCGGCATCTGCTAAACTTTTAACTCTTCCGTGGTATAGATAACCTCCGCGATCAAAAGCTACCTTTGAAATACCTTTCTCTGTAGCACGCTTAGCGGCTAAATTTCCAACGATTTTTGCAACTTCTACTCCAGATTTTCCTTTGCATTGTTCTGCAATCTCTTTATCTATAGAACTAGCAGACACTAAAGTCAAACCTTTTACGTCATCAATAAATTGAACGTATATCTGCTTGTTACTTCTGTACACCGACATTCTTGGTTGCTCTTCTGTTCCATTAACAACTTTACGAATACGGAGACGAATTCTATTTCTTCTTTCTATTTTACTTAAAGCCATAAATCCTCCACTTATTATTTAGCGCTGGCCGACTTACCGGCTTTGCGACGAACTTGTTCACCTACAAATCTAATACCTTTACCTTTGTATGGTTCTGGTTTACGCAATGAGCGTAGTTTTGCTGCCACCATTCCCAATAGTTGTTTATCGTGGCTAGTTAGAGTTAATACAGGAGCTTGTCCTTTTTTTACTGCTTCGGTTTGTGCTTTAACTTCTGATGGTATCATGAAATGTATATCATGAGAGTAACCCAAACTCATCTCTATAGTTTGGCCTTTTACCTCTACACGGTACCCTACACCATTGAACTCTTGTTGTTTCTTATAACCAGTAGAAACACCGGTTACCATATTATTGATAAGAGCTCTGTACAAACCATGCATAGATCTATGTCTAGGTTGGTCAGTAGGTCTGGTTACTGTAACTACATTTCCCTCAACGGTAACTCTAATATCGGCATCCACCTTTTGTGAAAGTTCTCCGAGCGGGCCTTTAACCTTTACAACATTATCGGAGCTAACTGAAACAGTTACTCCTGCTGGTAGGTTTACAGGTAATTTTCCTATTCGTGACATTATTGAATATTGTTTAAATTAGTTATAAAATTAGTATACATAACAAACAACCTCGCCACCAACATTTAGTTGTTTAGCCTCTTTGTCTGTTATTAAACCTTTTGAAGAAGAAATTACAGCAATACCTAAACCATTAAGAACTCTTGGAAGATTCTCGGCATTAACATACTTTCTAAGACCAGGTCTACTTATTCTCATTATCTTCTTAATTGCATTTTTCTTAGTCTCAGGATGATACTTAAGTGCAATCTTGATAGTATTAAAAGGAGTACCTTCTACAAGCTTATAGCTTAGAATATACCCTTTCTCATGTAAAATTCTTGTTAGCTCTAACTTCATTTTAGAAGCAGGAATTTCAACAACTTTGTGCCCTGCAAGAGCTGCATTTCTAACTCGCGTTAGATAATCTGAAATTGGATCAGTCATTTTATGATTTTTTTTAAATTAATATTCGACAGCAAATGCTGCCCGATATCCAACTAATATATAATTGTATAGACGATTCTCATCGTAAGATCTACCAGCTTGCTTTTCTTACACCTGGTATTAGGCCCTTACTGGCCATTTCACGAAATTGAATACGGCTAATTCCAAATATACGCATATACCCCTTTGGACGTCCAGTTATAGAACAACGATTGTGCATTCTAACAGGGCTAGAATTTTTTGGAAGCTTATCTAAAGCAGCATAATCACCGGCCTCTTTTAAAGCTTGACGTTTTTCAGCGTATTTGGCACATAGTTTAGCGCGTTTTCTTTCGCGTGCCTTCATTGATTCTTTTGCCATTATCTATCTTTTGTGTTAAGATTATTTCTTTATATTTTTAAAAGGTAGACCAAACTCACGCAATAAA
The DNA here is from genome assembly GCA_001603425.1 of Bacteroidales bacterium Bact_08. GTDB lineage: Bacteria > Bacteroidota > Bacteroidia > Bacteroidales > UBA932 > Bact-08. The sequence continues at coordinate 29,601 of LUYZ01000059.1, forward strand.
GCATAAGCCTCCTCATCCTTTTGTGCTGATGTTACAAAAGTGATCTCAATACCAAGAATCTTAGTTACTTTATCGATATCAATCTCAGGGAAGATAATTTGCTCTTTAATACCTAAAGTATAATTACCTTTTCCATCAAATTTTTCGTTAATACCTTTAAAGTCTCTAATTCTAGGAAGAGAAACAGCGATCAATCTCTCTAGAAACTCATACATTTTCGCTGCACGAAGAGTAGTTTTAACACCAATTGGCATACCCTTTCTCAACTTGAAGTTTGAGATATCTTTTTTAGAGAAAGTTTGTACAGCTTTCTGTCCTGTAATTATAGTTAACTCTTGTTGAGCTATATCTACAAGCTTTTTATCTGCAGTAGCACTACCGATTCCTTGATTGATAACAATCTTCTCTAATTTTGGAACCTGCATAATTGAGCTGTAACCAAACTCCGATAGAAGCTTTGCTACAATCTCTTCTTTATATTTTTTTTGCATAGTTGGCACATATCCTTTTGCAACAACTTGCGCACCTTCTACCTTAGTAGCTTTTGCTGCTACCTCTTTAGTCTTTGCCATTATTTAATCTCCTCTCCAGATTTTTTCGCGTAACGAACTAATTTTCCATTTTCATCCAAACGACGACCGATTCTGGTAGGACCTCCTTTAGTAGGATCAACTACTTGCAAATTTGAAATATGAATCGGAGCCTCTTGTTTGATTATACCACCCTGAGGATGTTTTGCATTGGGCTTGGTATGCTTACTTACCATGTTGATTCCCTCAACAATAGCGCGATCTTTATCTTTAATGACCTCTAAAACCCTACCGGTTTTTCCTCGATCGTCTCCGGCATTAACAAAAACTGTATCGCCTTTTTTAATATGTAATTTTTTGTTCATATGATCTATATATAAAAAATTATAACACCTCCGGTGCCAAAGAAACGATCTTCATATAACTATCGCGTAACTCTCTGGCTACTGGGCCAAAAATACGAGTACCACGAACCTCACCTTGATTATTTAACAATACGCAAGCATTGTCATCAAAACGTATATACGAGCCATCTGCACGACGGATCTCTTTTTTAGTACGAACAATTACAGCCTTTGTAACTGTACCTTTTTTGGTATCACCACCAGGTATAGCACTCTTAACTGTAACCACTATTTTATCGCCAACTCCGGCATAACGGCGGCGGGTTCCCCCTAAAACTCTAATGCAAAGTACCTCTTTTGCACCACTGTTATCTGCCACCAATAATCTCGATTCTTGCTGTATCATGGCTTATTTAACTTTTTCTACAATTTCTACTAGTCTCCAACGTTTGGTCTTACTCAAAGGACGAGTCTCCATTATAAGCACTTTATCTCCTTCACTGCACTCGTTCTTTTCGTCATGAGCGACAAACTTGGTGGTTTTATTTACGAACTTACCGTAAATAGGGTGTTTTACTTTTCTTTTAACAGCAACAACGATAGATTTGTCCATCTTGTTACTTACCACCATACCTATTCTTTCTTTACGAAGATTTCTTTCCATGACTTCTAATTGTCCTTCTTGTTTTGCATTTCACTCAATATAGTGACCATTCTGGCAATGTTTAATCTTGCCTTTTTAATCTGAGATAAATCATCTAACGGAGAAATAGCATGATTCATTTTAAGGCGCACGTAGTTTGCCTTTTCTGTCTCTATGCGCTCCCTTAAATCATTTATGGATAATTCGCGTATCTCTGTTGCTTTCATTTTATTTCTTCATTAAATTATTCTTGATAATCTCTGCGAACTACAAATTTTGTAACTACCGGCAATTTTTGAGCTCCTAAACGAAGTGCCTCTTTAGCAACTTCCAAAGGAACACCCTCTGCCTCAAATAACATACGACCTGGAGTAATAGGACATACAAATCCTTCTGGCGCTCCCTTACCTTTACCCATACGCACCTCTGCAGGCTTCTTAGTAAATGGTTTGTCAGGAAACACGCGTATCCAAATCTGGCCTTCACGCTTCATATATCTCACGATAGCCTGACGAGCAGCCTCTATTTGTTGGCCGGTTAACCAACATGATTCTGTCGTTTTAATCCCGAAAGATCCAAAAGAGAGCTGATTCCCCCTATGTGCGATCCCTTTCATACGGCCTTTCTGCTGCCTTCTGAACTTGGTTTTTTTTGGTTGTAACATTGTTTCTTTTACAGTTTAACGATAACAGTAAATATTTTTTTGTGCTTTGGTCTTAAAAATTTTGAGGCTAAAACCCTCATTGTCAGCTAAAAAGCCTTATTCAATAGCTAATTAGTGGGATGCAAATATACCAAAAAAATTATAAGTGCAAAAGAATCAGCATAAAATATTGTCTATTTTG
>LUYZ01000060.1 GCA_001603425.1 Bacteroidales bacterium Bact_08
AAGTCAAACAATAATAAATATTATTAATATGAAAAAAATATTTTACTTAATTATAGTATCGCTTTTATTTATTAATTTCTCTTGTGTAAATGCTCAAAAGAGAGATGACTCAGTAGTGCTGCCTGGTATCGAAGTATTAAAAAAGAGTAACTTTGAGATTTTAAAAGGTAAGAGAGTTGGATTAATTACAAATCCTACAGGTTTTGACAACAGCATGAAATCTACAATAGATATTTTATTTGAGGAACCTTCAGTTAATCTAGTTGCCCTTTTTGGACCAGAGCATGGTGTAAGAGGAGATGTTCATGCAGGTGATAAAGTAGATAATATGAAGGACCCAAAAACAGGTATTCCAGTATTTTCATTATATGGATCTACAAGGAAACCTACTCCTGAGATGTTAGAGGGTATAGATGTATTGGTATATGATATTCAGGATATAGGATGCAGATCATTTACTTATATTAGTACTATGGGTTTAGCAATGGAGGCTGCCGCTGAGAATAATATTGAGTTTGTAGTTTTAGATAGACCAAATCCTTTGGGAGGAGAGAAAATTGAAGGTAATTTGGCAGAAGATGGTTTTATCTCTTTTGTGAGTCAGTTTAAAATCCCCTATTTATATGGATTGACATGTGGTGAACTTGCAGTTATGTTGAATGAAGAGGGCATGTTGTCTTCTAAATGTAGTTTAACCATTGTTCCTTTAGAGGGATGGACAAGGGATATGACCTTTGACATGACCGGTCTTCAATGGGTTCCTTCTTCTCCTCATATTCCTCATCCAATTACTTCTGCATTTTATCCTATTTCTGGAATTTTAGGAGAATTGGGATATATGTCAATAGGCGTAGGGTATACTATTCCATTTCAGATGTTTGCCGCAGAATGGATTGATGCCGAAGAGTTGTCACAAAGAATGAATTCATATAATTTAGCTGGATTGTATTTTAGACCAATTCATATTAAACCTTTTTATTCTGTGGGAGTAGGTACAAATTTGCAAGGAGTTCAAGTACATATTATGGATTACAAACAGGCTTTACTATCTGAGGTTCAGTTTTATGTTATGCAGGCTATAGCAGAGCTATATCCAGAAAAGGCAGTTTTTGACAATGCAAATGAAAATAGGTTTAGGATGTTTGATTTGGTGTCTGGTAGCGACTATATTAGAAAAGAGTTCTCTAAAAGACACAAGTTTAGTGATATTAAGGATTACTGGTATAAAGATGTGGAATCTTTTAGAGAGTTTTCTAAAAAGTACTATATGTATAATTAGTTTTAAATAAATTGTGAAGTTATAGGAGACCTAATGTTTTGCTTCTTACAAGCATGCAGGCTCCTATAACTCCACATTTTTCTCCCAATTTTGAAATCTTTATTTTGGTATCTTTGCTTACCAATATAAGAGAGTATTTGTTAATTGCACTCTTAATTGGAAGTAGCAGATAGTCTTTAGCTCTGGAAATAGTTCCTCCAATAACAATAAGTTCAGGGTTAAATAGGTTTATAAGCCCAGAAATTGCTTTTCCCATATCATTTCCCACACACTCCATAATCTCTATTGCTAGAACATCTTCTTTTTCAAGGGCGTCCATAATGTCTTCTAGAGATATACTCTCATTTCGATTGTATTTTTCCGATAACATTGAGACCCTTCCCTCTTTAAGCTGGTCCATAAACATTCTATGGATGGCAGAACCTGATACTCCTGTTTCTAGACACCCTCTTTTCCCACATCGACAAATAATCTCATTTTCATAAAATGGGAAGTGTCCATACTCTCCAGAAAAGCCTGATTTACCGTAATATAATTGACCATTAATTATTATGCCAATTCCAAGACCCCAGCTAACATTAATGAATATCATATTTTGTACCTGAGCATCTTGACCGCTCATAAATTCGCCATAGGTCATCGATCTTGAGTCGTTCTCAATAAAAACTGGACAATCTAGGCGCTCTTCTATTAGCATAGATAAAGGCTTTTCTCCTAAAAAATAGAAACTATAACTATACCCAGTCTCTGAGTTAACTCTACCAGAAATATTTATACCAATTGATACTATCTTATCTTTTGTTATAGGGAGTTTTTCAATAAAGCTATTAATTATCACACATAATGAGTCTAGAGATTCAAAAGTATTCTCTAAAATAAACTCTTTTTTCCCACTGAATTCTTTAAGTTCACCTTTGAAATTTATAACTCCCAAAGATAGATTATCTTTATTTATGTCTACTCCAACAAAATATGCTGCATCTGGATTAAGACCATATACATTTGGTCTTCTACCTCCGTTTGTACCTTGTTTTCCAAAATCGAGAACGAACCCTTCTGTAATTAGTTCTGTTACTAATTTTGTAATTGTTGGAATACTTACAGTCATCTCTTTTCCCAAATCGGTAATACTATAATTATTTCCGGCTACTAAAAGCCGAATTATCTCTTTTTTTAAAGAGCTACTCCTGTTACCCTCTTGGGACTTTTGAAGAAATGATCTGTTCATCTTACAAATTTACAATAATTTAATTAAAACTCTTTATCTGCCTTTTTTAAATGGTCGTACCAGTTAAATTTAAGGATAATCATTGAAATTATGACAATAGTTAGTGTGATCCAGAATGCTTTAAAATTGTGAATAACTAAGTATATAGGTAAAATAATAAGTGACATTTGCCATACTATTCCAACAATTACATTTATCAGGTCTCTGCTAAAATCTTTATTCTCTTCAAATTTTGGATCTGAATCCTTGACCAATTTTTTTATTGGACCCCAAAAACCCCAAGGTCTTACGTTTTTATAAAATTTACATAATATATCTGGACTATCTGGTTTGGTTAGAAGTGTTCCTGCAAAGCATCCAATTAGTGAAACTACTAGAATTAATGGGAAAACATATATATCTGCTATTTCTGGGAAAAGAATTAATTTTATTGTAGAAGAGAGCAGACCAGCCAACATTCCGTAAAAGTAGCCGTATCCGTTAAATCTCCACCATATCCATTTTAGAACATTTGCTGCTGCATATCCTCCATATAAAGAAGATGTAATCCATAGGGTGAGTGCGTTAAGAGATTTTGCATAAAAACCAAATATTACTCCCACAATAACTAAAATTATAGAGGCTAGATAACTATATCTAACGTATGTTTTTGGTTGTGCATTGGGATTGATATACTTTTTATATAGATCGTTTACTATATAAGCTGGAGCGGAGTTAACAAAAGCTGCTAGGGTCCCCATAAATGCTGCTAATAGTCCAGCTAAAAGGAGTCCTTTGAACCCTATAGGAACAAATCTAGTTATAGCCATTGGTAATATTGTTTCAAAATCGACACTCTCTCCCATTGAGGATAATTCCGGGGAGAGATAAACTAGAGAGAGTACAGCAAGCCCAGCAACCATTAGATATCTCGGTGAAAAAAGAACTAATATTGTGAAACCGCTCATTTTTGCTGCTTCTGATGGTTTTCTTGTTGACAATATCCTTTGCATGTCATAGCTTGGGACAGGGCCTGCTAAGGATGCAAAAATACCTTTGAAAATCATTAACATAACTAGAGGTCCAAAAAGTTCGTAGCCATCTTGAGCTATTTTATTATTAAGCTCTGGCATGTGATTGCTCCAGTCTAGATCTAGATTCCATCCAAAAAAGAGATTGTCCCATCCCTGAGGAATAAGAGTAGAGATCTGTTCGGAGGTAACTGATGTAAAGGCTATGTAACCAATAATAATACAAGATATTGTCATGATAACAAATTGAAATACATCTGCAGCCACAACGCTAAACATACCTCCTTTTAGAGTATATATTGTTGTTATACCTATAATAATTAAAGCATATGAATTAGCCGAGCTTAGTGTCATAAAACCAATATCTGCAGTAAGATCCCATGGAAGAATCTGCACGGCAAATTTACCTATCCCTTCAAAGAAATAGGCCATAAAGCCAATAACACTTATTACTGCAAAACAAATAACAATTATGTGAGATAGCTTGCCTCCTCTCTCTCCAAACCTGGTTAATATCCACTCTGCCCCAGTCATAACGTTTGAGCGCCGCATCCAAATTGCTAAGAAAATCATTACAAAAACTTGATTCCAAACAGGCCATAGCCAAGGAATCCAAGCGCTTTTTAATCCATAGACAAATAGAATAGAGACAGTCCACATTGTCCCTGAGATATCAAACATTCCTGATGCATTTGAAAGCCCAAGAAAATACCATTTGATTTTATTTCCACCCAAAAAATATGAGCTAATATTTTTAGACGCTTTTTTTGAAAGGATAAAGCCAACGGATATAATAGTTATTATATAAATACCAATAACACCAATATCCCAAAAAGAGAGATTCATAAGTTTATATTTTAGTTGATGCAAAAATAGGATATTATTTTATGATCGCAAAAGTAATAAATAAAATATTTTTTTATCAAGGCTGTCTAAAGTAAAATATTTGACCAATTATTTAGTATGATGTTTCGGGTAATGGCTTAAACTTAGCATATATGTTCTTAATTAGGTAGTGAAAAATTAGTATTTAATAAATAATTAATAAAAATGTCGCTAATTAATAAAATATTTTATTTATGTTTGTATAGTTTTAAAAATATAGTATTAATCAATAAACTTAAATTAAATGAAAAAGATCTATATCTTACTACTCTTTGTTTTGTCTGGATTGCTTTTAAATGCTGAATCTAAGCCAAAATATATGTGGATAGATTGCGAGGCAAATTATCAGAGAATGGGATCTGTAGATTCTATACGTTTTTATCTGAATAAGATAAAAGAGATAGGCTTTACTGATGTTGTAATGGATGTTAAGTCTATAATGGGAGAGGTTTTATATAAAAGTAAAATAGCTCCTTTTATGGGTGAGTGGGATGGTCACTATAGAGATTGTGATTTTGACATGATGGAAGTTGTGTTAAAAGAGGGAAAAAAGCTAGGGCTTAAAATTCATGCATCTCTAAATATCTTTGCTGGGGGACATAACTTTTATAATAGAGGAGTTCTATATAAAATGTATCCTCAGTGGCAGTCAATTGTATATTGGGAAGGAGAATTGATGCCAATAACACAAATGAAATGGAATTATAACTGTATGATGAATCCTGCGAATCCAGAGGTTCAGAGATATCAATTGAATATATTAAAGGAATTTGCTTCTAAATATAAAAAAATAGATGGAATCATATTAGATAGAATGAGATTCGATAATATAACTTCGGATTTTAGCCCATTATCTCAAAAGCTATTTCAGGAGTATTCTAAAATAGAAGTTGAGAATTTCCCAGATGATATCCTTTATTGGGTAAAAGATGATCAAGGAAAAATGAATTATAAAACAGGAAAACTATTTAAGGAGTGGTCTGAGTGGAGAGCTATGGTTATAAGAGACTTTATGGAAAAGGCTAGAGAGACGATTAAAGGTGTAAATAAAAAAATAGATGTTGGAGTATATACTGGAGCTTGGTACCCTACTTATTATTATGTTGGAGTAAATTTTACCAGCAAAAAATATGATCCTTCAAAAGAGTTCTGGTGGGCAACGGAGAATTATAAAAACACTGGCTATGCTGAGTTAATGGATTATTACATGACAGGATTATACTATACAACTGTAACAAAAGAGGACTCAGATAAAAAAACCGGAAATATTGGACGAAGAGATGAGCCAGGTATGGATAATAGTAGAAGTTATTGGTATACTGTAGAAGGTGGTTCAGAGTTAGTTAAGGAGATAACTGCAGGAGTAGTTCCAGTTATTGGTTCTTTATATGTAGAACAGTATGAGGGAGATAAAGAACTATTTGGAAGAGCTGTTAAGCAGGCATTAAAGAGTAATGATGGAGGTTTAATGATCTTTGATATGTCCCATATTGTAACTAGAGGTTGGTGGGATGTTATTGAGAATAATATAAAATAATTAATTAATCTAAGACTAGCTATGAAAAAAATTCATCTGTTTATCAGAGATTTAAGAGCTGCGATAATAATATTTATTTCGTTGCTGATCTTAACAGCATCTGTGGGTAGTTTATATGCACAGTCCGCTGTAAGAGGAAAAATTACTGATACAAAAGGAGATCCCATTGTAGGGGCTATTGTATCGGTGAAAGGTTCTTCTAATTATGTTTATTCCGACGTTAATGGAGTCTTCTCTATAAATGTTGCAAATGGTAGAGTATTGCAATTCTCATATTTGGGAATGGTTTCTCAAGAGGTAACAGTATCTAACAGAGCTGTAATAAATATAGTTATGCAAGAAGAGGCTTCTAGGTTGGATGATGTTATTGTTGTTGGTTATGGTACACAACAACGCTCTAGTTTAACAGGTTCAATTAGTCAAATTAAAGGCTCTGAGTTATTAAAAACACCTTCTACCAATATATCTAGTGTATTAGGAGGTAGAGTTGCAGGTCTATCTTCTGTACAGGAGTCTGGTCAGCCAGGCGCCGATTTTGCAGGATTAAGAATAAGAGGCTCTAGAGCAGGAGTTGCTTATATAGTTGATGGTATGCCAAGGTCTATAAATAGTATAGATCCTAACGATGTTGAGTCTATATCTATTTTAAAGGATGCTTCATCTGCTGCTGTATATGGATTACAAAGTGCAGGTGGTGTAATTATTATCACTACAAAGCAAGGTAGAGCTGGTGAATCAAGGATTACTTATAGAGGATCTATCGGAGCTTCTATGAACGCCAATTTCCCAAAATTTTTAGATGGACCGGGATATGCATATTGGTATAATAAAGCGAGCGAATTAGATGGTAATTTGCCTGTATTTACTGAGCAGCAAGTGAAGAAGATGTTAAATGGTGACCCTTCAGATGGTTGGGGTAATACAGATTGGATAAAGGAAACTTATAAAGTTGGTATAACTGAGCAACATAATGTTACAGCTACAGGAGGTACAGACAAAATAAAGTATTTTGCATCTTTAGGGTATTTAGATCAAAATGGTAATGTGGATAATTTTACCTTTTCTAGATATAACCTTAGAAGTAATATAGAGGCAAAACTAAAAAATAACCTTACAATAATTTTAGGAATTGCAGGGAACATAAGTGATACGAGAACTCCTGGATATGGTGCTGGAGGTTCACTAGCAGCAGGAGTCTCATCTCCAGCGTGGTTATCAATTGCCGAACAAGCAGCTTATGCACATCCATATCTTCCAATGGAAATAGACGGGATTCCTGTTGCTAGTAGAAATGCCTATAATAATGCAATCAATCCAGTTGCAGCTGCAAAATTATCTGGTAAGCATAAATCGATTTCTAACGCTATTCAGACTAATATAACTTTAAAGTGGGATCTTCCTTGGATTGAGGGATTGAATATGAAATTCACTGGGGGTTATGATCATACAGGTACTTGGAGTAAAAATTTTAGCACACCATATAATGTACTTTTGGCAACTACACCTAATTCTACAACAACAGAAATTTCATATACTTTGGCAAAAGATGCAAGAAATCAGGTTGATAGAACTTTGGGAGAAGGTTATTCTCAGTGGAGTAGATTAGTATCACAATCTAGTATTAATTATGCTAATATTTTTGGCAAACATAATATTGATGCAATGATATTAATGGAGGCTAGAGATTATAAATCAAATAGACTAGCAGCTTATGGTAAGGGTTTTTATTTTGATGAGTTGCCAGAGTTAAATATGGCAAGAGTACCTTCTGATAATCCTATTTCTGGTTCTAGCGATGCAAATAGAAGTTTAGGCTTTGTTGGAAGATTAAAATATGATTATGATAACAGATATCTTGCCGAGTTTTCTGCAAGATATGACGGGTCTTATAAATTTGCAGGAAATGTTTCTGGAAAAAGATGGGGTTTCTTCCCTTCATTTTCTGGAGCTTGGAGATTATCAAATGAAGAGTTTTTTGACCTATCTTTTGTAGATAATCTTAAAATAAGAGGATCGGTAGGTCTTTTGGGTTCAGATCCAATCTCGCCATATGCTTTTTTAAGTACTTTAAGTTTTATTGGAGGAAGTAATCCAACCCCTCAGGTGATTTTTAACAACAAGCAGCAGAATGCATTGATAACTACAGCAGTAGCTAATCCAAATCTTACTTGGGAAAAGATGGTTTCATATAATATTGGTTTTGATGCTACAATGTGGAGTAGACTTTTAGGTATTGAATTTGATGTTTTTTATAACTATACATGGGATATTCTTGGAGCACAAGGCGCTATGCCTGGTTCAATGGGTGGTTTCTACACTACTTATGTAAATAATAATAGTGTCGATTCAAAAGGATTTGATTTAATGCTCTCTCATGATAATAGATTTGGTGAATTTGTCTATGGTGCAAAATTAAATCTATCTTATGCAAAAACACGTTATATTAAGTATCAAGATAGTCCAAATACTCCAGATTATGCTAAAAGAACTGGTAAATCTCCTTGGGCAACGCCTGTTTTAATTGCAGATGGACTTTTTATGAGTGAAGAGGAGATCGATAGATCGGCTTATATTCAAGGTGCAAGACCAAGACCTGGTGATATTAAGTATAAAGATTTAAATGGAGATGGCATTATCTCTTATGCACAGGATAGAGCTATAATGGGTAAACCAAATAGACCAGAGTTGACTGCAGGGCTAGATTTATATGGAGCATGGAAAGGATTCGATTTCTCTATGTTATTTGTAGCCGGTGCAATGCATGAGATTTCGTTAACTGGAACTTATTATAACTATAATGATGATAATACAATTTATACTAAACCATTTAAAGCAGGAGCCAACTCTCCGGTCTATTTGGTAGAACAAGCTTGGAGACCAGATAATACTAATGGAAAATATCCTAGACTTTCTATTAATGCTCCAAATACAAATAATGCATATGCATCTACTTTTTGGTATCAAGATGGTAAGTATGTGAGGATGAAGTCTGCTCAAATTGGATATACTATACCAAAAAATATAGTTGATAAGATTGGAATAGAAAATTTAAGAGTATATGTAGAGGGAACTAATCTATTTACACTAAGTGGACTTCCAGCAGGTATCGACCCAGAAAGACCAGGGGTTACAAATGGATATTATCCTCAGCAAAGAACAGTTATGGGTGGTCTAACAATATCATTCTAAAATAAAGGAGATATGAAAACAAAATTATTGATATATATATTTGCTATCGGATTTATCTTATCTAGCTGTAATAAGTATCTAGATATGACCCCAACCGATAGAGTATCAGACAAAGTTGTCTGGAAAAACAAAGAGTCTGTAGAGTTATACGTTAATGGATTTTATCCATATATTAGTATTTATGGCCAATTTGGGAATGGGGATAGTAAAGTTGGTTTAACCGAGGGTATGACAGAGACATTAAAGTATGGATCAATGACCCCTGGAACTCATGTTGGTTTTGCTAATATTGTTGCTTATGCCGATGGTGGCATGGCTGCGCCTACAGCTGCATTTCATCTTGGAATGTGGGATGAGTTGTATGTAAGGATTAGAAGAGTAAATGAATTCCTTGATGGATTAGATAGATTCGGATCTAATCTTACAGATGCTCAGAAATTAAGATTTGAGGCAGAAGCAAGATTCTTTAGAGGATTTCTCTACTTCCAATTAATTAAAAGAAGTGGAGATGTAATCATCTACGATAAGGATATGTCTAAGATTAATAAAAATACTCCATTAAGTACAGAAGTTCAAGGTTGGGATTTTGTTCAAGCCGATCTCAATTTTGCTGCAGAAAATTTACCTACTACATGGAGTGGAGATGATTTAGGACGTGTAACTAAGGGAGCTGCTTATGCTTTTCAATCTAGAGCAATGCTATATGCAAAGAGATGGCAAGCCGCAAAAGATGCTGCCGATAAAGTAATAGCTATGAGTATCTATAGTCTTCCAAATGTTTCGACAGTAGCAGAATATAATAAACTTTTTAATTCTTATCAAAAGGGGAATAAAGAGGCTATTTTGGAGTTTAATTACGTGCAGAGTGGTCCAAATCACAATTTCAATAGATTATTTGCTCCAGGAGGAGATGTCGCTGGTATGGGTGGAAGAGCCACTCCTACTCAGGAGATGGTTGAATCATATGAAAAAGTTGGAGGAGGATATGTAGACTGGACGCCTTGGCATAAACCAGAAGGAACAACTCAAACACCTCCATATGACCAATTAGAACTTAGATTCCATGCTACTGTTCTCTATAATGGTGCAATTTGGAAAGGTAGAGAGATTGAATCTTTTGTTGGTGGAGTGGATGGTTATGCAGAATTCAAAGATGATCCAAATCCATCAGGAAGATCTGTCACAGGATATTATTTGAGAAAACTTGTTGATGAGTCTCATACCGATCTTAATTCACAAAGTAGTACTCAAACTTGGGTCGCTATTAGAATGGCCGAAGTTTATCTTAATAGAGCAGAGGCTGCCTATAGACTCAATGATTATACTACAGCTAATGCAGATATAAGAAGAATTAGAGAGAGAGTAGGACTACCTTATCAAGAGAGAGCTGGTCAAGATTTATTTGAAGCAATTAGACAAGAGAGAAAAATCGAGTTAGCATATGAAGGTCATTTATATTGGGATATGAGAAGGTGGAGACTAGCTCATATTGAGTATAGTGGTCCTCAGAGCAGAGTGCATGGATTAAAACTTGTTAAAGAGGGTGCAATAATTACATATTTTTATGTTGATTGCGATAAACAAAATAGATCTTTTCAAGAAAAAATGTATAGAATACCTATGCCAGAAACAGAATTGATGAACAATAGTGCTGTAGAACAATATCCAGAATGGAGATAAACATAAATTGATTATGAAAAAATATATATCTATATACATATTGATGCTGGTGGCAATTATTGTTTCAAATTGTCATAAGCCAGAAAAAATTGTTCCCTCAGAGGTTAGACAGGGAATAAATAGCGTATCTGCACAGTTCTCTATGGGAGATTTTAAGAATGATGCAAATGCAAAATTTACTACTCAAATTGATAATCCAGACGTACAAGAGATATTTATTTCTGTTCCGTGGTTTTATCCAGAAGAGAGTACAAATGAGACAGAGATCTCACAGATGAAAATCACTGCAAATATAGATGATAACACTTTTATTGAGCCAGCTTTAGGTGTTATGGATCTAAGCAAAAAGAATAATATTAAGGTAAAGAGGGCAGATGGATCGATAAAGGAGTATCATATAACTGGAGCAAGAGTAAAGAGTAACAAATGTGCAATTATCTCCTTTACATTAAACACTCCACTAATGAATGGTGTAATTGATCATGATTCAAAAATAATTTCTCTTATTTCTGTAGATGATTTAGGTCCAAGTACAGCATCTGTAATATTGTCGCCTCATGCAACCATATCGCCGGATCCAAACTCAATCAATGATTATTCCCAGGATGTTGTATTTACTGTAACGGCACATGATGGTACAACAAAGGCTCACTATACTGTTAAGAAGATGGTTCCTCCAAAAATTAATTATGGATTTAGACCTGGAAGTCAAACAGAGATTTGGGCAAGTGATTTGAGTGTCCGTTATGGCATTACTAATGGCGCTAATAAGAATCATACATTAGCAGCAATTGGAAATCACCTTATTTTAAGCGTTGGCACAGAGCAACACTATTTTAATAATACTACTGGAGAGAGACTGGGTCTAATTGCAGGAAGTAGGGATTTAAATGGAGGAGCAATAACTTCTGATAAAGCTGGAAATATGTTATTATGTAATAATGTTACTAAAGGAAATGTGTTTAATATTTGGACAACAAATTCTGTAACAAAAGCTCCAGAGCTTCTATATTCAATGACATATAGTATTGGCAAAGGAGCTAGATTAGGCGCTAAAATCTCTGTGCAAGGAGACATAACAAAGGATGCTATAATAACTGTTCCAACTTGGGCATGGGCAAATCCACCTGCACATAATGAGTTTTTGAGATGGGTTGTTAAGGATGGAGTTATAGGAGAGCCTGAGGCTGTGGTTGCAACTAATATAGTGAATTGGAATTCTGGAAATACAGATGTAGTATATTCTAAAGCAGATATAAATAGTACATACTTTATAACCAATTATGGTGGAGCAGGTAATAAATTAAATGCTGTGGATGGTGCAACAAATTCTGGAGTAGCAATGATAGCAACTTCTACTTGGGGTGCGAACTCTAACTTTAACACTGTAGATGCTGTTGAATTCAATAGAGCTATATATGTGGCTATATATGGAGGAATGCACTTCTCATATAGTCAGTGTTTAGGATATATGTTTGATGCTACTACTTTAACTCAGTTTACAGATAGATTTGATAATTCTCCAGCTAGAGTATTCACTACAAATGAGCATAAATATGGATCCCCAGTTTTTGCCTCTAGTGATATATTACTAGTTCCGTCTAAGGATGGTTATAAATTAAGATTATACTATACCGATGGTAATTGTAGATCTTTAGTTGCATGGGAATTCGACTGTATAGACAAATAAATAATTAGTATTGTCATCTCCAAGTGCTTTATAAATAGTGTTTGGAGATGACTATTATAAATAATTTAATACTTAGGAAGAGATGAATTTTATAAAGCTTTTTTTCTTTATACCCTTTTTTATTGCAAATATATTATCGTCATGTAATAAAGAGAGTAAAACGCCAGAATGGGAGTGGCCAGATGAACCTGTTGTAACAAATGCAGAAAAACCTAAGTATATATGGATTGATGCTGCGGCAAATTTCCCTGACTTTGCAAATAGCAAGGATAATATAGCTAGAGATTTAAAAATTGCTAAAGAGAGCGGGTTTACTCATATAGTTGTTGATGTTAGGCCAACAACGGGAGATGTCCTATTTAACACTAATGTTGTTTCTCAGGTGAGATTTTTAGGAGCATGGACTTCTACAGGTTATACAAAAATAGAGAGGACTGCTACTTGGGATTATCTTCAGGCTTTTATTGATGAAGGTAAAAAATTGGGACTAAAAGTATTTGCAGCAATAAACACCTTCCCAGGTGGCAATACAACATCCTTGGGATCCGAGGGAGTTGTATTTAGAGATAATACCAAACGTGCATGGACTACAGAATTAAATACATCCAATGGTATTAAAAGTATTATGGATGTTCAGAAAAATGCAAAATTTTTTAACCCAGTTAGAGATGATGTAAGAGAGTATATTATCTCTATGTTAGAGGATTTAGCAAAATATAAAGACTTAGATGGTATTGTTCTTGATAGGGGTAGATTTGATGGTTTTGAGAGTGATTTCTCTACATATACAAGAGCTAAATTTGAACAGTATATAGGTGAAAAAGTTATTAACTTCCCTAATGATATTATTCCTCCAGGAACTGAGGTGGGAAAATTGCCTAATCCACTTCCTAAACATTTTAAAAAGTGGCTTGAATTTAGAGCTAAAGTAATTCATGATTTTATGGTTACAGCTAGATCTAGAGTTAAGGCGATTAATTCTAATGTTCAATTTGGTGTTTACGTTGGAGGTTGGTACTCTAGTTATTATGACGTTGGAGTTAATTGGGCAAGTCCTAAATTTATTACATCATCCAAATATTCTTGGGCATCATCACTCTATCATAATTTTGGATATGCACCTCATATGGATTTTATGCTAATTGGAGCATATGCCGCTGCCAATAGAGTATATGGTCAGAATGAGTGGACTATGCAAGGTTTTTGTCTAAAAGCAAAAGAGGTTACAATGGGAGATGTTCCTATTTCGGGTGGCCCAGACGGAAACTTTTTCTATCCTTCGCAAGTACCAGCAGGAGTAAATGTTGGTGATGCAATTAGAAATTCTGTAGATGCGTGTATAAATGCGGGTGATGGGTATTTCTTTTTTGATATGATCCATCTAAAACAAAACAATCAATGGCAATATGTTAAAGAGGGTATAGAGCGCGCAAATGCTCAAAAATAGGTTATTTATGAGAATTAAAGGGACTTTTTTAGATGAGATAAGTCACGATATCCCACATCAAAATTGGAGTGAGGTAGAGTGGGATAGAGACTTTGAATATATGAGTAAGGCGGGAATTGAGATGGTTATTCTCATCCGCTGTGGATATAGGCGATGGATCACTTTTGATAGTAATGTGCTAACAGAAAGAGAAGGATGCTATAGACCATCTGTAGATTTAGTAGAGATGTTTTTAAGATTAAGCGAAAAATGGAATATGAAATTTTTCTTTGGTCTTTATGATTCGGGTAAATATTGGGATGCTGGAGAGTATGAGAAGGAGGTTGAGATTAATAAGATGGTTATAGATGAGGTTTGGAGTAGATATGGATCTTATTCCTCTTTTGGTGGTTGGTATATTTCCCAAGAGTGCAGCAGAAAAATTGGCAATATAGTGGGGATGTATGCCCAATTGGGACTCTATTGCAAGAGTGTCTCTTCTGGATTACCAGTATTGATATCTCCTTACATAGACGGGAAAAAAAGTATTAGTCAGTATACTTCAAAGACAGAGCGAGAATCAGGTGTCTCAATAGAAGATCACTATGAAGATTGGAATAGAATATTTGCCGGTATTAAAGGAGCTGTTGATATTGTTGCTTTTCAAGATGGGCATGTGGATTATGACCAACTAAAAGACTTTTTGGAAGTAAATAAGAAATTGGCCGATAAATATGGCTTAGAGTGTTGGACAAATACGGAAACTTTTGATAGAGATATGCCTATTAAATTTTTGCCGATAAAATGGGATAAACTTTTATTAAAAATGGGTTTAGCTTCTGAAGCTGGATATTCTAATGCCATTACATTTGAGTTTTCTCATTTTATGAGTCCACAATCGGCATATATTCAAGCAGGTCACCTTTATAATAGATATATAGAGTATTTAAGTAATTTAGAAAAGAGTAAGTAAGATGAATTTTAGCGATTTAGCAACTCTTTATAAAAATGAGTTATTGGATAATGTTGTACCATTTTGGTTGGATAACTCGATAGATAAAGAGTTTGGAGGGTATTTTTCTTGTTTGGATAGAGAGGGAAATGTATATGATACAGATAAATTTATTTGGTTGCAGTGCAGACAAGTATGGCTCTTTTCTATGTTGTATAATAGAGTGGAGAAGAGACAAGAGTGGTTAGATTGTGCCCTTGTTGGTGCAGAATTCCTTAGAAAGTATGGTCATGATGGCAATTATAATTGGTATTTTTCTTTGACCAGAGAGGGACAACCTTTGGTAGTTCCATATAATATATTCTCATATACTTTTGCAACAATGGCCTTTGCACAACTCTCAATTGCAACAGAGAATAAAGAGTATGCTCATATAGCAAAAAAGACTTTTTTAAAGATTCTAGAAAAACAGAATAATCCAAAAGGTCAGTGGAATAAAATAGTTCCAGGAACTAGAGACTTAAAGGGGTTCTCTCTTCCAATGATATTGACTAATCTATCTCTTGAGATTGAGGGTTTAATAGATAATGATTTAATAAATAAAACTATTGATGAGTGTCTTAATGAAGTTCTTTCTAATTTCTATAGAGAGGATTTGGGTTTAGTTTTAGAAAATATAACCTTAGATAATAAATTTTCAAATACATTTGAAGGTAGGTTACTTAATCCGGGACACTCATTAGAAGCAATGTGGTTTATAATGGATCTTGGGGTGAAATTAAAAAGAGAGGATATAATTGATAAAGCAGTTAAAATTTCTCTTAGCACTATTGAGTATGGATGGGATAAGAGATATGGAGGAATCTTCTATTTTATGGATCTAAAAGGTTTTCCACCTCAGCAATTAGAATGGGATCAAAAGCTTTGGTGGGTACACCTAGAGAGTATAATTACTATGTTAAAGGGATATCAATTAACTGGGAATAAAACCTCTTTAGATTGGTTTAATAGACTACATGAGTATACTTGGTCACATTTTAAAGATAATCAACACCCAGAGTGGTTTGGGTATTTGAATAGACAAGGAGAGGTTTTACTTAATCTTAAAGGGGGTAAATGGAAGGGGTGTTTTCATGTTCCGCGAGCATTATATCAATGCTGGCAAATTTTAGAAAAATGTAAATAGATTATTATGAAAAGAGTTATTATTCTTATATCATTATTTGTTCTTATTACTTCACAACTTTTATCTCAAACAATTAGAGGAAAAGTTGTATCAGAAGGCGCTCCTATCCCTGATGTTGTTGTAACAGACGGTTTTAATTTTACATTAACAAGCAAAAAAGGAGAGTACTCCTTGGATATATCTGAGAGAGCAAAATTTGTATATATTTCTATCCCAAGGGGCTATATGGCTCCAATTGAGAATAGTGTAGTTCAGTTTTTTAAGCCTTTGCAATCAGACATCAAAAGATATAATTTTGAGTTGAGTAAAAAAAAGGAAGATGATTTAAATCATGCTTTTTTTGCAATAGCAGATCCTCAAATATATTCTAAATCTCAGTTTGATCTATATAGAGCAAGTGTAGAGGATATTAAGAATAGTTTAAAAGATATTTCAAGACCTACTCATGCTCTTGTGGCTGGTGATCTTATTTCTCACGATCACTCCCTTTATGAAGAGTATAATAATATAACATCAACAATTGGAATCCCTTTTTTTAGTGCTCCTGGTAATCATGATTTGGTGGTAAATGGTAGGTCAAATTATAACTCAACATATAAATATTCTAATATTTTTGGACCTGATTACTACTCATTTAATATAGGGAATATCCATTATGTTGTTCTAAATGATTGCTTTTATATAGGCAGAGATTATTTTTACATTGGTTATTTAACGGAGGATCAGTTGTCTTGGCTTGAGAGAGATCTCTCATATGTACCCAAAGGCTCAACAGTTGTTGTTACAATGCATATACCTACTACATTAAATGAAGAAGATAGAAAGACATTTAGGTATGATAGAGCGGGATTAACACTTGCCAATAAAAAGGCTCTTTATTCCATTTTAGAGCCTTATAATTCGCATATAATCTCTGGACATACTCACATAAACAATAATCAGATTATTTCTAACTCTCTTTTTGAACACAATACAGCTGCTTTATGTGGTGCGTGGTGGCAAGGGGATTTATGTACAGATGGAACGCCAAAGGGTTATGGTGTATATATGGTTAATGGAGATTCATTAAGTTGGTACTATAAATCTACAGGATATAGTAAAGATTATCAACTTAGAGTCTATACATCCAAAGAGGATAACTCATACGATGGTTATATTGTTGCTAATATATGGAACTATGATCCTTCATGGATAGTTGAGCTATATGAGAATGGTGTTTTTTCTGGAACCATGGAGAGATTTAGCTCTTATGATGCCGATGCAAAGAGAACATACTCCGATAGGAGTAAACTAGAGCATAAATGGATCTATCCATCAATAACGGATAATCTATTTAGAGCTAAAGATAATGGATCAAAACATATTGAGGTTAGAGCAATAGATAGATTTGGAAATGTATATTCACAAAAATATATACGTGACCATTATGATGTAATTGTTGTTGGTGGAGGAACTAGCGGTGTTGCAGCTGGTATTAGGGCTTCTGATATGGGTGTTAAAACACTGATCATTGAGGAGTATGAGTGGTTAGGGGGAATGTTAACCTCTGCTGGTGTCAGCGCTGTAGATGGGAATCATAAATTAAGAGGTGGCTTGTGGTCAATATTTAGAGACTCTTTGGAGAGACACTATGGTAGTGCCGAGAAACTAAATACTGGGTGGGTTAGCAATACTCTATTTGAACCCTCAATTGGAGCTAGAATATTTAAAAATATTGTAGAAAAAAAAACAAATTTGGATGTATGGTTTAGGAGTAGAGTAGATGATATATCTAAAGAAGGGGATATGTGGGTTTTAAGTGTAGAGGTTAATGGTAATATAAGAGATGTAACAGCAAATGTAGTAATTGATGCAACTGAGTTAGGTGATATTGCTGCTAAAGTTGGAGTGCCTTATGATTTGGGAATGGACTCAAAATATATAACAGGAGAGTATATTGCCCCAGATCAAGAAAATGATATAGTACAAGACTTAACATATGCTATGATACTAAAGGAGTATGATGGTGATATGACAATAAAAAAACCAGATTCATACAATCCTACTCTTTTTTATTGCTCAACAATAAGTGAAAAATGCGTTAATCCAAAAGAGCAGAAGAGAAGATGGAGCCCACATATGATGATAACATATGGTAAATTGCCTAATAATAAATATATGATTAATTGGCCGATTGAGGGGAATGATTACTATCTTAATATTGTAGAGTTAAATCCACAAGAGAGGCTGAAAGAGTTAAAGAGAGCTAAGGAGCACTCACTCTCTTTTCTTTACTATATTCAAACAGAGTTAGGGTTTAACAACTTATCTCTTGCAGATGACGAGTTTCCAACAGAAGATAAGTTCCCTTTTATTCCATATCATAGAGAGTCTAGAAGGATTCATGGATTGACAAGATTTACGTTAAATCATATATCTGACCCATATAATCAAGATCAAAAACTATATAGAACAGCAATTGGTGTTGGAGATTATCCAGTAGATCATCATCATGCTAGATATGAAGGCTGGGAAAACTTACCTGATTTATACTTTTATCCTGTACCATCTTATGGTGTCCCAATGGGTACATTACTCCCTCAAAATATTGATAATCTTATAGTAGCTGAAAAATCTATATCGGTAACAAACTTAGTTAATGGAACTACTCGTCTACAGCCTGTTGTATTGCAGATAGGTGAGGCTGCTGGGATTATTGCATCACTTGCAGTTAAGATGAGAGTTTCTACTAAAGAGGTTCCAGTTAGAGAGGTTCAAAAAAGAGTTTTGGATTTTAGTGGATATCTTTTACCATACTTAGATTTAAAAGTAGATCACACTCATTTTAAAGCATTACAAAGAGTTGGCGTTACTGGAATTATTAAAGGAGAGGGGTTAAATGTTGGATGGGAGAATCAAACATGGTTTTATGCAGATAGTCTTATTTCAAATAGCTCTTTATTGGAGGGACTAAATGATTTTTATAATCTGCAAACATTGGATTTAAAGGAGATTAGTGGTATAATAGATTTGAATAGTAATGTAACTGCAGAGTCATTACTAAAGATTATTTCTATTATTCAAAATAAATATCCATATTTATATTATGTAGATAATATCGAAAAAATTTGGGAATCGGCTCATCTAAGTAATTTTAACATAAAAAGAGCTCTAAGTAGATTGGAGTGTGCTGTTTTGATAGATGTTCTGATTAATCCATTTGATAGTGTAGATATTGATATTTATGGTGCTATAAAATAAATTTGACTATATGAAAAAATCTTTGTTAATTCTCTGTTTTGTCTTATGTTATAGTTGGCTTTCTGCCCAAATTGAAGAGAGTCATAAGCATGCTGTAGAAGTTCATAATGCAGCCATTGAGATGCATAATAAACATATGGATGTTCATAATCAGAATACTCATAATCATCATATGGATCTACATCGGCAGATAATTGAACAAGAAGAGAGACTGAATAATAATCGTATTGTAACCAGAAGAGTAAAAAGAGTAAATGCTAGTGATCCAAATATTAGATATACTGGTAGAACAGTAGTTGAAAAAGATGGTTCTGTCTCTTTTGATTGGAGTGGAACCTATGTGGAATTTACTTTCACCGGGGGCTATTTAGCTATGCGAGTTTCTGATACAAAAAAGAATTATTACAATCTTTTTGTTAATGGAGAGCAAGTTTCTACAATTACTACATTTGGGAATGACTCGTTAATTGTACTTGCTAGAAATCTTAAAAAAGGTAAGAATGTTATAAGATTACAAAAGAGAACTGAGGCTGAGCAAGGTAAAACCACAATACATGCATTTATTGTTAAGCCAAAAGGAGATATCTTACCAATCAATATTAAAAGGGATAGGCATATTGAGTTTATAGGTAACTCAATTACAGCTGGTTTTGGAACGGAGGGGCTTGCTAAAGATGAGCCTTTTAAGCCAGAGACACAGAATTGTAATTTAGCATTTGGGGCTATTATTTCTAGATATTTCAATGCCGATTATACTTTTATAGCCCATTCTGGATGGGGTGCAGTAAGAAACTATGGAGATCCTGAGAGAGTATCAAAAACTTCTATGAAAGATAAGATGTTGCAAACATATGATATGTATGAGGCACCTAAATGGAATTTTTATGACTATAAACCAGATTTGGTTGTGATTAATTTGGGGTCTAATGATTTTTCTACCAAACCACACCCACTAAAGGAGGAGTTTATTGGAGCATATGCTCAAATAATATCTCAGTTAAGAGAGAAATATGGTGATATTCCTATTTTATGTGTAGCTCCTGCTAGAAGAGGAATGGCATTTGAGTATATTAAAGAGTTTTGTGAAGGTTCAAATGATGTAAATCTACATTTTACAGCCTATTTGTATGGTATATACAATAATGATGGAGATCTGGGTTCTGTTGGGCATCCAAATTATCAAGGACAAAAGAAAATAGCACATAATTTAATTCCATACATCTCAACAATAACTGGTTGGGAGTTGTCAGACAAGGTTATCGAGTAAATATATTTAAATCTCAAAACAGAGGGTTACTTTAATTAGTCTCCCTCTGTTTTATTTTAACTTCATATATATCTCCAGTAAGTCTTTCACGATACCCTTTTTTCCCTCTTCCGGAAAATTTATTAAGATCGATATCAGCTATTTTACTTAATTCAATATCCTTTTTAAGCAACTCTTCTATCTGATACTCTAATTGTTCTATTTGTTCATAATCATTTGTAATTATAAAAAAGTTAGAGTAGTCAACTATATTGCTGTGTGAAAGTTCTGGTGCAATCTTTCCATACTCCCAAATAATCTCTGGTCCAATTTGTCCAAACGAGAAAATCGGCGTTTTTGAGCATAATGTAATTGAATTGAAATTTTTATAATAAGGATTCTTATCAACAAGATTTACTGCATATAATGCAAGAGAAGATAGGATTAAATTAATGACAAAAATGCCATAAAATGCTTTTTTAAAATTTAATTTTAAAGAGTTTTGAACAATTATAACACCTGTTAGTGTTAAAAGTATTGTTGTTGAGATATACCAAACTTTATCGATAGTAGTATCAAGAGAAATATACATATAGATAATTGGTGATAGAATTGCTATTAATCCAGGAATTGTATATAGAGCAAAGTGAAGTTTATATTTTAGTATTCTGTTTTTTAGTTCACTATTATTAATAGTCTCATAGATAAATACTGCAGTTGTTATTGCAAGAGGAATAAGTAAAGGGACTAAATATCTCGACTTTTTTTCTGGAATAATTGATAAAAGAATTAGAGATATAAAGGTCCAATAAACTGTTTGTTTGTACACTCTATTGAATTCAGATCTTTTGGAAAGCCAGCTATAAAATATAAGTGCTACAAGTGAGAATAGGGCCCATACTCCGTTCTGAGAAAAGAAACTCCAATAATAATAAAAAGGTCTTACATTGTATGAACTCCAGTTCCCCGCCTCTTTTGATGCAATTGCCAAAAAGGTATCTGGGTCATTTAGCTTAACATACATAAACCAGCTAAAACCAATAGAGAATGAAAATAATATAAATAAAAAAGTAAATTTGATATCTCTAACTCTATTCTCTCTTTTATAATTTACAATAAAGTGAGAGATTAGATATGGTAATAGAAGAGCATATGGCGAAACAGGCCCTTTAGAAAGGATAGAAAAACCTCCCATTATTGATGCATATAGTAGATAGCGGTACTTTCTCTCTGATGAGTTAAATAGCCTATTAAGACAAAATATAGCTCCAAACATAAAAACGTGGGTATAAATATCAGAAGGCCCCTCTAATCTTATGGCTGAATAGTAAAAAGAGCTCCCTAATACAATAGATGAAAAAAAGGCAAGCTCTCTATTTTTTGATAGATCTTTTACAAAAAAGAAACATATAATTACGCCTATAGTTGCCATGATGGATGTGGGAAGTCTATAAGCAAACAGGCTGTCGATTCCAATTAAAGAGATAAAAGGAGTCATGAACCATGCAGGCATGGGTGGCTTTTCGTATCTTGCAACTCCATTAAGAGTTGTAAAGATCCAATTACCTTCTGATAGCATCTCTCGGGCAACAATAAAATTTCTTGCCTCCATAATTGATACTTTCAAACCTGGGAGGTTGAAAAAATATAAAACAATAGAGGCCATTATCAGATATATGACCTCTTTGTTATTATATACTATTTTCATAATAATAGTAGTTGGTAAGTTTACTTTTATTTATTGTTATTTACTGTTATTTACAGTAAAGTTGAGTTATATTCAAAATAACCTCTGTAGCTTTGGTCATACTTTCTAAAGGGATATATTCATATCTTCCATGGAAATTGTGACCACCTGCAAATATATTAGGGCAAGGAAGACCCATATATGAGAGTCTAGAGCCATCTGTCCCTCCTCTGATTGGTTTTATTTTTGGTTTAATATCTGCCATCTCCATTGCTTTTTGAGCAATTTCTACAATATGGTAGTGTGGCTCCACCATCTCTCTCATGTTATAGTATTGATCTTTCATCTCAAGAGAGAACGTTCCGTGGCCATACTTTTTATTCATATATGTAATACTCTCCTCTATAAGACTCTTCTTTTCTTGGAATTTATCTTTGCAGTGATCTCTAATAATATATTGTATGGTTGATAGATCTACAGTGCCGTCGAATTTAATTATATGATAAAATCCTTCATAATCTTGTGTAAATTCTGGTCTTTGTTCAACCGGAAGTAATGCATTAAACTCAGATGCCAAAATAATGGCATTAACCATTTTGTCTTTAGCGTAACCAGGGTGAATATTCCTGCCTTGAATAGTTATTTTTGCATATGCCGCATTAAAATTTTCATATTCTAGCTCTCCAATCTCTCCACCATCTAAAGTGTAAGCATAATCTGCTCCAAATTTTTTGACATCAAATTTGTCTACTCCTCTACCAATCTCTTCATCTGGAGTAAATCCGATTTTAATTTCACCATGTTTAAAATCTGGATTTTTCATAATATACTCAACAGCAGTCATAATCTCAGCCACACCAGCCTTATCATCGGCACCCAACAGAGTATCCCCAGATGCCGTAATAATTGTATTGCCAATGTATTTTGATAATTCAGGGAACTCGGATGGTTTTAATATTGTGCTATCATTAATTATAATATCATCTCCAGTATAGTTCTCTATTATTTTTGGAACAACATTTTTCCCAGATGCGTCGGGAGCGGTATCGACATGAGCAATAAAACCTATTTTGGGAATAGATGTATGTTCATCAATATTTGATGGGATAGATGCCATAACATAGCCAAACTCATCTAAAGCGACCTCTTTTACTCCCATCTCTATAAGTTCATCCACAAGTATTCTTGATAGATCTAGTTGTTTATTGGTACTTGGTTGATTAGAACTTTCGGGATCTGAAGCTGTGTCTATTGAGATGTATTTAAGAAATCTCTCAAGTACTTTGTGTTGTATATCGTTTTTTTTCATTTTTAGTATGTTAAATTATTAGTAAACTGATTCCCATTACAGCCATCCCAGAGATAACTCCAATGATGGCTGGGTGGTGCTCTCCGTATTTTTCGGCAGTTGGAAGTAATTCATCCAATGATATGTAAACCATTATTCCCGCAACACCTGCAAGAATAATTCCCATAAAAGCATCATTAAATAGATATGCTAATAAGAAGTATCCTGCTACAGCTCCAAGAGGTTCTGCCAATCCAGAAAGTAGAGAGTGTGTGAAAGCCTTTCCTTTACTTTTAGTTGCATAGTAAATTGGAATTGCAACGGCTATCCCTTCTGGGATGTTATGTATTGCTATTGCTATAGCAATGCTAATTCCCAGATTTGGGTCGTTCATTGCTGTAACAAAAGTAGCAATACCCTCTGGAAAATTGTGAATGCCAATTGCAACAGCAGACATAACACCCAATCTCATTAGCCCATCTTTATTTGGACTTTTTTTAGAATTGTCGATGGATAGATCTCCAATCTCATGTGGATTCTCTTCCGAAGGTACAAGGTAATCAATGATTGCTATTAAGGCTATCCCTCCAAAAAAGGAGAGAAGAGTATAAAGGTCTCCCAATTTTTGCCCATATAGAGAGTGAAGATACTCATTTGCCTCTGAATAGATCTCTACTAAAGAGATGAATATCATAACTCCAGCAGAAAATCCAAGAGATACGGCTAAAAATCTTGGGGAGAATCTTTTGGAGAAAAGAACTACAAGACTTCCAATAGCGGTTGATAGACCTGCAAATAGGGTCAATAAGAATGCAAACCAAAAATTACCTCCTTCCATAATCTAATTTTTTTTAGCTCTTAGACTATCCCAAGCCAAATATACTATGATTGCAATATACATTATCAATGCTAAATACTCAGCACCAGCTGATTTTACCCAATCACTATTCATTAGCTCGATTCCTGAGAATTTAATTAACGCACTAGCAACTCCCATCAATGCTCCTCCTGCTATAAATCCAGACGCAATAAGAGTTCCTCTCTCTTTTCTAGAGTCGTTTACTGCTTGATCTTTGCTTCTTGTGGATACATACCAAGATATTGCTCCACCTACAAGTAACGGTAGGTTCAAATCTAAAGGAATAAACATACCTAGAGCAAATGCTAAAGCAGGAATTCCAAAAAAGTTTAGAACAACAGCAATAATGGCTCCAAAAGCGTATAATAGCCATGGCGCTCCACCTCCAGACATAAGAGGCTCAATTACTGCAGCCATTGCATTTGCTTGAGGCGCAACCAGTGCATCATCTCCAGTAAAACCATAAGTTTCATTTAAGATCATCATCACTCCTCCAACAGTGGCAGCTGCGACTATTGTTCCCGCAAATTTCCACGATTGTTGCTTAATTGGAGTTGCTCCCAACCAATATCCAATTTTAAGATCGGTAATAAAGGCTCCAGCTACAGCTAGTGCAGTACATACAACTCCACCAATAATCAATGCTGCTGACATTCCTGCCGTACCAGTAAGACCAGAAGCAACCATAACAAGAGATGCTAAGATTAGGGTCATTAATGTCATTCCACTTACTGGATTGGTCCCCACTATCGCAATGGCATTTGCTGCAACGGTTGTGAATAGAAATGCAATGATTCCAACAACTAGTATTGCAATAACAGCATGGAAGATATTATCAACAACACCAAAATAGAAGAATAAAAATGTAACTATTAGAGTAAAAATAATACCAAATGCTATTATTTTCATAGAAATATCTCTTTGCGTTCTTTTAGCCTCACTTTTATGATCGGCACCTCCTTTAACCTCTTTTACGGCTAATCCTAAAGCAGATTTTATAATTCCTGCCGATTTTATAATACCAATAACTCCAGCTGTTGCAATACCTCCGATACCGATGTGTCTTCCGTAGGTAGAGAAAATTTGTTCTGCTGACATTTCTGAAATGGTCTGAGTCATTCCTGTGTTCATAAAATCAATAACCATCCCCCCAAAAAATAGATTCATTAATGGAATAATCAAAAACCAAACAGCCATTGATCCAAGGCAAATGATAAAAGCATATTTTAATCCAATGATATATCCTAGCCCCAATACGGCAGCTCCAACATTTATTTTAAATACTATCTTGCTTTTTTCTGCAATCATCTCTCCATATGGAAGAACTCTAGATGTAAAAACCTCTGCCCAGTATCCAAATGTTGAGACAATAAAATCGTATGCTCCACCTATTAACCCGCTTATCATTAGAAGCTTAGCGCTTCCACCTCCACTCTCGCCACTTAGTAAAACTTGAGTAGTTGCAGTGGCCTCTGGAAATGGATATTTCCCATGCATATCAGATACAAAGTATTTTCTAAATGGGATTAGAAATAGAATTCCTAAAACACCTCCAAGAAGAGAGCTTAAAAATATTTGAATGAAATCAACGGTTAATTCTGGATACTTGTCTTGTAGTATATAAAGAGCAGGAAGTGTAAATATAGCTCCAGCCACAATTGCTCCTGAACTTGCTCCAATAGATTGGATAATTATGTTCTCTCCTAGAGCGTTTTTTCTTTTCAGCGCTCCTGATAGTCCAACAGCTATAATTGCTATTGGAATGGCAGCTTCAAAGACTTGTCCAACTTTTAATCCAAGATATGCAGCAGCTGCCGAAAAGATTATAGTCATGATTAACCCTAAGGAGACAGACCATATGGTAGCTTCTGGATATTTTTTATTTTCAGACATAAGTGGTTTGTACTCTTCACCACTTTTTAACTCTCTAAAGGCGTTTTCTGGTAGCCCTTTTGGTTTGATTTCAGAATGTTCCATTTTTATGTTTTAGTTTAATGTTCAAATATAGCACAAAAATGCTGTTTATTTAAAATAATCTTATACCTTTGCCGCCATATGAAAATTGTAAGTCTCCATATAGAATCTACTCTAAATAATCATAGACACGTCCGACAACGTGCCTAAGGAGGCATCTTTATTTACTAATCTTTCATGGGTTAGTTACAATTTGTAACAATAATCTATTTTTTTAAAGTATTTAGTTTTTTTTCTCTATGAACATAGACATTTTTGTGGCTAATGCTAGTCACGCTGTTTATGCTCAGCAGATATGTGATTTAGTATATATTTCTGCCTTGGAAAGAGGTACAGGTATTGCTAAAAGATCTCCTGAGTATATAATGCAAAAAATGATCGATAATAAGGCTGTTATAGCTTTTGTCGATGGTAATTTTGCTGGTTTCTCTTATATTGAAACATGGAGCCATAATAGATTTGTAGCCAATTCTGGGCTAATAATAGCACATCAATATAGGGGTATTGGATTGGCACGAAAAATTAAATCAAAAATTTTTTCACTCTCAAGAAAAATCTATCCAGATGCTAAAATTTTTAGTATTACGACTGGATTAGCAGTGATGAAAATAAATACCGAATTAGGGTTTAGACCTGTTACTTTTTCTGAACTTACAGATGATAAGGAGTTTTGGAAAGGGTGCCAAGGGTGTAAGAATTTTCCAATTTTAGAGCAGAATAATTATAAAATGTGTATTTGTACAGCACTATTATATGAACCTAAATCTGTTAAAAAATCAATTGTAAACAATCCTATTGGAAAGATGGGCAAGAGGTATGTATTTAATCCTCTTTTAAAAATTAATTCAATTATATCATTTAAAAAAAGATAGTATGAAAAAAGTTGTTTTGGCATTCAGTGGTGGATTGGATACTTCATTTTGTATTCCATATTTAAAAAATGAGAGAGGATTAGAGGTGTATACAGTTATGGTTAATACTGGTGGATTTAATGATTCTGAACAAAAGGAGATATCAGATAGAGCAATTAAATTGGGAGCTATAAAGCATATAAATGTTGATGCTACTCAAGTTTATTATAATAAAGGGATAAAGTATCTATTGTTTGGTAATGTTTTAAAGAATAATACATATCCATTATCTGTTAGTTCTGAGAGGGTTTTTCAAGCACTTGAGGTTTTAAAATATGCAAAAGAAATTGGAGCAGATTATGTAGCTCATGGCAGTACCGGAGCTGGTAACGATCAGATAAGATTTGATCTAGTATTTGAAGTTATGGCTCCTAATATTGAGATATTAGCTCCAATTAGAGAACTCTCTCTATCTAGAAAAGAGGAGATCGACTACCTTGTTAAACAAGGGTTTGATTTTTCTTGGGATAAGGCAAAATACTCAATAAATCAAGGGATGTGGGGGACAAGTGTAGGGGGAGTTGAGACTCTTTCTGCCGATGGAATATTACCAAGTGATGCCTTTCCTTCTCAATTAAAAAAGAGTGATGTGAGTAGATTGACGATAGGGTTTTCAAAAGGAGAGCCCACTTCTTTAAATGGGCAAACACTTTCTCCAATCGAGATCATTAATAGATTAAATATTATTGGAGGAGAGTATGCTGTCTCTAGGGATATACATGTTGGAGATACAATAATTGGGATTAAGGGTAGAGTTGGTTTTGAGGCTCCTGCTGCAATGATTTTGATTAAAGCTCACCATCTATTGGAAAAGCACATCTTAACCAAAGATCAGCAATATTGGAAAGAGATGTTATCTAATTGGTATGGAAAACTTATGCATGAGGCTCTATATTTAGAGCCAGTTATGAGAAACATAGAGGCTTTTCTTGAGAATACACAGAGGAATGTTAGTGGACAGGTAGTAATTGAACTACGTCCTTATTCATTCTCTATACTATCATGTAAAACAGAATATGATTTAATGTCTTCAAATTTCGGAAGTTATGGAGAGGAGAATAGGTCTTTGACCTCTGATGATATTGTTGGTTTTACTAAGGTTATGGCTAATTCGTTAAAAATTTATTATTCTGTTAACAATGAAAATTAGAGTTGCTATTGCAGGAGGAACAGGTTATACTGCTGGGGAGTTAATTAGGATTCTTCTAAGACATCCAGATGTTCAAATATCTTATGTGTTGAGTAGTTCGCTCTCTGGAGAGAGTGTGTGTGATATTCATAGAGATCTTATTGGAGAGTGTGAACTTATATTTTCTGATATAGATTCTTTTAACAGAGGTGGTTCAAATGTGGATGTTATCTTCTTAACATTAGGACATGGATTATCTAAAAGTTATCTGGCACAATTAAATTATAACAGTGATTGTAAAATTATTGATTTAGGTAATGATTTTAGATTGGATCCACTATTTAATAGTGATAAGTTTGTTTATGGATTGACTGAATTGTTTGCCGATAAAATAAAGTCTGCAAAATATATAGCAAATCCTGGTTGTTTTGCAACATCAATACTTCTCTCATTAGCCCCTGCCAAATTATTAAATTTGTATAATAATAGTGTGCATATTCACTCATTAACGGGTTCTACTGGGGCTGGTAAATCTCCCTCGGCCACCACTCATTTTAGCTATAGAGCCTCTAATATCTCTGTATATAAGCCATTTTCACATCAGCATATTCCAGAGATAAAAATGGCTCTCAATAATTTAACCAATCAAAAAAATGTTGAAGACTCAATTCTTTTTGTTCCAATGAGGGGCGACTTCAGCAGAGGTATTTTTACAAGTTTGTATTTTGAAAAGGCAATAGATATACCATTAAGTGAGATTATTGAACATTATAATGATTACTATAAACTCTCTCCTTTTGTTTTTTTATCTCAAATGCCTATATCCTTAAAAGAGGTTACAAATACAAATAAGGCTTTGATTAATATACAAGAGTATAATGGATATATTCATATTACTTGTGCAATCGATAATTTAATTAAGGGAGCTTCTGGTCAAGCAATTCAGAATATGAATATTATGTTTGGGTTAGACCAAAAGAGTGGATTAGATCTAAAAGCAAATTACTTTTAATTATGAATCTATTTGATGTTTATTCGGTTTGGCCAATCGAGCCAGTAAAAGCCCAGGGGTGCTATATTTGGGATGAAAATGGTACCAAGTATTTGGATATGTATGGTGGTCATGCTGTAATATCTGTAGGGCACTGTCATCCTCATTATGTTGAGTCTATAAAGAATCAATTAGATAGAATCTCATTTTACTCAAACTCTGTTGTAAATAGTCTTCAAAACAGACTTGCTACTAAGCTAGGAGAGTTAAGCGGATATTCTAATTTCTCCCTTTTTCTATCTAATTCTGGAGCAGAGGCTAATGAAAATGCAATTAAAATTGCCTCTTTTCATACAAAAAAGAGAAAGTTTATATCCTTTGGTGGCTCATTTCATGGAAGAACAGTTGGTGCCGTCTCCCTTACAGATAATCCGGCTATATGGAGTAGTTATAACTGTAACAATGATGTAACCATAATAAAAGATTTTTGTGTAGAGAGTGTTGAAATGTCTCTGAAAACAGGAGACTATGCTGGTGTTATAATTGAACCGATACAAGGAGTTGCTGGTATAGTGGCTCCTCATAAAGATTTTTTGAACCAGCTGAGATTATTGACATCTAGTTATGGCGCTCTTTTGATTATTGATGAGGTTCAAAGTGGTTATGGTAGAAGTGGTCGTTTCTTTGCTCATCAATATAGTGGTATTACTCCTGATATTATAACTGTGGCAAAAGGTATGGCAAATGGATTTCCTATTGGTGGGACATTGATCTCTCCCTCTATCACTCCTTCCAAGGGGATGCTAGGGACTACATTTGGAGGGAATCATTTGGCATGTGTAGCAGCAATCTCTGTTTTAGAAATTATAGAGCAAGAGTCATTAGTAACTAATGCTTATAATATGGGGTCTTATTTAAAAGAGCAACTTGTAAAAATGAAGGATCAATATCCAGATGTTATTGCCGATGTTAGAGGTGAGGGATTAATGATTGGAGTTGAGTTTATGTCTGGTTTTGAGCAAATAAGAGACTTAATATTGAAGGAGAAAAAAATTTTTGTTGGATCGGCCAAAAAAAGTGTAATGCGTCTTTTACCACCGCTCTCTATAGATAAGTCTATAGTAGATCATTTTATTACGTGCTTTAATGATTTGATAGTAAAAATAACCAATTGACTATGAGAAATTTTTTATCGATTAATGATGTGGACTCTTTATCGGCATTATTATTAAGTGCCCAAGAGATAAAAAGTGATCGCTTTGCCTTTAATATGTTGGGTAAAAATAGAACGCTTTTACTTATTTTTTTTAACTCAAGTTTGAGGACTAGATTGAGTACACAAAAGGCTGCTACTAATTTAGGTATGAATGTTATTGTACTTGATATAAATCAGGGAGCGTGGAAGTTAGAGACAGAATATGGTGTTGTTATGGATTCTGACAAACCCGAACACATATTGGAGGCTATTCCAGTAATGGCTTCTTATTGTGATATTATTGGAGTAAGATCTTTTGCTTCATTAACTGACAGGGAGGGTGATTATCAAGAGAAGATTTTAACTCAGTTTGTAAGATATTCTGGTAAACCTGTAATTAGTCTCGAGTCCGCAACAAGGCATCCTTTACAAAGTTTTGCAGATGTCATTACTATAGAACAATATAAGAAGAGAGATAGGCCAAAGGTTGTTTTAACCTGGGCTCCACATCCAAACCCATTGCCTCAAGCTGTTGCAAACTCTTTTGCAGAGTGGGTTAGATTGGCCGATTATGAGTTAGTGGTCACGCATCCAAAGGGGTATGAGTTATCCCATGATTTTGTTCCCGAATCGCATATTGAATATGATGTTGAAAAGGCATATGAAAATGCCGATTTTATTTATGCCAAGAATTGGTCTGTATTTGATCAGACAAACTATGGAAAGATTTTATCTAAGGATATGAGATGGATGGTTGACTCAAATAAGATGCAATTGACAAATTCTGCTAAGTTTATGCACTGTTTACCCGTAAGACGTAACATGATTGTAGAAGATTCTGTTATAGATGGGCCTCAATCTATAGTTCTGGAGCAGGCATCAAATAGAGAGATATCTGCACAGGTAATTTTAAAAGAAATATTAACATCTCAATTTTAAGAAAATGACACAGATTAAAATAATTAAAATAGGTGGAAATATAATAGATTCAACAATGGAGTTGGAACAGTTTCTATTAGATTTTGCTTTGATTGATGGACCGAAAATTTTAGTCCATGGAGGAGGTGCTATGGCTTCTCAAATGGCTAAGTCTATGGGTGTTGAGCCTCAAATGCATCAGGGGAGGAGAATTACGGATGCAGAAACATTAAAATTGGTTACAATGGTGTATGCTGGTTGGATCAATAAGAGTATTGTTGCAAAGCTACAGCAAAAAGGAGTAGATGCTCTGGGTCTTTCAGGTGCCGATGCAAATACGGTTCCAGCTGTAATGAGATCTAAAGAGCCAATCGATTTTGGATATGTTGGAGACGTAGATCCAGAAAAGATTAATGTAAGACTTATTCTTAATTTAATAAGCAGAGGTATTGTTCCTGTATTTTGTGCAATTACTCATGATGAAAATGGGACATTGTTAAATACAAATGCAGATACAATGGCCTCTTCAATTGCAATAGCACTGTCAAAAGAGTACAGTACTTCACTTATATATTGTTTAGAAAAGAAGGGTGTATTAAATGATGTTAATAATCCAGATTCAGTTATTCCATTGATAAATTCTAGAAATTATCAGATACTGAAGAATAGTGGAGTTGTTAAAGATGGTATGATTCCAAAACTAGATAATGCATTTAATGCAATAGATAATGGAGTTTATCAAGTATGTATAAAGCACGCCTCTAATTTGTCAAATGATTTTGGAACAATTCTTAAAAAATAGAGATCCACAATCTCTTCTTAGAAAGATGATATCAATACCATCGTTCTCTGGATTAGAGGGCGATCGGTGCTTGTTTTTATATGAGTTTATTAGGAATTTATTTATCAATTATAATGTAAATCTGATTAGGATTGGCAATAATCTTGTTTTAGATTATGTTGTAAATAAAAACTTTAGAACTTTGATGTTGAATTCTCATATAGATACAGTTAAGCCAGTTAATGGGTACACTTTTGATCCTTTTAACCCCAATTTTAATGATTCAATAATTAGAGGATTAGGCTCTAATGATGCAGGGGCCTCAGTTGTCTCTATGGTTTATGCTATGCTTTTTTTGGTAGAATCTAATTTTAAAAGTTTCAATATTAGACTCATTCTATCGGCAGAAGAGGAGACTTCTGGTAAGAATGGGATAGATACTGCTATAAAAGCAGTAGGAGAAGCAGATGCTGCTATTGTTGGAGAGCCAACGGAAATGAAAGCAGCTATTGCTGAGAGAGGTCTATTAGTTTTAGATTGTCTTGCAAAAGGTAAGAGCGGTCATGCTGCAAGGGGTGATGGAGTAAATGCGATTTATATAGCGTTGGATGATATTGCTTATTTAAGAGATCTACAATTGGAGTCTCTTTATAATGGCTCTATCCCTGTAAATATTTCAGTAAATATTATTAATGCGGGTGTCGCTCATAATGTGACACCAGATGAGTGTAAATTTGTTGTTGATATTAGAACTACTGGGGAGGTGACAAATTCTCATATATTTAATATTTTAACTCAAAAGTTAAAATCCCAAATATATCCTAGAAATTTAGATAATAAAGCCTCTTTTACTCCTTCAGATCACCCTTTGTTATCGGCATTGAGAAGATGTTCTATTGATACCTTTGTTTCGTCAACAACCTCAGATTGGATGAGGTTAAATATACCTGCAATAAAGATGGGTCCTGGAGAATCCATAAGATCTCATTCAGCAGATGAGTTTGTTACAGTTGATGAGTTATATGATGCTATTAAGATTTATGTAAAATATATTAAAGAACTAACCATATAAAGTAAATTATTATGTCAAAATTATGGAGTAAAGGGTTGGATATAAATAAGCAAGTAGAAGTTTTTACTATAGGAAAAGATAGGGAGATGGATATGAGGCTTGCTAAGTATGATGTTATTGGTTCTTTAGCTCATATTAAAATGTTGTATTCTATTGATCTTTTGACTGAAGATGAGTTTTTAACTTTGGAGAGTAATCTGAATACTATTTTAGTGGATATAGAATCTAATAATTTTACTATAGAGGAGGATATGGAGGATATTCATTCTCAAGTTGAGGCTCTATTGATAAGAAAGATAGGTGATATTGGGAAAAAAATTCATAGTGGAAGATCGCGAAATGATCAAGTATTAACAGATATTAAATTATATTTCAAGGATGAACTAATCTCAATTTCTAAATTGATTTTAGATCTTTTTGATCTTTTGATAGAATTGAGTGAAAAGTATAAGAGTGTTTATATGCCTGGTTACACGCATAGTCAAGTTGCGATGCCATCTTCTTTTGGTCTTTGGTTTGCTGCATATGCTGAATCTTTGGTCGATGATATATTTGCACTTGAGTATGCATATAGAGTAGTGGATCAAAATCCACTTGGGTCGGCTGCTGGTTATGGTAACTCTTTTCCAATAGATAGAGAACTTACTACTAGGGAGTTGGGTTTTTCGCAAATGTCAATTAATGTTGTCTCTGTGCAACTATCAAGAGGCAAAGCAGAAAAAGCCGTAGCAAATGCTATTACCTCTATTGGTACTACTTTAAACAGACTATCTAGTGATATTATTCTATTTTGTAATGCTAACCATAAATTTGTGAGTTTCCCAGATGAGTTGACTACAGGGTCAAGTATAATGCCCCATAAGAAGAATCCAGATGTTTGGGAATTAATCAGAGCAAAATCTAATATAATTGAGGGCTCTTATGGGCAAATTTCTATGCTTTGCAGGAATCTAATTTCTGGATACCATAGAGATTTTCAGTTATATAAGGAGATAATATTTCCTGCAATAGATTCATTAAAGGAGTCTATATCTATAGCAAATATGATGTTGACAAATATATCTGTCAGCGAAAATATTTTGGAGAGTGATATTTATGATTATTTATACACAGTTGAGGAGGTAAATAGTTTGGTATTAAAAGGAGTCCCTTTTAGAGATGCTTATAAGATTGTTGGAAAAAGTGTCAATGATGGTACATTTAGGAGTAATAAAAAATGTACCCATACTCATGTTGGAAGTATGGGTAATTTATGTAATGACAGAATTATACTAAAAATGAGTGAGGCTATTGCTTGGGTTAAAAACCAAAACTAAAATTATAGTTCCCAAATAGAAGTAAAGCTACAATTAGTGTTATTATAACATTGAACATTTGAGCTATTAAAAAAGTCAATGTATAAAGACGATTCTCTTTTCCAAATACCTTCTTAAAATCGGTCTCTAGTCCTATTGAGACAAATGCTATAGAAAATAGAGTCTCTCTTAAGCCTCTTGCGCTTCCTGATAGAGATTTAGCGGTATCTATGTCTAATAAAAAACTAAAGACAATAGATGCTGCAATGAAGCCTAGAACAAATTTTGGAAATCTTTCCCACAGTACAGAAGCCGAAGGTCTAATATCATTTTTTGTACCTTTAATTGACCAATAAATAGAAATAGCAAATGCAGCAACTCCTAGTAGAACATTTTGGGCAGATTTGATGATTACACTCTGAGATTCTGCTATCTCTCCTAAAAATTTCCCTGAGGCAACAACTGCTCCAGTTGTGTCTATAGTTCCTCCTAGCCATGCTCCAGCTACTTCTTGCGATAACCCCATAAGCTGTGATAAAAATGGCATAATATACATCATGGGAATGGCCACCACAAGAACTATAGATATTACAAATGACAGTTTTTTATTATCTCCTTTTATTGCTCCACATGTAGCTATTGCTGCTGATACGCCACAAATTGAGACGGCGCTAGAAAGCATAATCCCCATCTCTTGATCTACTCCCAATTTTTTTGCTAGCCAAAAGGTAAAATACCATACAGATATTACAACAATAAGTGCTTGTATCATTCCATATGCTCCAGCCTTAACAATTTCTCCAAAAAGAATAGATGAGCCAAGAATAACAAGCCCTGCTTTTATGTAGAATTCGCTTTTTGCTGCAGGTTCAACCCATTTAGGAAGACCAATGGAGTTTCTAATAATCAGGCCTATTGCTACTGAAAAAAATACAGACTCTAGTCCTATCTTTTTAATCCCAGAGATAGAACTTATATATTGAGAAAGATATGCAATAGCAAAAATAAAGATAAAGCCTAAGGCAAACATACGTATTTTATTACCTAGAACTTTAAGACCAATTGCAGATAGACCTCCAATTAATAGTAGTTTTATTATCTCTTGAGATATCTTAGAGAGTTGTTTGAATTGAGGAAAACAGATTACCAAAGTTAAGAGGGTTGCTCCCATTATTGTAGAGAGCCAGTCTTCACTCCTAAATTGTTTTATAAAATCTTTCATAAATTATCTTTTAGGACAAATATAGCATAAATTAGTAAAAACGTTTACTAATTTATGCTATTTAAATATTTTTTTAATAATCTATTTTTAATGT
>LUYZ01000061.1 GCA_001603425.1 Bacteroidales bacterium Bact_08
ACGACGCTCTTCCGATCTCTATCTCTAAATCTCTTATCTGCCATCATAACCTCATCTGGCAAAGAACTCAAAAATAGAGTCTCCACTAAAACATTTGGAAACTCTGTGGGTGCATTTAAAGAAAAGTTGAAATTTCCAATTAATCCAAAGTTATTAACATCCAACTCAAGCATTCTGTTTAAAATAGATTGAGCTAAGTCTCTATTCTCTAAATGTCGATAATATGTACTAACACCCATAGGTCTAAGGGGATTACCTCCTGCATTACAATGGATTGATATCATTAAATCTACATCTGCATCCAAAAAGATATTTAATCTCTCCTGCATTGATAGATTTATATCCTCATCTCTACTCATCACCACTTTTGCACCTCTTCTTTCCAACTCCCTTTTTAGTGTCAATGCCATATCTAAATTTAGATCTTTCTCCATAATCCCAGATGGGCTAACAGCTCCTAAATTAGAACCTCCATGACCAGCATCAATACCTATAACCAATCCTTTTATTCTTAAATCTGGAGAGTGCTTTACATCTAAAGTTAAAATATTGCCTCTATAATACAATTTATACCCCCAATGCTCTCTCTTTTTAAGTTTAACTACTACTCTAGAAACATCAAAATCTAATTGTTGTATGTTAACATACTCTACCATCTCCAGATTCTCCATATGAGTTATCCAGTTTGAGTTTGATTTGGAGCTATAAAGGTCTATAACTATTTGATTATTCTCTATATCTCTATAGTAAATATATGGTATTCTGCTATTAAGCCCAATCGATACTCTATCATACTTATCTTCCTTATTGGCTCTAAAAGAACCTGTTACAGTAAGAGCAGGGTCTGTTCCCAAAGGCATATGCTCTACCAAATGCTTTGGAATATATCCCAATCTTTTCTGAGATAACTGAACAATATAAAGATTATTTAAAGAGTCTACCAAATGCATATTGATACCTTCATCTAAAAAGTTTATCTTTGCACCACCTAACCGATCCTCTCCTGGGCTAGAATTTAAATATGCACCCTTTAAGGTTCGGACAACTGGAAAAGAATAATCAGATAACGACCTCTCTATGACTTGTGACTCTTTTAAATATATGTTAAAAGTCTCAAAATACTCCTTCCCTTCAATTATCGCTTTTACATTTATACTATTATTACCCGGAATAAGTGATAGTAATTGACCAAAGGAGCCTGTTGAATATTGATAAACAGAATTATTATTTATATAAATTTTAGAACCCGCAGGAGCTACACCAACAATATAATGATTAGAGCTATTTACGGTATCGGCCATACCCCTTACAATTTTTAACTTATTGTCTCCCTGAGCCTCTAATGTATTGAATATAAAAAGTAAAAAAAC
This sequence comes from Bacteroidales bacterium Bact_08, assembly GCA_001603425.1. GTDB lineage: Bacteria > Bacteroidota > Bacteroidia > Bacteroidales > UBA932 > Bact-08. The sequence continues at coordinate 1,371 of LUYZ01000061.1, forward strand.
AATCAGAAAGATCTGATTAAAAGTAATTAAAGAGTTTTTTTTCATGGCTTGATATTTGCTTATAGATTTAACCATACAAAAATAAGAAATTATGAACAGTAGCGTAAATAAAACAGTAATATTCCCTGGTCTTTTTATAATGATTGGGTTAATTTTTCTAGGTATTTTTCTTAAAAGCTCTGTAGTTGCTTTTAAATCATACGATAGAGTTGTTAGTGTAAAAGGGCTTGCAGAGATGGAGGTTAACGCTAATAAAGTTATCTGGCCTGTTGTATTTAAAGAGATCGGCAATGATCTTCAGCAGCTTTACTCTACTATCAATAAAAACAATCAAATTATTATCGAATTTCTGAAATCTAAGGGGTTATCATCAGATGAGATATCAATATCTGCCCCATATATTATAGATATGAATGCCGATAGATATCAGAGTCAACCTGCAAGATATAGATACAATATTACAAGTGTTATAACAGTTACATCAGAAAAGGTAGATCTTGTTATGGGAATTATCTCGGAACAGTCAGAACTTCTTAAAAAAGGAGTTGCGCTTGTTGCTGGGGACTATCAATATCAAACTCAATTTATGTACACAAATCTTAATGACATAAAACCTGTAATGATAGAAGAGGCTACAAAAAATGCAAGAGCTGCTGCAGAAAAATTTGCTATTGACTCAAATAGTAAACTCGGAAAAATAAGAAGAGCTAGTCAAGGTCAATTTTCTATTTCAGACAGGGATGCAAACACTCCAAATATTAAAATTGTAAGAGTGGTTAGCTCTATTGATTACTTTTTAAAAGACTAAACAAATAACTTTTAATACTAAGAGATATTAATTATAAAGAGTTATTAGATATAAATCAAATATTACATTAACAAACAAATTATTTAATTATGGAAATTTGCAATGTACAAGCTCGCGAAATCTTAGACTCTCGCGGTAACCCAACAATCGAAGTTGATGTTCACCTCCTTTCTGGAGCATTTGGTAGAGCAGCTGTTCCTTCTGGAGCATCTACAGGTGTTAACGAAGCTCTTGAATTAAGAGATGGTGATAAATCTAGATATCTAGGTAAAGGAGTTTTACAAGCTGTTAAAAATGTAAACGAGATAATTGCTCCTGCAATCATGGGCATGAGCGCACTTAACCAAACACAAATAGACAAGTTTCTTATAGATCTAGATGGCACTCCAACTAAATCTAAACTAGGAGCTAACGCACTTTTAGGTGTTTCTTTAGCAGTTGCTCGTGCAGCAGCAGATTATCTTCAAATTCCACTTTACAGATACATCGGAGGAACTAATGCTGTTACTCTACCTGTTCCTATGATGAATATCATTAATGGTGGATCACATTCAGATGCCCCTATTGCTTTTCAAGAATTTATGATCCGCCCTGTTGGAGCTCCTAGCTTTAGAGAGGCTCTAAGAATGGGTGCAGAAGTATTTCACAGTCTTAAGAAAATATTCCACGACAGAGGTCTTAGTACTGCTGTAGGAGATGAAGGAGGATTTGCTCCAGCTCTTAATGGGACAGAAGATGCTCTTGATTCAATTATTGCAGCAATTAAAAAAGCTGGATATGAGCCAGGTAAAGACATTACTATAGCACTAGACTGTGCTGCAAGTGAATTCTTTAAAGATGGAATTTACGATTACTCAAAATTCGAAGGTGCTAATGGAGCAAAAAGAGATGCTAAAGCTCAAGTAGCATTCCTAAAAGAGCTAACTGAGAAATACCCTATCGATTCAATTGAGGATGGAATGGACGAACAAGATTGGGATGGATGGAAACTTCTTACAGAAGAGCTTGGACAAAAAATCCAATTAGTTGGTGATGATCTTTTTGTTACAAATGTTCAATTCCTTAAAAAAGGTATTGACACAGGATGTGCAAACTCTATCTTAATTAAAGTTAATCAAATTGGTACTTTGACTGAGACTTTGAATGCTATTGAGATGGCTCACAGAAACAAATATACATCTGTAACGTCTCATCGTTCAGGAGAGACTGAAGATTCAACTATTGCCGATATTGCTGTTGCAACAAATTCTGGACAGATTAAAACTGGTTCATTAAGTCGCTCAGACCGTATGGCAAAATACAATCAATTATTGAGAATTGAGGAAGAACTTGGTGATCTTGCTCAATATGGTAGAAACTAATTTTTACTCCTTTCAATTTATAGGCTGTCTAATTTTTAGGCAGCCTTTATTTTGTCTATTCACAAGCTCTCTACACAATGCAAGATCTTGAAACTAAACCAAATCCAGAATAGCAAAAAAAGCAAAAACAACAGAAGCAACACCATTTGCAGTAAAAAAAGCAGCACCAATTCTGGATAAATCATTGGAAGAAATAATTAAATGCTGATAAACCAACATTACTGCAAAAAGAGACGCTCCAATAATATAATAAGAGCCTAAATAGGGGCCACCACTCAAACTATTTACATAAAAATAGAAGATAACCAACAATGGCAAAACAAAAAAATGACCAATTGCAGAGACAATCAAAGCACCTCTAACCCCAAAGATTCTTGGAACAGAGAACAGATTGTTCTGCTTATCAAACTCTCTATCAGACAGAGAGTATATTATATCAAATCCACTAACCCAAAAAAGAACAATTAATGATAAAATCACAGGGGCAATATCTATTTTCCCGGTAACCGCAACATAAGCTCCAGTAGGAGCTATTGATAGAGCAATCCCAAGAAAATAATGACAAAAAGCAGTATATCTCTTAAGAAAACTATACGTAAATAATACTAATAAAGTAGGAATAGCTAAAATAAAGGCCAGATAATTGATAAAGAAACATACCGTTACAAAAGCTAACGAATTTAAAATAATAAAAACCAAAGCACTATTTTTACTAATTAAACCTGCAGGAATCTCTCTATTAGCAGTTCTTGGATTTATCTTATCAATATCACTATCGACATATCTATTAAACCCCATTGCTGCATTTCTAGCAAAAATCATAGCTAAAATTATCAAACCAAAAACTCTTGTGCAAAAACAGATCTCTGGATTGACCCTATATGCCATTATCATTCCAACAAGCGCAAATGGCATAGCAAAAATGGTATGAGAGAACTTTACAAGGTTAATATAACTTAAAACTCTCTTCATACCATTATTAAAACTAAGCTTCATATTATCTTAAAGTAGCACCAAGCTTATCAATTAAACTTGTTAAAATTCTTGAAACAACATCCTCAACAACTTTATCCGTCAAGGTTTTTGTCTCATCGTAAAAAGTAAAACTAACAGCATATTGTTTTTTACCCTCTGGAATCTTATCTCCCTGATAAACGTCAAAAATAGATATACTCTTTAACAACCTCTTCTCCGAAGATTTTGCACACTCTCTGATCTGTGAATAACTTATGTTTCTATCAATTATTATTGCTAAATCTCTCTTTACCTCAGGAAACTTAGGAAGCTCCTTAAATAGTATTTTATTTGATCTTATTGAATCAAATAGAATATCTCTAGAAATCTCTGCTGCAAATACACTTTGCTTAATATCAAAATCCTTTAACAAAGTCTTGGAAATTTCACCAATAGATGCCAATAAAACATCTTTTTTATTATATATTTTTAAAGAGTAAGAGAAAATATCGTTAGAGACTGTCTCATATTTAAGATCCATTAGATTTAAACCAAACCTACCGAATATTGACTCAACGTATCCCTTTAGCGTATAAAAAGTTGGTTCATCTTGCTTACCAAGCCAATAAGGAGTTGAAATGCCTGTTAGAAAAATAGATAGTTTTGATGATTCACAATATGGTTTAATATATGAAGACTCACAAGCACAATTTTCATCAATTGAATAGACATTACCTAGCTCAAATAGTTTTAAGTTATAATTTTGTCTATTAATATTTCTAGATATCACCTCTAATCCATTATATAAGAGAGTCTGCCTCATTACATTTAAGTCTGTACTTAATGGATTTAAAATACCAACCAATTTCTCTTTTGGAAAAATAGCACTATTCGCATAATACGAACTCTTTGTTAATGAATTATTCATTATTTCAAAAAATCCATTAGAAACCAAAATATCTGAAACTATTGAGTCCATCTTAGCTATATCTGGAGAGGGTGTTGTTCCAATAGATGCCGATATTCTTTCAGGCAACTCTATATTATTATATCCATAAATCCTTAAAATATCCTCTACAATATCACACTCTCTATATACATCCACCCTACACAATGGAACAGCAACAACAGCAGATTTATCATCACTAGAAACAATATTATAATCTAAATATTTCAATATAGATAATATTGCTGACCCTCCAATTCTCTTGCCAATAAAATTCTCTATTCTAGTAAAATCAATACTCACTTGTGGCCTTATAATTTCACTCTCTTGAGCAGAGACAATATCTCCAACAACCACACCTCCAGCAATATCACAGATTAAATTTGCAGCTCTCTCCAACGCATAGTCAACCATCTCTGCATCGGCCCCTCTCTCAAAGCGAAAAGAAGCATCAGTTTTTAAACCATGCCTTTTTGAGGTTTTTCGTACAGACACGGAGTCAAAAAGCGCACTCTCTATAAAGACCCTGGTTGTAGAGGATGTTACACCAGAATCGGCACCTCCAAAAACACCAGCAATACATAGAGCCCTCTTTTGATCACAAATTAATAGATCCTCTTGAGATAACTTCCTCTCAACATCGTCTAAAGTAACAATTATCTCACCTTCGTTTGCTCTTCTGACAATTATAGTTTGCCCATTTAATTTATCATAATCAAAGGCATGTAGTGGATGTCCAGTCTCATGAAGAACATAATTTGTAATATCAACTATATTATTTATTGGCTTTAGTCCAATAGACCTCAAACTCTCCTTTAACCAATCTGGAGACTCTCCAACAATAACATTATCTATTGTGACTCCCTTATATATTGGAGCACCTGTAAAATCATTAACTAATACATTTGCAGGCTTTAAGCTAGAAACTCCTTTCAACTCCTCCAAAGGTCTATTTTTGGGAAGAGATAACTTTGCATCATGCCCATTAAATTTAAGATATGCATATAGATCTCTAGCTACACCATAATGAGAAGCTGCATCAACTCTATTAGGAGTTAAGCCGATTTCAAAAACCACATCCTCTTTTAACTTTAAAAACTCTTTTGCACACATACCAATAGGCGCATCCTCTGGAAGAACCATTATTCCATCGTGAGACTGTCCTAAACCTAACTCGTCTTCGGCACATATCATACCAAAACTTTCAATACCTCTAATTTTTGACTTCTTTATTTTAAGGGAGTCTCCGTTAGAAAAACATAGCGTGGTACCTACAGTGGCCACCAAAACTTTTTGACCATCCGCAACATTTGGGGCTCCACAAACAATCTGTAAATTATCGCCCAAACCCACATCCACTAACGTTACACTAAGTTTATCTGCATCTGGATGTTTTTGGCAATCTTTAACATGACCTACAACAACCCCAGCCAATCCACCAGGAATCTGCTCTACAATCTCACATGCCTCAACCTCCAACCCTATTGTTGTTAGATCTTCTTCAATTTTTTGATACGATACAGAAGTATCTATATAGCTCTTTAACCAATTATATGATATTTTCATCTTTAAAATTATTTTCTAAAATAGACTATCCACAAACTCTTTTTTATTAAATATCTGAAGATCCTCAATCTTCTCCCCAACACCAATAAATTTAACCGGAATCTTAAACATATCAGAAATTCCTATTACAACTCCACCCTTAGCTGTTCCATCTAATTTAGTTACTGCCAATGCAGTCACATCTGTAGCTTTGGTAAACTCTTTTGCTTGCTGGTATGCATTCTGACCTGTTGAACCATCTAAAACTAATAGAACCTCATGTGGTGCATCTGGAACAACTTTTTTCATCACATTTCTAATTTTTGTAAGCTCATTCATCAGATTTACCTTATTATGCAACCTTCCAGCTGTATCTATTAATACTACATCTGCATTCTGAGAAACTGCCGATGAAAGAGCATCAAAAGCAACTGATGCAGGATCCGATCCCATTTGCTGTTTAACAATAGGAACATCGGCTCTTTCACTCCATATAGTCAACTGATCTACAGCCGCGGCTCTAAATGTATCTGCAGCACCTAAAATCACAGATTTTCCCGAATTCTTAAGTCTCAATGCCAATTTTCCTATAGTGGTAGTCTTACCAACACCATTTACTCCTACAACCATAATCACATATGGTTTTTTAGAAAAATCAAATACTGACTGCTCACTATCACCATCTGATATTTTCAATAGAGACTCAATCTCCTGTTTTAAAATAGAGTACAATTCAGAAGAGTTCATATACTTATCTCTTGCTACCCTCTCCTCTAAACGATCTATAATTTTAAGAGTTGTCTCAACCCCAATATCTGAAGCTATTAAAGCCTCTTCAATATCATCAAGCGAACTTTCATCCACCTTTGATTTTCCAGCAATTGCCCTAGAAATCTTCTCAAATATACCTGTCTTGGTCTTTTCCAAACCCTTTTCTAACGATTGTTTCTCCTCCTTGGACTTAGACCCAAATAAACCAAAAAATGCCATAGCTATAATTTTAACCCCCAAAGATACAAAAAAGTTTTGCTAAAAATATTAAAAAAGAGGGTTGACCAAAAAGTCAACCCTCAATTAATACTATTGTAACAACAAACTATTTTTTGCTGAAAAAATCCTTAACGTCATCAACAGGAACAATCTCCTCTTGAAATGCATAAGATCCACTTCTATCAGATCTTACCATTTTTATACATTTAACATTGGATTTGCTGGCACCTTTTCCACCACCAAAGGATGCTACTGCTTTCTTTGCCATTTTATTTTATGTTTAAATATTACTTAATTTCACGATGAAGAGTAACCTTCTTCAAATAAGGGTTATATTTTTTACGCTCTAAACGCTGTGTAGTATTTTTCTTATTTTTAGTAGTGATATATCTAGAAATACCTGGTACACCACTCTCTCTTTGCTCTGTACATTCAAGAATTACTTGAACTCTGTTGCCTTTTTTTGCCATTTGATGATTCTTTTTTAGATTACGTTAATTAATCCCTTTTCCTTAGCCTCTTTTAAAACAGCACTAAGGCCTTTTTTATGTATAGTACGCATCCCTGCGGCAGAAACCTTCAGGCTAACAAATCTTTGTTCATCTTCTAACCAAAAACGCTTAGATCTAAGATTTGGAGCAAACTCACGCTTTGTTCTGCGTTTTGAGTGAGAAACATTGTTCCCAATCATCCTTTTCTTTCCTGTAACTTGACAAACTCGTGCCATTTTATATCTATTTTTTTATATTTTTCAAGGGTTGCAAATATCGTGAATAATTTTGTTTTATCCAAAATATTTACAGTATTTTAAAAATTCTATTCCATCTGATATTTGACGGAAACGATTTATACTTATCCTTTGATAACCATATTACTGATGGAGAACCAACCACATGAGAATGAGGAACAAAACCCCAATATCTCGAATCTAATGAATTGTGTCTGTTATCTCCTAGCATAAAATAGTAATCCATTTTAAAAGTATAGCTATCTACAAGTTCTCCATTAATATAAATAGAGTCTGCCTCTACCCTTAGATCATTCTCTTCGTACACAGAAATTATTCTACCATACAAAGATAAATTCTCTCTATTAATCTCAATTTTATCTCCTTTTTTGGGTATATATATTGGACCATAGTTGTCTCTTGTCCATTTATAAGTAGTATCAAAAGGGAAAATCAAAATAGGACTATCTGGATAGTCTGGTGGATATGTATCTATATTCTGTCTCACCTCTAAAACATTAGGCAGTGATTCAATTTTAGACACTTCGCTACTATTCAGTGGAAAATATTGATAACCTGGTATAGATAAGTCAAAATATAACGTCTCGCGACTCAAATTCATCTCATCTATAATAGCGTTATTAATTGTGCTTCCATTTGTAATAACAGTATATGTATTCTGTATTCCCAAAATGTTATCTTGAGGTTTACCATTTACATATACCCATCCATTAATTATAGATAGTGTATCGCCCGCTACAGCAACACATCTCTTAACATAGTTATCTTTCTTATCATCTGGTCTAACAACATAATCTCCATAGACCTGCTTAACAAAATCGCGACCATGAATACGAACATGCGCATAATAATCTTCAGATGGCATACTTTTTAATACAGTATCACCATGAGGAAAGTTAAACACAACAATATCATCTCGCTTAACATCTGAAAGACCTGATAATCTTCTATAAGGATATTGGATCCATTTTAAGTAAGACTCCCCCCCAGTAAAAGGCATAACATTGTGAACTAATGGAAAAGAGATAGGAGTTTGAGATACCTTTGGGCCATATTTTAATTTACTGACAAAAAGATAATCTCCTGTCATTAACGACCTCTCCATTGAAGAGGTAGGTATCATATATGCCTCAAAGAAAAATGCCTTAATAAAAGTCGATACAACCAATGCAAAAATAATTGCATCTAGCCAATCTAACCAAGGATTTCTTTTCTCTCCCTTTTTATATCTTTTCTTCCAAAAGGCCCATTTTACCTTTTGAGTTATAAATAGGTCAAACACAACAATGAGTCCTAATAAGAACCACCAATTGCCAAACCATATAACCCATAGCAAATACAAAATAGCCCAGAAAGAAAATCTGAACCACTTATTGCCTATTATTTGGAGAATCTTCAACTTAAATCTATTTTACAGAATTGATAATTGCCTCAAAAGCCTGAGGATTATTCATTGCTAAATCTGCAAGTACCTTACGATTAAGGCCAACATTATTTACAGATAATTTACCAATAAATTGAGAGTAATTCATTCCATGCTCTCTAGCTGCAGCATTAATTCTCTGAATCCATAATGCACGGAAATTTCTCTTTTTGGTTTTACGATCGCGATACGCGTACGTTAAACCCTTTTCGTAGGTATTTTTAGCAACGGTCCAAACATTTGCACGTGCTAAGAAATTACCTCTGGTCTGTTTTAAAATTTTCTTACGGCGAGCTCTAGAAGCTACCGAATTTACCGATCTAGGCATACTTCACTTTTTTTGTTTAAGAATGTCAGCGCTCTCCCACTATTGAGAAACTTTTTCTGCTAAACATTCAGGTTAATAATTAATGGTAAAATTAAACTACTAAAAGATCTTTAATTCTTCTTTCGTCTGCTGTAGAAACAAGCGCACTATAAGTCAGATTTCTCTTCTGCTTAGTTGTCTTCTTGGTCAAAATGTGACTTTTGTAAGCGTGCTTTCTTTTAATTCTACCCGATCCGGTCAGCTGAAAACGCTTTTTAGCACCGGAGTTAGTCTTAATTTTTGGCATTGTACTAATTGATTTAAATTAAGTTTTTTATAATATAGTTATTAAAACTACTCTATTTTTTCTTAACAGATGGAGCCAACATCATAATCATTCTCTTTCCCTCTAATTTTGGCATCTGCTCTGCTTTTCCATAATCTTCTAGATCCACTGCAAATCTTAATAAAAGTTTCTCTCCTTGCTCAGCAAATAAGATAGACCTTCCTTTAAAAAAGACATATGATTTAACTTTTGCACCTTCACTTAAAAAAGTTTTTGCATGATTTAGTTTAAACTGATAGTCATGCTCATCTGTATTTGGGCCAAAACGTATCTCTTTTATCACTACTTTAGAAGCATTAGCCTTCATCTCTTTAGCCTTCTTCTTCTGTTGATATAGATACTTTTGATAATCCAGAATTTTACATACAGGAGGATCGGCACTAGCAGTAATCTCAACAAGATCCAACTCCAACTCTTCCGCCATTCTGATAGCCTCCAGAGTCGAATAAACTCCAGGATTTTCGATATTATCTCCCACCAATCTCACTCTTGGTGCAGTTATCTCTCTATTCATTAAAGGACCATCATCAACTTTTCTTCTTGGCATATTTCGTCTATTGCCCTGATTATTAGATGAAGATGTAGAATTTGTTCTCTTTACAAATCCTCCGGGACGGGGTTTAAAAGGTGTTGCGATAAATTATTCCTCCTATATTTAGTTAATACTATTTTATTTATTTCTAGCACATAGGCTAGTCTATTTTCAATTGCTCTTTAATTTCAGATGAGATTTGATTTGCAAAGTCCTCAACAGAAACCTGTCCTAAATCTCCTTCACCTTGTTTTCTTACTGAAACCATGCCAGACTCCATCTCTTTCTCACCAACAATCAGCAAGAATGGAACCCTTTTTAGCTCATTCTCCCTGATTTTCTTACCAATAGTCTCATTCCTATCGTCAATAGAGGCGCGAATATCGTAATTATTGAGCAAACTTACAACTTTTTTTGCATAATCGTTGTATTTCTCACTGATTGGAAGTAGCACTGCCTGCTCTGGTGTTAACCACAAAGGGAACTTACCAGCAGTATGCTCAATAAGTACAGCAATAAATCTCTCCATAGAACCAAATGGTGCTCTGTGAATCATAACTGGTCTATGTTTTTTATCATCAGCACCCACATACTCTAGTTCAAATCTTTCTGGTAGATTATAATCAACTTGAATAGTTCCTAACTGCCATTTTCTTCCTAATGCATCTTTAACCATAAAATCTAATTTAGGGCCATAGAATGCAGCCTCTCCGGTCTCTACAGTTGTCTCCAATCCTCTCTCTTTAGATGCTTCGATTATTGCTCTCTCTGCTTTCTCCCAATTTTCGTCACTTCCAATATATTTTTCATTATTATTTGGATCTCTTAAAGAGATTTGGGCAATATAATCTTTAAAGTCAAGAGTTCTAAAAATATATAATACAATATCTATAACTTTTATAAACTCCTCTTTTAATTGATCTGGTCTACAGAAAATATGAGCATCATCTTGAGTAAACCCACGTACTCTTGTTAAACCATGTAATTCACCACTCTGCTCATATCTATAAACAGTGCCAAATTCAGCAAATCTAATAGGTAGATCTTTATATGACCTAGGTTTTGTTTTATATATTTCACAATGGTGAGGACAATTCATCGGCTTAAGAAGGAACTCTTCACCCTCTTGAGGAGTATTGATTGGTTGAAAAGAGTCTTTACCATATTTTGCATAGTGTCCAGAAGTAACATATAGGTCCTTTTGACCAATATGCGGAGTCATAACAGGTAAATAACCATATCTTTTTTGAACATCTTTTAAGAAATTCTCCAATCTCTCTCTAAGCATTGCTCCCTTAGGTAGCCATAAAGGAAGTCCTTGACCAACTCTCTGAGAAAATGCAAATAACTCCAGCTCCTTACCTATTTTTCTATGATCTCTCTTTTTGGCCTCTTCTAACATTACCAAATACTCATCCAATAACTTCTTCTGTGGGAAAGATACACCATAAATTCTGGTAAGCATTTTATTATGCTCGTTACCTCTCCAATATGCTCCAGCAATCGATGTCAACTTAACAGCTTTAATAACAGAAGTATCCATCAAATGAGGTCCACGACAAAGATCAGTAAAAGAGCCATTAGAATAAAAAGAGATGGTACCATCCTCTAAATCCTTAATTAATTCACACTTATACTCATCTCCTTTTTGGGAATAGGTCTCCAAAGCCTTCTCTTTACTCACCTCCTCTCTAACAAAAGTCTGTTTCTCTCTGGCCAACTCTAGCATCTTATTCTCTATCTTCACCAATTCAGCCTCAGTGATCTGCTTATCTCCTGTATCAACATCGTAATAAAAACCAACTTCAATAGATGGGCCGATTCCAAATTTGATTCCAGGGTACAATTGCTCCAACGCCTCTGCCATTAGGTGCGAAGAGGAGTGCCAAAAAGTACTCTTTGCCTCTTGATCTTCCCATTTATGGAATTTTACAGAAGCATCTTCCGTTATTGGTCGGTTAAGTTCGTATATTTTTGAATTTACTGTTGCTACTAAAATATCAGAAGCCAATCTTGGACTAATAGATTTAGCTATTTCATAGGCATTTATGCCTTTATCAAATTGACGAACACTGCCGTCTGGAAATGTAATATTTATCATCTGTTACTTCTTTTCATTACAATTGGCAAAGTTAATATATTTTTTACATAATTAATATTTTGTACTAGTTACTAATTATACTAATTTTGAGGCACGAAATTGAATATGACTTCATAATAAATCATAATACAATTAACACATTATAACTTAAACCTTACAGATATGAATGAAAATAGATGGAAATCCGCAGCTACATACGGATTATTTCTCGCACTTATTACGATTCTATACACCCTTATCCAAACCATTTTAGAACCTAAAACAGCTTTAGCACTAGTTCTATGGGTTGCTAAATTTGCAGGTTCAATATGGCTTCTTCTCTATTTTATTAAGGACTTTGCTTCTCATAAAGAGGTCTTTTCCTATAAAGATGGTTTTAGATTTGGTGTCATGATTAGCTTTTTATCTTCAATAATTGCTGCAAGTTATATGTTTTTGCACTATGGCTTTATTTTTTCAGATTCAATTGCAGAACAAATGGACTCTGTAATGAATATTCTTGAATCTAACAACCCAGGTGCTGTGGATACATTTGCAAAAATAGAGGGCAAACTACCTCAAATCATATTTATATTCTCTCTTATATATTGGACTCTATTTGGTGTTATAGCATCTTCTATTATTGCAAACTACACAAAAAAGGGGGATCTATTTTCTAATACAGAGAGTAAATCAATTTAATACATTAAAATATGGATCTATCAATAGTAATATCTGTTTATAACGAAGAGGAGTCCCTAAAAGAGTTGGTCTCTTGGATAGATAACACTTTTAAAAATTCTAAATATAAATATGAGATTATTATTGTTGATGATGGTAGTACAGATAATTCATGGAGTGTAATCTGTGAATTATCTGAATCATACCCAATCAATGCAATTAGCTTTAGAAGAAACTACGGTAAATCTGCAGCTCTATACTGCGGATTTGAATTAGCACAAGGCAAATATATTGCCACAATGGATGCCGATCTTCAAGATAGCCCACAGGAGATTCCAGAGATGATCTCAATCTTAGAAAAAGATGGTCTAGATCTTATATCGGGGTGGAAAAAGAAGAGACACGATGGGTTATTTACAAAAAACATCCCTTCAAAGATATATAACAGAACAGCAAGATGGGTAACTAAGATTAAATTACACGACATGAATTGTGGATTAAAAGTCTACAGAAAAGAGGTCGTAAAAAATATCGAAGTATATGGAGAGATGCACAGATATATTCCATACCTCTCTAAAAATGCTGGTTTTTCTAAAATAGGAGAGAAAGCTGTAATACATCAGGCAAGAAAATATGGTAAAAGCAAGTTTGGAGCAAATAGATTTATTAATGGATTTTTAGACCTTCTATCTCTTTGGTTTCTCTCTAGATTTGGTAAAAAACCAATGCACTTTTTTGGTCTTATTGGCTCTCTTACCTTTCTTTTTGGTGGAGGAACTTCATTATATCTGATTATTGACAAAGTTATTACGCAATCACAGGGTTTAAAATATAGGCCAGTTACGGACCAACCTCTATTCTACATTGCGTTAACTACTATTATTATAGGAATGCAGCTATTCTTATCTGGATTTATAGCAGAGTTAATCTCTAGAAACAGCGGTGAGAGAAATGTTTATAAAATAAAAAATCGAATTAGTAATAAGTTTTAATTAAATTTATTGAGTTTTTTATTACCTTTATCAAAACTTATTACTATGATTAAAACATATTCATTCCCTAGTGTTTATGAAGCGACATTACAGGATTTTGCTTTATCAAACGACCCTATACTTAACTTTTCTAAGCTAAAATACAATGGGTCTAATTATTTGGTGGGCTTACAAGCTTTAAATGAGGGCGTTTCTCCTCATAAATTTATTAACCCATCACCAGAAGATATCGATTATAAAATAATCAGTCAGTCGGCATTAGTATTAGCGACTCAATCTCTTCAGAGTGAAAATAAAAACCAAAAAATACCAAAAGCCGTATTAACTGCTGGATTTCCTTATGCCACCTATCTTCTTAATAAAGATCATGCGATAGATTTTTTTAAGGAAGATAGAGTAATAAGCTATTTTAAAGCAGATGATGAGGGCGTTCAACATGCTGAACAGATATCAGTCTCAATTAAGGATGTTAATATTATTCCTGAGTTGGTTGGTTGTGACACATCAATTAGGAAGGGAGAGAATCCTATAGATAGTAACTTTATTTTAATTAGCATCGGCTATGGTACATGCGAGGGAGCAGTCTCTACATCAGAAGGGCTATCGGCAAGAACTCTATTTAGCTCTCATGGTATAAGCTATGCTGTAAACATCTTTACTCAAGAGGTAGCAAAAAACACATATCTCAATATGAGGACTGAGCATCAAATAGATCATCTTTTTACAAAAGGATATATGTTTGTCAATAGAAAGAGAAAAGATTTTATTAATGAACGTAAGAATGCAATTTCTCTTTATTATAACAATGTTATCTCTCCAACCATTAGAAGATATATCACTGATTCCGATTTTGAGTTATGTCAAAAGATGGTTCTTGTTGGTGGTGGTGCACTATACAAAGAGCTTGTTGCTCTTTTTCAAGAGGAGTTTGGAGAATTTCTTACTGTTATTGTTGCTGATACTCCCGAAAAATGTGCTTCAAAGGGTTATGCTCTTTATTCTAAGTTAAATCATTCTACCTCAAATAAGGATGGTATTTACTCTTCTGATGATTCTGAAAGGGTTGTTTATCTTGGTTTAGATATTGGGAATGCTAATACCTCTGTATCAATTGTTTCTACGAATGGTAAGAAAGAGGAGTTTTAACTCCAATTTTTAATATTTATAAAAGAGGCTGTCTAAATTAGATAGCCTCTTCGTTTTTTAGACCTCTAATAATTTCGCTTGGCTCTTAGCTATTCCCGCTTTGCTATTCTCGCTTTGCTATTCTCGCTTTGCTATTCTCGCTTAGCTATTCTCGCTTTGCTATTCTCGCTTAGCTATTCCCGCTTAGCTATTCCCGCTTTGCTATTCTCGCTTAGCTATTCCCGCTTTGCTATTCTCGCTTAGCTATTCCCGCTTTGCTATTCT
>LUYZ01000062.1 GCA_001603425.1 Bacteroidales bacterium Bact_08
TTATAGCCCATTCAGAGATTAAAGCAGCGCCTTGAAAATTGGGTAAGAAATTTTTGATAGCTTCTGTAGCACCCAAGTGCATAAATATATTCATCTGGTTTATAGATAAGTTTACACTTTTTAACCCTCTCTCAATGACCTCTAAGGTGCCAGAGCCCTGTTCTCTTAAAATTAGGGGTATTTGTTGAATCTCTTTTATTGAAAGCTCTTTAGATTTGGCGTATATGCTCTTTGATGAGACAACAAGCACAATATTATCTTTGATATACTTTGTATATTTTATTCCAGAGTGAACAGAGTCATTTTCTAATAGTGCAATATCAATTTTTTTATCAATTAAGAGCTTCTCAATTTCAAATGAGTTTCCATTAATAAGTTGTATATGAACACTAGGATATCTTTTATGAAAGTTAGCAAGCTCTCCTGGTATTACATATTGACAAATGGTGGTACTTGCTCCAATTTTTAACTCTCCTTTATTTGTAGATAGTAGATTTGATATCTCTAAATCTATATCTCTATATTTTTGACGAATGGAGCATAAGTTACTATATAGTAATTTGCCTGCACTATTGAGAAAAATCTTATTACCAACTCTATCAAATAGAGGAGTGTTATATTTACTCTCTAACTGTTTTATGTGATTGCTTACAGCTGGCTGACTGATATGTAGTGAGTCTGCAGCTCTTGAGATGCTCATATTCTCGGCAACACTAATAAACACCAAATCTCTATAATCCATATCTATAAAATGATTACAAATTGAGCCATTAAGTTATAAGTAATTTGCTAAATTTGTGTATGAAAAGTGGTAAATGTGCAATATTTTGGTTTAGGAGGGATCTTAGACTATTTGATAATAGAGCTCTATCTGTTGCCTTGCAGAGATATGATTGTGTTATCCCCATCTTTATTTTTGACAAATCTATATTATCTAAGTTAGAGACTAGAGATAGGAGAGTCTCTTTTATATGTGATCTTATATTGGATTTAGAGAGGCAAATGGGTGAATATAGTTCAAAACTAACCATTTTTTATGGCAATCCCTTGGATGTGTTTAGGGAGATTTGTTCTAAGATTGAGATAGATGCCATTTTTTATAATAAAGATTATGAGCCCAGTACAATTTTAAGGGATTCTCAAATATCTTCATACGCTATATCCAATAATATAATTGTCGAGAGTTATAAAGATAATATTGTTTTTGAAGAGAGAGAGATTGTTAAAGCCGATGGTACTCCATACAGTGTCTACACTCCTTACTCAAAGAGATGGTTGGAGTTATTGAAGGGTGATGAGAGTGAGTATTTAAAAGAGTATCCTTCTCACAAATTTCTTCATAAATTGGCTAATAGCTCTTTTTTAGATAGAATACTCTCTAATATCGAGCCCTCTTTGGTATTATCTATTAGTGGGAAAATAGAGAGTCAAATGGGTTTTGAGTCAGTTAATATAGATTACAGTACTATTCCAAAGGTGAAATCTGGTGAGCCAGTTTTAGACTTAGATATATTATCTAGGTACGATACTCTTAGAGACTTTCCTGCAAAAAATGGATGCACCAATATTGGGATACACCTTAGATTTGGATCGGTGAGTATAAGAAAGTGTGTGAAAATAGCTCTTAAAACAAATTTTATTTGGCTAAAGGAGCTTATTTGGAGAGAGTTTTTCTCTTCTGTTCTTTATAATTACCCACATGTAGAGCTGAAACCGTTTAAAGATAGATATCAATTTATAGAGTGGGATAATAATTATGATTTATTAGAAAAATGGTGCAGTGGTACTACAGGTATCCCTTTTGTGGATGCAGGTATGAGAGAGTTGAATATGACAGGTCACATGCATAATCGGGTTAGGATGGTGTGTGCATCATTTTTGACAAAAAATCTGTTGATAGACTGGAGGGTGGGAGAGTCCTATTTTGCATCAAAATTATTGGACTTTGATTTAGCTTCAAACAATGGAAATTGGCAATGGGCAGCAGGGTGTGGGTGTGATGCTGCTCCATATTTTAGGGTTTTTAACCCCTATTTACAAGCAAAAAAGTTTGATAACAATATGTTATATATAAATAGATGGGTTCCTGAGATAAATGATTACGGAAAATCTATTTTGCCTTGTGTGGATATAGACGCATCAAGAAAGGAGGCAATAAAAAGATACAAAACAGCTCTTAGTTAATGCCTCCATATTGATTAAAAATTACATTAGTCTAAATATTGGATATCTGTTTGCATCAATCTCAATATTCGATCTTACAATATCCATAAAATATTGAAGTATAGCTTTTGGATTTGATGCAAAATTTGCATCTTCCATTTTTTTGCGTTTAAACTCCTCTCTTAATTTGGGGTCTTTCTCTAGTAGCTCTCTACCTTTGACCTCCATATAATTTAACCTTATCCAAAACTCGGTTGGTGGTGCAACATAGGAGTTGAAAAATCCCCAGTAGACAAGAGATGTTGGAGATTTGGGCTCTAACATATGTGCAACGATCTTTATTTTTGGCTGATCGGTTTTAATCATAATATCACCCTTGCTTAATCTAACCTCTTCTATCTGTTGTGTGTACTCTGTGTTTAGGGTGATTCGGCCCTCATATGGTTGATCTGACCATTTTGGATTGATGAATCGGTACGTCTCTACACTCAAAATAGTGTCATTTGGTATATGACAGAAGTCAATGCCGTGTAGCTTCAGAAGTTCGATTGCTTCAAAATTCTCTTTGGGAATAATATATGCCTTTGGTAATTTAATCTTTGATTGTGGTATATATGCTGTTACTATTGGCATAGAGTATGTTACGGGAGAATCTCTGTCTGAGTAGCTCCATTGAGCTCCACTAAGTTCACTAATTTCTGTTTTGGTTTTCCATGCAAGAAAATCTACATAAGAGATACTATCTATATTATGTTTATATGATAGAGCTAGGGAGTCATTAATAAATAGTTGAGAGGCAACATAATTATCGGTCTCATTGATGCTTTTAGAGAGCGACTCTTTGTTATTTCCAATGATCTCCATGGAGTTAATAATTATATTATACGCAGCTGTAACTCTCTCTTTATATGGCTTATAAATATGATTTTCTACTAAAAGCCCAAGTCTGTTATTTGCCGATGCATATCCATTGGAGTATTGAGGTGCAAAATTAGATGGAAGTAGTAGAGATGTGGAGTCTTGGTAGCTGGTGTATTCTAAATATGGGAATATAGGATATCCACTTCTCTCCATTTTATTTAATAGTTTTTTTTCATAGACCTCTTTGCTCCATTTGTGCATAGGATCAGATAGAAACCCACAGTGGTCTAGCCCATATGTGGTCACATATTGAAAATCGGCGCCGTTTGTTACGTGGATGTCAATAAATAATTCGGGCATCCATCTGTGATAAAGATTTAAAAAAGCTCTTGTTTCTGGAGCATCTGCTTTAATAAAGTCTCTATTCATATTTAGCCTATTTGCAGTAAATCTAGACCCGACCTCTTCTGGTCCATTCTGATTTATTCTGTAATGAGTTCCAAAATCTTCGTGACCATCTGTGTTGATAATTGGAATAAATAGTAGAGAGACATTTTGTATAATATCTAAGTATAGAGAGTCAATGGCTATATCTCTAATTAACATAAGACCAGCATCCTTTCCATCTGGTTCACCTGCATGAATAGATGCCTGGACCAAGACAATTGCTCTACCTCTATTGCGTATCTCTTTTGGATCTGTTAAGCCATCTCTATCTAAAATTATCAGAGGAATCTCCCTTTTTTGTGGAGAGATTCCTATTGAAGTGTAGCTTACCATTGTTGAGTTATTGGCTATTAATTTACAGAACTCAACGGTTTGGTTATATCTGGGAGTTTTATTGAAATTATGAATTTCATAATATGTGAGAAATTTAGTCTCTTTATCACTCTTCTTCTGAGCAGATATTTTGTTGATATATAAAAAAGGGAGGAGGCAAATTAGTGTATATAATGTTGTTCTATTCATTAATTTAATTTTAATTGCTGTTTTAGTTAAAATAGTAGGCTGCTTTTCTCATTTGTGAAGGATTTTCAAAAGGTCTATTGGGTTTAAGATACTCCTCCAAATATTTATGTATATTGAATCTTATATCTGTAGCCTCTTTAGTATCTATTCTGTCAAATCCATGTCCACCAGCGGCATCTTCAAATATTTTATAAATAAACTCTTTGTTATGTGCTTTTAATGAATCAATCATTACTATTACCTCCTCTACATATACATCATTATCATTTGTGTTGGTATATATCATTAGGGGTTTGCTTAAGTATTTAGCATAATTTGAAGGGGAGCGACGTTTGTACTCTTGTGGATTCTCCTCAATAGACTCTCCAATATGGTAATCTGCTGTAAAATATGCCTCATAACTGCTGTCGTGAGATGAGATTCTACTAAATAGATCACTTACAGGAACACCTGCAAATGCACAGTTGTATTTTTCTGGATATTTAAGAATATTCATTAGTGAAATCATTCCTCCATGGCTCCAACCTATAATTCCTACTCTGGTACTATCAACAAAGCTATAGTTCTCAATCATATAGTCTCTGCTTGCCAAAACATCTTCATTTTCTAACCCTCCATAGTCGATGTTTTCGTATGTAGCTCTTCCATAACCAGTACTTCCTCTGTACTCGGCAGAGACAACAACGTACTCTTGAGCAATTAACTCTCTAACTATATGGGCATAATAGGTTGAGAAATCGGAGTGTATACCGCTGTGAGGTAAAACAATTAGGGGATATTTTTTTAATGGATCTACATTTTTAGGAATAAAAACGTAGCTATAAAATTGTAAAGGATTTGATGCAAATCTATCATCGGCACTTTTGGCTCTCCATCGTGGTGGCCCGGTTAGTCTTACTTTATCTACAAACGCTATGTCGCCCAACTTTTGATGCCACATAAGATCGTCAACTTTTTTTATTATAATATCGTGAGTGTGTCTCTGTCCGGCAAGCTCTTTTTGCAAAGATTTAATCTGATTTAATAGATCTTGAGTGGATACTTGTGATTGAGCAATGAGTGTGTTTAAAAATAGTATAAGAGTGATGCTCAGTGTAACTGTGAAGAACTTCTTTTTCATATTTTTTTGTTTAGAATCGTTTAATATATGAGTGACAATATGGTTGTGTTCCTTTTCTTAGGTAGTAATCTTGATGATACTGCTCTGCAGGGTAGAAGATGCTAGCTGGAGTAAGTTTTGTTACCACATTTAATCCTTTTTTCTTTAATATCTCTATTAACTCTTTAGCTTCTGATCTCTGGATTTCATTTAAGTAGAATATCTCTGACCGGTATTGATCTCCAACATCTGGCCCCTGCCGATTGTATTGTGTAGGGTCGTGAATTTCTAAAAAATATTTAGTTAGGTCTTTAAATGAGATTTGATTCATATCATAGATTACCTCAACAGCCTCTGCATGACCAGAAGTTCCAGAACTAACCATTTGGTATGTTGGGTTCTCTAAATCTCCTCCTGTGTATCCACTAGTTACAGAGATAACTCCCCATCTATTTTGGAGTAGATGTTCTACACCCCAAAAACATCCACCAGCAAATATTGCAGTATCTCTCTTTTCTGGTATGAATGTCATAGAGATTGAATTTACGCAGTGTCTAGTATTCTTTTTTGTAAAACCCTCTCCCAAAAATATGTGCCCTAAATGACCTTCACAATTGCTACAGATTATCTCTGTTCTAAAACCATCTTTGTCTTTTAATCTGGTAATTGCTCCTGATATTTGATCGTCAAAACTTGGCCATCCGCATCCAGAATCAAATTTAGAGGAGGATCTATAAAGAGGGGCATTACACTGTTTGCAGTGGTAGGTTCCAACCTCATTATGTTTGTAATATTGCCCACTAAATGGAGCTTCTGTCCCTTTCTCTATAATAACTCGCTGCTCTTCTACAGTAAGTTTTCTGTATTCTTGTCCATTCATTGTCATAGATAAAAGTGTTAATGTGATAAATAAAATATATTTCATAACCCTATATATTTATAGTTATGGGAACAAATGTGTGACCAATATACTATTATTAGTTTTGATTATAAAAAAAATCGCAGCAATACTATGTATTACTGCGATTTTATTGTTGACTTAAATGTTAAATTACTTCACCTCTTCGAAATCTACGTCGGTTACTTCACCGTCTGCAGATCCGTCTGCTTTTCCACTTTGAGCATCAGCACCTGGTTGTGCGCCTGGCTGAGCTTGTGCTGCTTTTGCCATATCTTCTGATGCTGCATGCCATGCACTATTTAGAGCTTCGGTAGCTGAGTCAATTGCGCTTATATCTTGAGATTTATGAGCCTCTTTAAGTTGAGTTAAAGCAGATTCAATTGCAGATTTTTTCTCTGCTGGGATTTTATCGCCATACTCTTTAAGGTTCTTCTCTGATTGGAAAATCATTGAGTCCGCTGCATTTATCTTATCTATTCTCTCTTTTTCTGCCTTATCCTTCTCTTCATTTGCTTTAGCCTCATCTCTCATTCTATTTATCTCTGCCTCTGTAAGCCCACTTGAAGCTTCGATTCTAATTTTCTGCTCTTTTCCGGTACCTTTATCTTTTGCAGAAACATTTAAAATACCATTGGCATCTATATCAAAAGTTACTTCAATTTGAGGAACTCCTCTTGGAGCAGGAGATATTCCATCTAAATGAAAGCGACCAATTGTTTTATTGTCTCTTGCCATAGATCTCTCACCTTGGAGAACATGGATCTCAACAGATGGTTGATTGTCGCTAGCTGTGCTAAATACTTCGGATTTCTTAGTAGGAATAGTTGTGTTAGATTCAATTAATTTGGTCATAACACCACCCAATGTTTCGATACCTAAAGATAGTGGGGTTACATCTAGTAAAAGAACATCTTTAACATCTCCAGATAGTACACCACCTTGAATAGCAGCACCTACTGCAACAACTTCGTCTGGATTAACCCCTTTACTTGGAGCTTTACCAAAGAATTTTTCTACAATTTGCTGAATTGCTGGAATTCTAGTAGAACCACCTACTAAAATAACCTCATCTACATCTGATGCAGACATATTAGCATCTTTTAGAGCTTGACGGCATGGTTCAATTGTTCTTTGAATAAGATCGTCGCAGATTTGTTCGAATTTTGCTCTTGTCAGAGTTTTTACAAGGTGTTTAGGAACACCATCAACAGGCATAATATATGGAAGATTGATCTCTGTTGATGATTGGCTTGAAAGCTCAATTTTTGCTTTCTCAGCTGCTTCTTTAAGTCTTTGAAGAGCCATAGGGTCTCTTCTAAGATCTAATCCAGAATTTTCTGATTTAAACTCATCTGCTAACCAGTCAATTATTTTTTGATCAAAGTCATCACCTCCAAGGTGTGTGTCTCCATTTGTAGATTTAACTTCAAATACGCCATCTCCTAATTCAAGGATAGATATGTCAAATGTACCTCCACCAAGGTCAAATACAGCAACTTTAATATCTTTATGTTGCTTGTCTAGACCATATGCAAGAGCTGCTGCAGTTGGCTCATTTATAATACGTCTTACTTTTAGACCTGCAATTTCGCCCGCCTCCTTTGTTGCTTGTCTTTGAGAGTCGCTAAAGTATGCTGGTACTGTAATTACAGCTTCTGTAACCTCTTGTCCAAGGTAATCTTCTGCAGTTTTCTTCATTTTTTGAAGTACCATTGCAGAGATCTCTTGAGGAGTATAAAGCCTGTTGTCTATGTTAACACGTGGAGTATTGTTTTCGCCTTTTTCTACTTTATATGGAACTCTGCCAACTTCCATAGATACCCTGTCAAAACTTTCACCCATAAAACGTTTTATAGAGGCAATAGTTTTTGTTGGGTTTGTAATGGCCTGTCTTTTTGCAGGGTCACCAATTTTTCTCTCTCCATTCTCTGTAAAAGCCACAACAGAGGGAGTTGTTCTTTTTCCCTCACTATTTATGATAACAGAAGGTTCATTACCCTCCATAACCGCAACGCAAGAGTTAGTTGTTCCAAGGTCTATACCTATAATCTTTCCCATATTAAAATTTAATTTTTAAATAATTTCTATTTTGATTAATCTATTATCTAAGATTGTGCCAATAGACATTTACTGACATAGTGTCATATTTTTTGAGAGATTCTTATTATTGAATATTAAAGATATTATATAGCTTTGTGGCGTTAATAATAAATAAGTATGTCCATAGAAGGGAAAAATAGAATCATAACAACCCAGAGGTTGTTGGAAATGAAGGAGAAAGGTCATAAAATAGCAATGATCACTGCATATGACTATACCTCTGCCAAAATTGTTGATAAGGCAGGAATTGATATTATTTTGGTTGGAGACTCGGCTGCAAATGTGATGGCAGGTCATGAAACAACCCTTCCGATTACTCTTGAGCAGATGATATATCATGCTCAAAGTGTTGTTAGAGCGGTTAAAAATCCGATGGTTGTTGTTGATATGCCTTTTGGAACATATCAAGGTAATTCTAAATATGCTGTATCTAGTGCTATTAAAATAATGAAGGAATCCGAGGCAGATGCTTTAAAGGTAGAAGGTGGACTAGAGGTAATTGAGTCAGTTGCAAGAATAATATCTACTGGTATTCCTGTTATGGGGCATTTAGGATTAACACCACAATCAATTCATAAATTTGGCAGTTATACGGTTAGAGCTAAAGAGGAGAGCGAGGCTCAGAAGTTGATAGAGGATGCTAAACTTTTAGAGCAGACGGGCTGTTTTGCATTGGTGCTTGAAAAGATACCGGCCGCTCTTGGGGAGAGAGTTTCAAAAGAGTTAAAAATTCCCGTTATTGGGATAGGAGCTGGAGGTGGAGTGGATGGTCAAGTTTTGGTTATGCATGATATGTTGGGAATTACTCAAGATTTTTCTCCTAGATTTTTAAGAAGGTATCATAATCTTCATGACGAGATGCTTGCTGCTTTTAAGTCTTATGTATATGATGTTAAGTCGGGTGATTTTCCTAATGAAAAGGAGCAGTATTAATTTGTAAATAGATTTTAGCTAGTATGAAATCACTTGAAGAGAAATATGAATTAGACGTTCTTTATGAGGATAACCACTTAATTGTTGTTAATAAGCGTCCTGGGGATATTATTCAAGAGGATAAGTCTGGGGATATTGCATTATGTCAAAAAGTTGCATCTTATATTGCAGAGAGAGATAGTAAACCAGGTGCAGCTTTTTTAGGAGTTGTTCATAGGTTAGATCGGCCTGTAAGTGGAGTGGTGTTGTTTGCTAAAACTTCAAAGGCTCTAATTAGAATGAATGAACAGTTTAAGAATGGAATAGTTAAGAAGCGGTATTGGGCAATTGTTAGTAAAAGACCTCCACAGGAGGAGACAATGTTAGTGCACTATATAAGAAGAGATGGAGAGAAGAATAGGTCATATGCTCACAGTTTTTCAAGGTCTGATGCTAAGGAGGCAAAACTGATATATAGATTGCTTAAGAGTAGCGATAATTATCATCTTTTGGAGGTAGAGTTGTTAACGGGTAGACATCACCAGATAAGGTGTCAGTTATCTGCGATAGGCTCTCCAATTAAAGGAGATCTTAAATATGGTGCTGCAAGATCTAATAGAGATGGGAGTATCTCGCTTCATGCAAGAGAGATATCATTCGATCATCCTATTAAAAAAGAGAGAATATGTGTTATTGCTCCTGTTCCAATCGATCCGTTATGGAGTTTTTTTTCTGATAACTAATAGTATGAGTTATGTGGGATATTATTATAATTATGTCTTTAGGGGTATTAGTTGGATATCTTATTAGAGAGAAGAGATTTATAATTAGCAAGGTAGATAGAGTTATATCTATTGCAATATATCTGCTACTATTTATTTTGGGGGTTGCGATTGGTGGTGATAACCAAATTGTCTCAAATTTATCTGAATTGGGGGCCATTGCATTACTTATTACTATATCTGCAATTTTTGGGTCACTTATCTTCTCTTGGTTATTGTATAAGTTTATATTTAGTAAATCTGATGAAGAATAGTTTAATAATACTCTCTTTTTTCTCTTTGGGTATTCTTTTGGGATATAATAATTTATTGCCAGCTTTTTTGCATGCTGGGAGTAGTACTAAGTATGCTCTCTATTTTTTAATGTTTATTGTTGGTATCTCCATTGGAGCAGATAAGAATTCAATTTCTATTATTAAAAACTTTGATTTTAGACTATTATTAGTCCCAATTGCAACTCTAATTGGTACTTTTAGTGGTGTTGCAGTAATCTCTCTTTTCTTAAGGGACTACTCCATTTTAGAGGCTATGGCAGTGGGGTCTGGTTTTGGATATTATAGTCTTTCAAGTATAATAATAACAGAGATTCATAGTGCTGAGCTTGGTGTAATTGCTCTGTTATCCAATATAATGAGAGAGGTTATTACTCTACTATTGGCTCCAGTAATGGTGCTAATTTTTGGAAAATTAGCACCAATATCAAGTGCTGGAGCTACAAGTATGGACACCTGTTTGCCTATAATTGCTTCTAGCTCTGGAAAAGGGTATGTATTAGTAGCACTTTTTCATGGAATACTACTAACAGTAGTGGTTCCATTACTAGTCTCTTTTATTCTCTCTTTAAACTAAATTTTACAGAGAATACTCTCTCTGTATCAACTCTTCTTAAATTATATGAGAAGTAATCATCCAATTTTAATTCTATCCACCAAACATTAGAGTATGCCCAAGGCAGCATATTTGCAGTAAAGATATCGGCAGGGAAAACCTGTACATTTTCAGAACCAGAGTTTGTAGTAGTTCCTCCATACATAGTTACAGAGTCGGGGGTTCCATCTTTGTGTCTATGGTCGTGCTTTAGTTCAATTCCATTACTTAGTAGAGTGAATACCCATGTTCTAGAGCTGTCGTCACCAACATAAAACGGAATTTTGATAGTAGAGTCACTACAATGTGCAACATACATTACTAAATCTCTATTTTTAAATAGAGAGTCAGAGGCAGATTCTGGAGATACAATCTGCCCATAGAAGGTCTCGCCCTCTAATGATCTTAGATTATTCCAGAACTTATTAATAACTTCTTTATTAAACTCATCATTATTAATATTAGTCTCTATGGTACTGTTTGTAGAACAGGATGATAGAGATATTAATAGAGTAATGCAAAATAGGATAGATGTTTTTTTCATAGTTTTTCTTTGCAAGATAATTAAAAAAAATATTGTATTATGAACAAATGTTCATTACCTTTGTCTTAGTTTTAAAATTTATAGTTATGCCAGGTTTTAATCAAAAAGGACCCGATGGAAATGGTCCAAAGACAGGTAGAAAGATGGGCAAGTGTACAGGTTATGGTGGATTGTCCAATAATCAGAATGAGTCTAATGATCAGATTGGAGGTGTTGGTAGAGGTGTTGGTAGAGGTGTTGGAGCTGGTCGTGGAGCCGGAAGAGCTCAAGGTCAAGGAAGAGGTTGTGGAAGAGGTAGGTTAAGTTAATGTATTTTTGATGGGAATGATTGACAGAGCTTTGAAGGTTACTGTAGCTAGTGGTAAGGGTGGTACTGGAAAGACTTTTTTCAGTACCAACTTTGCTCTTGCTTTAAGTGAAAAGTATAGGGTTGTTTTAGCAGACTTGGATGTAGAGGAGCCGAATGACTCAATTTTTTTTGATAATAAATGTGTAGTTACTATACCCCAATACAAGAGTGTTCCAAGAGTTATTGAGGAGAGTTGTATTAATTGTGGCCTTTGTAGTAGAGTCTGTAATTTTGGTGCAATTATAAGTATTCCAAACAAAATTGTTGTATTTGATAATTTGTGTCATAGTTGTTATGCTTGTAGTGAACTTTGTCCTTCTAGTGCAATAAAAATGGAGGATTACTATATTGGTGATATAAATAAAAACAGAGTTTCTGAAACACTTCTTTTAGTTGAAGGGAGAATTGATACTAAGGAGGAGCAGTCAGTACCAATGATTGAAGGGGTGAAAAATTTTGTTAACTTAATTAAAAGAGAAGATAATTACGATTTAGTAATATTTGATTCACCACCAGGTACTTCATGTCCAATGATTTCGGCTATAAAAGATTCAGATTATATTATTTTTATTACTGAACCTACAGAATTTGGTTTGAATGATTTAAGGTTAGCTATTGAGACCGCAATTTTATTAAAAAAGAGTTTTGGTGTTGTAATTAATAGATATGAGAAATCTGATAATTGTGTAGAGAGATATTGCAATGAGACAGGTGTAGATATTATTGCTAAAGTACCATACGATAAAGAGATAGCATATAATTACTCCAATGGAAATTTATGTAACTCTTATTTTAAAGAAGATATGCTCCAAAATATAATAAATAGAGTGAATAGAAATGATAAAGCCTAAAGAGATTGTCATACTGTCTGGGAAAGGAGGAACTGGAAAAACGTCATTTGCTTCCTCTTTAGCTGTTATTGCAGAAAAGGAAGCTGTTATTGCAGATTGCGATGTAGATGCTGCTAATATGCATATTGTTCTTAAACCTAAAAATATAATTAAAGAGAGTTTTAGTAGTGGTTATTTGCCAGTTATAGATAATGATAAGTGTATAAAATGCAATAGATGTGTGGATGTTTGTAGATTTGATGCTTTACATTTTAATGATAGATTATTAATAGTTGATTCAATTAATTGTGAGGGGTGTGGATATTGTCAAAAGGTGTGTAACTATGGAGCAATAACTTCTGTGGTTCCACAAAGAGGTGAGTATTATCTATCAATGAGCAAAATGGGTTCCTATTTTTCTCATGCAAAATTGGGAATAGGAGAGGATAATTCTGGTAAACTAGTAGCTAAAGTAAAAGCAGAAGCAAAAAAAATTGCAGAGCGGAGTAATACCAGATTTATAATAGTGGATGGAGCCCCTGGAATAGGATGCCCTGTTGTTTCTTCTCTTTCTGGAGCCCATTTGGTTGTATTAGTAGCTGAGCCAACAATGTCTGGTTTTCACGATTTGAAAAGGGTACTAGAGGTAATAAAAAGATTTAATCCCCAAATTTGTTGTGTTATAAATAAACATAATATAAACAGTAAAGTTGCAGAAGAGATTGAGAGATATATTATCTCAAATAATATTTCTTTGTTAGATAAAATAGAATTTGATCCTCTGTTTGCAAAAGCTATGATGGAATCAAAGTCTGTTGTAGAGGTCTCTGACTTATATAAAAATAAGTTTATAAACTATTGGGAAAAAATAAAATACAGATTAGATAACTAAATATTTATATGATATTATGAGAATTTTATTTACTGCCTATGGCAATAATTGGGATGCGAAAATTGATCCTAGATTTGGACGAACACAATATATTATAATGTACGATACAGAAGAGGAGACTTTTGATGTATATGATAATAGAGAGATAAATGATAGAGAACATGGAGCTGGATCTTATACAGCACAAAGAGTTTGTGAATTAAACCCAGATGTGATTGTAACAGGTAATGGACCAGGTAATAATGCTGCAAATGTATTGAAATTGCAGAATATTAAAATATATGTAGATGCATCTGACTTAACAATTAAAGAGGCTTATAAAGCTTTTTTAGATAATAAATTTAGACAAATAGATTAATTAATTGTTTCTTCAAAAAGAGTATCTATTAGTTGTGGGTATTCGGCCCAATAAAGATGTATATAGCTTGCAAATAGAGTTTTATCATTAAAGATAGAGCAATCTAATTCTTTATCCCGTGAGCTATATACTTTTATTCTGTTTAAATTATTATACTCACATGGTTTCTCTACTAATTTTGAGTAGTGAAATTCGTGTCCGAAAAACTCTTTTTCTCGAATTACCAACTTTCTATATCCCATTGTTAGTTTCCATTCTTTGAGTGTTGCATTGGCATTAATTATATTGCACATTGGGTATGATATGCCAGACTTATCTATGATTGATCTACATAGATACATCATCCCTCCACATTCGGCAATTATTCTTTTTCCAGAGTTTCTATGAAAGTTAATAGATTTTATCATCTCTTTATTATTAGAAAGTTTGTCTAAAAAAAGTTCTGGATATCCTCCAGGAAAGTAAAGGGTATGGGTATTATCTGGTATTTTATTGTCATTTAGAGGGCTAAAGTATTCTATTTGATATATTTCTTTTAGAGAGTCTATGTTGTTTATATATATAAAATTAAAAGCACTATCGTATGCAATTGATAGTATTTGTTTAGATTTTAGTGGATCGTTAAGATTATAATTATTTGATTTAGTATCTCTCTTAATCTTATTGTATTTTGTAAGTTCTAATAAAAGATCAATATCTATACTCTTTTCCATTGAATTTGCAGCTCTTTCTATTGCGTCATCTATTTTTTTACTATCGAAAATATCTAACCCCAAATGTCGTGATTCCATAGAAAAATCATCAGAAACGGGTAGATAACCTATTACTGGCATATTGATGTAGTCGCATGCTTCTTTGAGTATATTTAAATGATTTACAGAGGATACTCTATTTAGAATTACACCTGCAATTTTTACGGAATTGTCTAATGTGTTGAATCCATTGATTGTTGCTGCAATAGAGAATGCTGCCGATTTACAATCTATAATAAGTATAATTGGGATATCAAGAATTTTGGAAAGATGTGCACTGCTGCCGCAATCTCTATTGTATCCATCAAACATTCCCATAACGCCTTCGCATATAGCTATATTATTAGTAGAAATCTCTTTTTCCCATAGCATTTTAATATGTTGATTGCTACTCATAAAAAGATCTAAATTCACAGATCTATTTCCACAAGCTATTTTATGATAAATTGGATCTATATAATCTGGTCCACATTTAAAAGGTGCAACCTTATATCCTTTTTTAGAAAGAAGTCTTAAAAGAGCAGATGTAACTGTGGTTTTGCCAGATCCAGATGATGTTGCAGCAATAATAAACGCAGAGGGATAATTAGAATTCATCTTTTTTTTTGAAACAAAGGTAAAAAATCTATCTTTGCCGCGGCTTAGGTAATTGACAGATTTCGCAATCTGAGCAATTAAAAGGGAATCCGGTTAGAATCCGGAACAGTGCCCGCTACTGTGATCCTCATTGCATTATGCAAAGCCAGAACACTCTTTATGCCACTGTTATTTTATAATGGGAAGGTAGTTCTGGTTAGAGGTAGTCAGGAGACCTGCCAAGCTATTTAGGTAATAGATTACTCTCGGGGTCAAGAGTATGGATATTAATTTTTAAATTATTTCTCAATGAAGAAAAAAATTTTAATGAGTACCGTTCTGGTATTGTGTTGTTCTTTATTTGCTTTTTCACAAACAACAATTAGAGGTTATGTATTGGATGCTAATAAAAGAGCTATCCCTGGAGCTTCTGTAAGAATAGAGCAGACTAATCAGGGTGTTGCTACTAACTTTGACGGCTCTTTTTCAATTACTTTTAGTAGTGATAAAGTTGAAAAATTAAGAGCAAGTGCATATGGCTACAACTCAAAGTCATTTGATGTTGTTGAGAGTAAAGGCAATTTTGAGATTATTTTATTGGAGTCTCCAGTTAATATTAATCAAGTTGTTATTACTGGAACAGGTACTCATCGGAGATTAAAAAATTCTCCAGTTCCAGTTGAGGTAATATCCTCGACAAATATTAAAAACTCAGGGGCACATACAATCGAGAGTGCTCTTACTATGTTGAATCCATCATTTACATTTACTTCTACTGCAATGAGTGATAAAATGTTTATTAATGGACTAGATAGTAAGTATTTAATAGTGATGGTTGATGGAAGAAAAATCACTGGAGATATATCTGGTAGCGTAGATATTTCTAGAATTGACATGGGAAATGTTAAGAGAATTGAGATTCTAAAAGGAGCAGCTTCTTCTTTATATGGTTCAGATGCTATTGCTGGTGTAGTTAACATAATTACTAATAGACCAAAAGATCAATTCAATTTTATTTCGACTAGTAGGATTTCTGAAAATAAGGGATTTATGCAGTCTCTTTCGTTAAATGCTAATCAAGGAAAGATATTCTCTTCAACTTCTTATAGAAGGTTACAGTCCGATGGTTGGCAGTTAAATCCCACTGAGATTAAGAAGAATAGTAAAACAGGTGCGATTACTTATGAGCCCACAGCAAAGAGAGCGGTGAATTCATTCTATTCTAATGTATTTAATCAGAGATTTGGTTACTCACATAGCCAGAATCTCTCTTTTTATGTTCAAGGATCCTTTTACGATAGAAAAAGCTATCGACCTATTGAAGCATATAATTACAATATGTTTTATCAAGATTATTCCTATGGAGCAGGTACTAAATATCTGACGGGAAATGATGGCTATTTATCTATGGATTATAGTAGTAGTGTGTATCAATATTCAAAAATTTATACAAAAGAGAGCGGTTCTTTTAAAATTGGAGAGCATGAGAAAAATAAGGAGCAGAAATACGATGTTTTAAATGCTAAATGGGTTTTCTCGTTATTGGATTTTAATAAAATATCACTTGGAGCAGAGTATGTAAATGATAATTTGGAGAGTAAAAGCATTAAGGATGGAGATAAAAATGTATATATGTCATCTTTATATCTTCAAGATGAGTTGAAAATAGTAGATGGTCTGCAATTGGTAGTGGGTGGAAGATATTCTTATCATCAAACCTTTAAGGGTAATTTTACTCCTAAAGCCTCATTAATGTATACTCTAGGTAATTTTAATATAAGAACCTCATATTCCGCTGGATTTAAGGCCCCTTCTTTATTAGAACTTTTTTATGAATATGAATCCAGAGGTTCTATTAGTTTAGGGAATAAAGATTTAAATCCAGAAAAAAGTCATTATGGTATGTTTAATTTAGAGTATGTAGGCTCTAATATCTATCTATCTGCGACAGGTTATGTAAATAGTTTGCGAGATATGATTGGGAGAAAGTTAATTGAAACTAGACCTGAGGATGCTGCAAATGGAATTAATAAGACATATGTATATAGTAATATTTCTAAAGCAGAAGTTAAAGGCATAGATCTAACCCTGAATTCCTATATAGGATATGGTATCTCTTTGGGTGCTGGATATAGTTATACAGATGCAATTGATAAAGATAATGATGTACGATTAAATAATACCTCCATGCACTCTTCAAATGTGAACGCAAATTGGGATAAAAAAATTGGAGTTAATAGTGTAAATATAAATTTAATAGGTAGATATCAAAGTGATAGATTTTATTTAGGAGAAGATAATGCTAAGCAGTATCAGTTATGGAATCTGTCATTTAATGGTTCTTATAAAGGATTAAGGGATATAATTATAGAACCATCAATTGGAGTTGAGAATATTTTTGATTTTGTTGATGATAAGCCATATGGCAGTAATTATGCTACTCTTTCTCCTGGAATGATGTTCTACTTCTCTTTAGTATTTAAATTAAATAAAAATTGGAGATAGTAGATTATGAAAAATAGAGTGTTGTTAGTTATTATATTGATTATTATCAATATATCCTCTTTTGCAAAAGAGGGTTTCTACCATAAACCAATATTGTCATCTATGGATAAAGGAGATAAAATTGCAATTTTGGTTGTGCATTTTGGGACTACCCATAATTTAACAAGATCTCTTACTATTGATAAAATTACTGAAAGAATTAGAGATTACTATGCCGATATTGAGGTTAGAGAGGCTTATAGCTCAAGAATTGTTATAGGGCGTTTAGCTAAACATGGAGTGTTTAAGAAAAATACAGAGGAGGCTTTATATGACCTAGCTAAGGATGGGTATACTCACGTAATTGTTCAAAGTACCACAATTTTAGAGGGGACAGAAATGAGAGCAATCAGAGAAGAGGTAAAAGAGCTTGAGACTCAATTTAAAGACATTAGGGTTGCCAATCCTCTCCTTTTTTTTAAAAGTGATTATGATAGATTAATTGAGATTATAGATTATAATGGCACAGATCTAAAAGTATTGGTTGGTCATGGAAGTTATGATCCTGCTACAGCTCAGTATGCAATGTTAGAACACATATATAGAGGAATGGGTGTAAATAACGTTATTGTATCGACAATTGAGGGATATCCATCGTTGGATGATTTAACAGAAATATTATCCAAAAAAGAGATTAGAGATAGATATGCTAGAGTTTTACTTTCTCCTTTAATGATTGTTGCTGGAGAGCATGCCAAAAATGATATAGCAGAAGATTGGAGAGAGAGTATTGAGTCTTTGGGGTATGAAGTGAATTTAGAGTTAAAAGGATTGGGAGAGTATCCTCAAATTTCTGAAATGTTTATACAAAGTATTAACTACTCGTTGGA
This sequence comes from Bacteroidales bacterium Bact_08, assembly GCA_001603425.1. Classification (GTDB taxonomy): domain Bacteria; phylum Bacteroidota; class Bacteroidia; order Bacteroidales; family UBA932; genus Bact-08. The sequence goes on from LUYZ01000062.1 coordinate 18,330, forward strand.
AAACAAAAGATATGATATTTTAGAGAAAAAGAGAGGTTACAGAGATCGCTATATCAAATATACTGATAAAAACACTGAAAACTTGGGCCTTTCTTCAAAGGTAAACGAGAATAGCAAACTGAGTAATGATTCTTACTTCGATGCTCCAGTGGAGATAAAAGATATTGTTGTTATTGGTCAAAAAGATAAGAGAGAGGTTTTAAAATTGGATGTGCCTACTACTTATTTGCCAATATCTATAAATGTAATGACTGAGCAGACATTAAATAAAATTGATGCTTCAGATATATTAAATGCATCAAGATTTTTACCAGGAGTAAAGATTAATAATAGCTATGGAGGATTTTTAACTTTAACCGTAAGAGGGTTTTCTAGAGCTCCAATAATGATAGATGGTATAAGAGATGAAAGAACCATGATCAACTCTTTTCCGTTTCCAGACATTTCTATGGCCGAGAGTGTTGAGTTGATAAAGGGGCCAGCATCTGTTTTATATGGGCACTCTGCTGTAGGTGGTGCAATTAATGTTGTCAGAAAAAGTGCCCAAAGTAAGAGCTCATTTTATACCAATTTATCTTATGGAAGTTATAAAGATAAGCGAACATCAGCTGGTTTAGGCGGGAATTTGGCTGGTCCGGTAAATTATTTGGCCAATTTCAATTATTCTCAGAGAGAGGGATGGAGGGATAATGGTGATAGTAGACTATCTGGATATTTGACTCTATCGGCAAATTTGAAAAATTTTGGAAAAATTGATATTAGAGGAGGGTTTAATAATGACTTTTATGGGACAGAAATTGGATTACCTCCAAATATGACCGATGATATTTATTCGGTAGATGGAGATGCTCTTTTTTTATCTAAGGGAGAGATGTTGCCTAATTTAGATAGATCGGCAAGGTATAATAACCCCTCTGATTTTTTTAAACACAATTCCTGGAATGTGTCTGTAAATTATCATATAAATATAACAGATAGAATTAAATTAGCCAATAAAGTATCTTTTTGGAGTGATGATATTAACTATTTTGGTACAGAGTATCTGATATATCTTACTAGCAATAACCCTATTTACGATCGATATTTTATTAAAAATGGTGTTAAGCAATATATTTGTTTAGATACAGTAGCAAGAAATAGTCCTTTAAGATTCTCCCATTTGGCAGATATAGTTACTAACGATATTTCATTATCTGGTAGTCATGATATTATGGGTATGAAGAGTAATTTTTCTGCTGGCTATACATATACTTATATGCAAAGAGATAGTTACTCTGGTTATAATTTGGGAAATGATGTATTTGGGCCAGGTCTTTACTCTAAGGTATCTGTCTATAATCCTCAGCCTAATCAGGGGTATATGGAGACTAGGTTTAGTAGAGCAACCGTAACATCAGATTTTAATAACTCATTTTACATTCACAATCTCTTAGAGATTTCTGATAAATTTAAATGGATGTTGTCTGGGAGATATGATTTCTATAGATACAGAAGAGCAATTGCTCCAATTACTGATGGTGAGAGAAAATATAGTAAAAATAATATTGGAGATTATAGTTACGTAAATACTTCTAGTCTTTCATATAGAACTGGATTTGTTTATTTTGTTGATAATAATACTACAATATATGCATCAATAGGATCTTTCTTTAAACCATATAGGACTCTATATAGCCAAAATACTGTTTATTATAATTCAAAAGGAAATAGATTCTTTCCACAAGAGAATAAGGAGGTATTTAAACCAGAAAGTGGTTATCAAACAGAAATTGGGTTTACATACTCATTTTTAGATTATTTAAAAGTCAATACCTCTTTATTTTATATTCTAAAAGAGAATTCTACTCAGAATTTAGGAACATTGGAAGAGCTAAATAGTGAAGGAGTATTAGTTAAAAAGAGTATTATAGGGCAAGTAGGAGTTATGGATTCAAAAGGATTTGACATTGAGTTAAACATAACCCCCATAAAGTCTTTTTTTGCTATAATTGGTTATAGTTTTACTGATGCAAGATATAGAGATATTAAAAAGAATCCATTTTTAGAGGATTTTACAAATAAAGGAGATCGTGTTACGGGAGTGCCAGAATCTACTTTTTATTCAATATTAAGTTATGATTTAAGTAATATTCTATCTAGTGGTGCATCAATAGATTTTAATGCAAGTTATACAGATAAGGTGTTTAGAAATTACAAAACAAATCTATACTATCCTTCATATCTATTGGCTGGATGTGGTGTAAATTACAATATATCATCTGGAGTGACGCTTAAATTATCGATAGATAATTTATTTAATAAGAGTTATCATGATCAATCTTTAGGTTCTCAAATTGTACCTGGAATGCCAAGAAGCTATAGATTATCATTAAGATATGCTATGTAATGAGGTTGACTAAGTATATATTAAGAGTTCATAGAGTACTGGGATCTATTCTCAGTGCTCTATTTTTTATTTGGTTTGTTTCTGGCATAGTAATGATTTATCACTCATTTCCAAAAGTGACTAAAGAGGATGTAGTTAAAATGCAAGAGAAGATAACTCTCTCTTCTATATGTTTAGAAAAAATAGATTCATTATCAACTGCATTATTTGATTCAGAAAAGATCAATTCGATTATTATCAATAGCAACTTTGTATATATTAATAGGGAAGGCAAAAAAGAATCATTTGATTTATCACAAAAGAATAGTATCGTTAACTTAGATTCTATTGCTGTGAGATGGAGTGGCTCTTCTGATTTTACTGTAAAAAATATTAGTAAGTTAGATCAATGGATTCCATTTTCTCACTATAAAGAGAAGTTTCCAATAAGAAAATATATATTTAATGATGATTATAAAACCCAGATATATATAGCAGAGAAGACAGGTGACGTTTTACAATTAACTACAAAGGAAAGTCGTTTTTGGTCTTGGATTGGTGCTATTCCTCATTGGATCTATTTTTATCAATTAAGACAAAATAGAGAGTTGTGGATTTGGACTGTAAAGCTTTTGTCTTTATTAGGGTTTATTATGATTATTTGTGGGGTGTTTTTTGCAATTTATATTATTAAAAAAAGAAGAGGAAGAGGTATTAATTTGATTCCATATAAAAAAAGAGACTATAAACTACATTTTATATTGGGTCTTATTTTTGGTATAACAACTTTTACTTTTACTCTTAGTGGTTTTTTCTCTCT
>LUYZ01000063.1 GCA_001603425.1 Bacteroidales bacterium Bact_08
TGTATTTATAATTTTAAGGTGAAAATCAATATTTTAAATTTTGAAGGATATGAGGAGAAAGAATTATTTTTTGATTAGAACCATTGCGCTACTATTTTTTGGCTTATCAATGGTGTGTTGTAACTCTCTAACAATCCAAGACCCATCTGGTGGTTTGGATGATGATACTAAAAAAGAGGCTGGAATTCTATTGATGGATTTTGATAAGGGGTCTATAAATAGTAATAGTACTTTTAATAGATCCTTAGTAGAGGCTGGTAGCTCTGTTGCATTAAATTCTCAGAATCTGGACACCAACTCTTTTATTTTAAAGATAGTTAAAGATGATGGATCAGTAATTTATAATGGACTCTATTCTGCAAAACCTTCTCAAATTAAGTTGGATGCTGCCAGTTATGAGATATCGGTGAACTCTGTACTGTTTGATGCTCCAGCATTCAATAAACCCTGTTATGGAGATAAATCTACAGTTGTAATAGAGAAAAATAAAATTACTCGTCTGTCTCTATTATGTCGTTTGGTTAATAGTGGAGTGAAGTTTGGGTTTACTCCCGATTTTAAAAAACGCTTCCCATTTTATACCCTTGAGGTGTATGATCTAAATGGAGTGGCTGATTATCCATATTCAGAGAGTCGTTATCTTTTTGTGACGCCAGGAGATATTACATTAAAAATGAGAAAAGGTGCAGGAGACGATGCACAGAGGGTTATTATTGCGCGCAAAACTTTAATGCCGAGAGAGGTTATATCTTTAAATTTACACTCTTCTACTTCTGATCAAGGTGGTGGAGATCAGGAGAACTACTTAACAACAGGTATATCGTTAGATACTGTATCAATTAGACGTTCTGAGGAGTTGATAATTGGAAAGATAAGAGACGGAAGCAGTAGAGAGATGGCTATCTATGCCGACCAGATGTGCAACTATGTTGGTCAAAAAGGGGTATGGGTATGCGGCTATATTTGCGGATACCTCACAACATCATCGTTGGTTTTTGAGCCTCCTTTTAATACAGAGACAAATATTGCAATCTCATCGGTAAAAGGAGTTGTGGTAAAAGAGATGTGCTCTGGAATATCTCTTCCCACTGGTGATATAAGAGCTGCAGTAAATCTAAAGGCTAATCCTGGTAATTTAGGTAGGATGGTTTATTTTAAAGGTACAATTGTAGAGAGTTATTTTGGAATTACTGGAATGAATAGTATTACTGAGTTTTTGCTTGAGTAGAGATTTAATCTAATAAATTATACACTTAGTAGCACTTTTGGTTATATTTGTACTGGTTTTTATATATATTATTTTGGTATGAGCTACTTTGCACACCCAACTGCAGTTATAGACGAGGGTACATCAATTGGAGAGGAGACAAAAATTTGGCATTTTACACATATTATGACAGGTTCTATAATCGGAAAAAGATGTAATATAGGTCAGAATGTGGTGATATCTCCGAAGGTTGTGTTAGGGAATAATGTAAAGGTTCAAAATAATGTATCGGTCTATACTGGAGTTGTTTGTGAAGATGATGTTTTTCTAGGACCTTCATGTGTTTTTACAAATGTAACAAATCCTAGAAGCGCTGTGGTTAGAAAAGGGTTTTATTTGAATACACTTATAAAAAAAGGTGCTACTATTGGTGCTAATGCAACAATTATTTGTGGTAATGAAATTGGAGAGTATTCAATGATAGGTGCAGGTTCTGTTGTTACAAAATCGGTTAGGCCATACTCTTTGGTTATTGGAAATCCGGCAAAACATGTTGGCTGGGTTGGCGAATATGGTAATAGATTGAACTTTGATAAAGATGGCTATGCAGTATGTTGGGAGAGTGGTCAAAAGTATCTTTTACAAAATGGTGTTGTAACCAGAGTCAGTTAAATCATAAATAATGGAGTTATCAAGTTGTTCTGTTTTTGCAGACTCTTTGAGTAAGATATTGTACTCAACAGATGCATCTGCATATAGAGAGACTCCCTATGGAGTCTGTTATCCAAAAAATAAAAATGATCTTAAAGAGGCAATAAAGTTTGCCTCAAAGGAGGGTATTACAATTATTCCTCGAACGGCAGGAACTTCTTTGGCTGGTCAGGTGGTTGGAAATGGACTGGTTGTGGATATGTCCAGATATATGAACTCCATTTTGGAGATTGAGCCAAATGAAAAGTATGCATGGGTGGAGCCAGGTGTGGTTTTGGATACTCTAAATAATGTAACAGTTAAAGATTCGTTGTTTTTTGGTCCTGAAACCTCAACAAGTAATCGGTGTTGTTTAGGTGGTATGGTTGGTAATAACTCTTGTGGTTCACACTCATTGGTTTATGGTAGTACAAGAGATCATCTGTTAGAGGCAAAAGTTATTCTTGCCGATGGATCGGAGGCACATTTTAAAGATTTGACTGAGCAGGAGTTTAAAGATAAGTGTAAGCAAAATAATTTGGAGGGAGAGATTTACAGATATTTTGAATCTTTGATAACCAATGAGAGAGCACTCAAAGAGATTCAAGATAATTTTCCAGATCCAGAGGTTAAGCGTAGAAATTGTGGTTATGCTTTGGATGAGTTTATTAAGAGTCGATATAATCTGTGTTCTATTTTAGCTGGTTCTGAAGGAACATTGGCTTTGGCATATGAGTTAAAAGTTGGATTGGTAGATCTTCCTCCAAAACATAGTATGCTTGTTTGTGCTCATGCAAAAGAGTTGGACTCTGTTTTTAGGGCTAATCTTATTGCACTCTCTCATGCGCCAGTTGCAGTGGAGCTTATGGACTCCAATATTTTGGAGCTTAGTAAAGGTAATATCTCTCAGAGTAAAAATCGTTTTTTTATAGAGGGCTCTCCTGCTGCAATTCTTATTTGTGAGTTGGCCGATGATAATATTGATACTCTTAAAGAGAGAGCTAAATGTTTAGAAAATGAGCTTTTAGATAGTGGTTTAGTATATTATTGCTCTGAGGTTTTTGGTGCTGATATACCAAAGGTTTGGTCTTTGAGAAAGGCGGGTTTGGGACTTCTTTCTTCTATGAATGGAGATGCTAAACCTGTTCCTGTTATTGAGGATACAGCTGTTGCTCCTAGTAAGTTGCCAGATTATATGAGAGATTTTGATGCTTTACTAAAAGAGTTTGGTTTGAGTTGTGTCTATTATGCGCACATTGGAACAGGTGAGCTACATTTAAGGCCTGTGTTGAATCTTAAGAAGAGTAAAGATGTGGAGCTTTTTAGAGATATTGCATATAGAACAGCATTATTGGTAAAAAAATATAGAGGATCGTTAAGCGGAGAGCATGGTGATGGCCGTTTGAGGGGTGAGTTTATACCTCTGATGTATGGAGATTATATCTATAATTTAATGAGGGAATTGAAAAAGGTGTTTGACTCCAAATCAATCTTTAATGCAAATAAGATTGTGGACACACCTCCGATGAATAGCTCCTTGCGTTATAGTGTACAAGCTACTCCTTTAAATATTAAGAGTTATTTTAATTTTAGTTCTAATGGAGGTTGGCTTTCTGCCATAGAACAGTGTAATGGCTCTGGTGATTGTAGAAAAGCTGTAGAATTTGGCGGTACAATGTGCCCAAGTTTTAGAGCAACTAATGAAGAGAAGGATAGCACTAGAGGTAGAGCAAATACTCTAAGAGAGCTATTGACCTATCCAAAATCTAAAAAGGTTTTTGATCAAAAAGAGATATTGGAATCACTAGATTTATGTCTCTCTTGTAAAGGGTGTAAAAATGAGTGTCCATCAAATGTAGATATGGCTAAATATAAGGCAGAGTTTTTACAACACCATTACGACTCAAGTGGTGCACCTTTTAGGTCTTATATTATCTCTAGAATGGCATTTTTTATGAAAATGGCGCATTTTTTTCCAAATCTATATAATAAAATTGCCTCATTTGGAGTTAGCTCAAGGTTAATTAAAAAGGTTCTACAATTTGCAGTGGAGAGAGATTTGCCTCAGGTATCCACAGTATCGGTACGAAAATATGCTAAATTAGCTAGTTCGCGTGTTTTATCTTCAGGTAAAGAGCATAAGGTGGTTTATCTTTTTGCCGATGAATTTACTGTTTATAATGAGGCGCAAGTTGCAGTTGAGTTCATAGATCTTTTAACATCTTTGGGTTATAGGGTTGTTATTCCAAAACATTATGAGAGTGGAAGAGCTGCTATATCCAAGGGTTTTGTTAAGAGAGCTGCCAAACTTGCCAATAAAAATGTATCTGCATTAAAAGATATAGTTACACAGGAGAGTCCTTTGATTGGGATAGAGCCGTCAACAATTCTTTCATTTAGAGATGAATATCCTCAGTTAGTGGAGAGGGATCTGGTTGAAGATGCTGTTAAGTTATCTAAAAATGCATTGATGTTCGATGAGTTTATTGTTAAAGAGTTTAAAGATGGGAAGATCTCAAGGGATAGATTTACTGATAGTTCATTAAGTATTTTATTACATGGTCATTGTCATCAAAAGGCTCTTGCTTCTGTAGATGCCTCTTGTGAGATGCTTTCGATTCCAAAAAATTACAAGGTTTCTAAAATTAATAGTGGCTGTTGTGGAATGGCTGGTTCTTTTGGATATGAGAAGGAGCACTACAAAATATCGATGGCAATTGGAGAACAGACACTATTTCCTGCTGTAAGATCGGCAAACCCAGATGTTACTATTGCAGCTCCTGGAATATCTTGTCGTCAGCAAATATTAGATGGGACATCCAAAGAGGCGCTTCATCCTGTACAGATTTTAAATAGAGCGCTTTTAAAATAGTACGTTTGTTGAAGTAAAAAGAGGTAGCCCATCCACAAGCTACCTCTCTCCTTTAATAAATCTTAATTATTTATTATCTAGCTCTGTTTCCAGTGCCATCGCCAGGGCCATATTGGTTTCCTCCACGACCTCTGCTTCCTCTACCAGATCTATAATATCTGTCATTACCTCTTCTATCTGCTCTTTGAGTACCTACTTGATCTTGATTAGTTCCTCTGTAATGTCTGTATCCATCTCTGTTAAATGATCTGGTGGTTACGCCAGTACTATCTTTGGAGTGTTGTCTAAATCCTTGTCTGTTTCCAGATCCATCCATAAGGCCTTTACCATTGCCTATGGTGCAAGATCCATCTTCATAATTATCACAAATATTGTTGTTGTTTTTATCTACAAAACAAGATCTTACAGCTTTTTGAGTCTCTTTTTCTGTTTTCTCTTGAGTCTGTGCCGATGCAAAGTTGATTGATATTAGTATTGCTGTGGCAACTAGTGCTATTTTGCTTATTCTTTTTCTCATGACTTATTTATTAACTTTTACTTAACTTAATTACTTGACTAATTTATAAGTTTACTTGACTTACTTACTTGTTTAATTTATATATATAACTAACTTACATGCATGCCTGTTTGTTAAGTTGGTTTTATTTTTAGTATTGTCTACCTCTTCTTCCTGTGTTTTCTCTGTGTCGCCTTTCTTGTTTAAATAGAGGTTTAAACATTTTTGATAACTCTTTTTTTTGTTCTGGAGTACAGATCTCTTTTAATTTTAAATAGTATTCAGATGACTCTATTTTTAATCTTGTGTGTCCTTCTCCTATTTCATTAGACCATTTTTCTATCTCATTCCTACGGCTATTTTCACTATTTAATTCATTAAAAAGTTCTATTTTAGCATTATTAATTGAGTGAATAATATCATTTGCTTTGTGTCTGAACTCTCTTGTTATCTCTCTGTATTGTTCCATTTGGCCTGAGTCAAATCCAAGTTGATGACGTAAAACTCTTCCGTTTAATGGCGTGCTCTCTATATCTATGATTATCGTATCTTCTGATATTTTATTTGTGGCTACTTTCTTGTAAACAGCCGTTGCAATTACTGTAATTGCAAATAGACTTAAAATAGCTACAACTATTCGGCTTGTTATATATTTTTTATAGTAGTCCATATTTTATGTTTTAATTCTTGTTTGATTTTACGAATCTAGTTGGAGAATTTATTCTATTACAGATTCATACATGTGTAAATTTTCTATGTTAGAATCGTTAATATTTAGTGCGTACATCTCATTTGTGTCGTTAGCTATTTGAGTGCCTAGAAGAATTCCAGATGCGATTACCACAATAATGGATGCTGCAATTGCAAACTTATGTCTTAAAGATAATTTATGAGATTGAATTGATGTCATGATTCTCTTATTGAGATATGGCGATGGTTCAATCTTTTTTTCATTATCTATATAAATATCTATGATGTCTTTCTTTTCCATTTCGCTTGTTTTATATGTTATTAGACAACGTTTTTTTATTTTTCCTATGGTCTAAAATTCTATTGTTTGTTTATTCAATGAAATATTTATTTTCTTTTATCGAAGGTTGTAGAATTTTAAATTAGATTTTTTAGCTTGCTTTTTAAATTATTTTTTGCTCTTATTAAGAGTTGTTCAACTGCTCCTTCTGATATTTCCATTATTGCAGAGATCTCTTTTTGAGATAGCTCATTATATTTTTGAAGAATAAATGCGGTTTTCTGTTTTTCTGGAAGAGAGTCGATTGCTTTTCTTATTGCTTGTGCTTTCTCTTTGGCGATAGAATACTCTTCTGGGTTTTTATCGGCAGACTTCCTAGTGCCTAATAACCATGTTGAGTCCTCTAATCTCGACAATATGCTTTTTTTTTGTTTGCGTTCTATATGATTTAGGCAGCTGTTAACCGTAATTCTGTATAGCCAAGTAGAAAGTTGGGCTTCCATATTGAATGTAGATAGTGATCGGTATGCCTTTATAAATACCTCTTGTGTAATGTCTTCGGCATCTTCTTTTGAGTGCAAGTATCCCATTGCTACTCTAAATATCATTGTAGAATAGCTTTCAACAATCTTTTCGAAAAGAGAACTCTCTCCGTTAAGAATCTGAGTTATTATATATTTCTCTTTTTGTGAGATATCTTGCATTTTGTAAAATTAATCTTTTTATTAGACAGCAAAAAGATTAATTTCCTACGGTTTAGGGTGTGGCTCTGACGGAGTGCGTGCAAATGTCTTGGATGTAAGGGTTTTACGAAAACAAAAAGGACAAAACCCACCATAGTTTTGTCCTTTTTATTATTGGATTTTACTGTAAACTAGGCTTTTTGCACGCACAGCGGCAGAGTGAGAGCCTAAGTGTCTGGTTGTTATTTGAGTAGCACTTTGTCTATGGCGTCTTTAAAGGATGCTTTTGGTAGTGCTCCCATTGCCATTTGCGGATCTCCTTCCATTGGAACAAATAGTAATGAAGGGATACTTCTAATACCGAATGCTGCTGCAAGATCTTGCTCCTTTTCTGTGTCCACTTTATATATATAAATCTTATCGCTGTACTCCTGAGCAAGCTCATCTAAAATTGGAGCAATCATTTTGCATGGGCCACACCAGTTTGCGTAGAAATCTATAATAGCAGGTTTATCACCTAAATATTTCCATTTATCTGGAGATGCTTCGTAATTTGCTACTTTAGTCAAAAATTCCTCTTTTGTCAGATGTATTGTTTTCATATTGTGGATTTTTTAAAATTCATTAATTATTCTGCTGCAAAGGTAAAATATATTTTCTTTTAAAA